>JAPOVF010000107.1 GCA_026708285.1 Acidobacteriota bacterium
TCAGACGTGATCGTTCAGGAAGGCCTCGAACCGCATCTTCGGCGCGGCGCCGGTCATGCGGCCCAGGATCTCGCCATCCTTGAACAGGATGAAGTGCGGAATGCCCTGTACGCCGTAGCGAACGGCCACGTCCTGGGCGTGGTCGACATCCAGCTTGGCGATCCGTACCCGGCCGTCATACTCGTCCGCGAGTTCGTCCAGGATCGGCGCCACCATGCGGCATGGGCCGCACCAGGTGGCCCAGAAGTCGACCAGGACAGGGCTGTCCGCGCCCAGTACCTGCTCCTCGAAGCTCTGACTGTCCACGTTGAAGATCTGTTCGCTTGCCATGGGGTTGGGTCCTTCGTTCAGTTGGGTCTGTTGGTGGAACTCTCGAGACGGCGAAAGTACTCCCGCGCGGCGTCGGCGTCACGTCCGATCTGCGCGGAAAGGTCCATCATCGACGAGAACAGCTTCTCCTCGCGCAGATGCCGGCAGAAGGACAGGTCCACGCGTTCGCCGTACACATCGCTCGAGAAGTCGAGGATGTGGCTCTCGATGACCCGCCGGTAGTTCTCATAGACGGTGGGCCTGGTGCCGATGTTCGTCACCGACCGGAACGTCGCCTCGAAGCTGGG
This sequence comes from Acidobacteriota bacterium, assembly GCA_026708285.1. Taxonomy (GTDB): domain Bacteria; phylum Acidobacteriota; class Thermoanaerobaculia; order Multivoradales; family Multivoraceae; genus Multivorans. The sequence continues at coordinate 618 of JAPOVF010000107.1, forward strand.
AAAGTACACCTTGGTCACGTACACGCCGTTGTGCGGGTAGAGCTCGTTGTCCGGGGCGAGGTTGATCGTCGGCCAACCGAGCCGCTGGCCCATGCGGTCGCCGCGCGCAATCGTGCCCGTCATCGTGTACGGGCGTCCGAGCAGATCGTTCGCTTCGGCGATCCTGCCTTCCAGCACCAGGCTGCGGATCCGGCTGCTCGACACCCGCTCGCCACCGGAACGCACTTCGTCGATCTCCACGGCCACGAAACCGCAGGACGTTCCCATCTCCCTGAGCAGCGCCATGTTGCCCTCGCGCCGGCGGCCGAAGGTGAAGTTCGAGCCGACGTAGAGCTCCAGGGCGGCGAGTTGGCCGTGCAGGAAGTCGCGCACGAACGTGCGAGCCCGGGTGTTGGAGAACTCGTGCGAGAAACGGATCGTCAGCACGTAGTCCACGCCCGCCGCCGCCAGCAGAGCCTCCTTCTGGTCCTGGGTCACCAGCCTCGGCGGCGCCTCTTCCGGGCGGACGACGCTGAGCGGATGGGGGTCGAACGTGATCACCGCGGACGGCGCGCCGACCTCCCGGGCGCGGCCGGTGACCATGTCGAGCACGCTCTGCTGGCCGATGTGAATGCCGTCGTAGTTGCCGATCGTGGCGATCACGCCGCGCGGTAGCTCGGTCGACGTCATGGCGTCCCGGATCGCCTGCATCAGGCATTCGCCCATGCTGTGACGGGCCGAGCGGCGACCACGCGGCCCACCAGGTCGTCGGCGAACGCATCGGTCACCTCGACTTCCGCCATCCGCCCGGCCGCGATGTCGGCCAGCGACGCGTCGCCGACTCCGCTCCCGTTGGCAGCCGTGACGATGTCGTTGATCAGCACCCGGCCGTCGACGTCTGGCGCCATCCCCTGGTGCCGGGCACAGAGCAGGTGCTCGGTCTCCTCGCACGGCCCCTCGATCAGCATCGGCAACGTCCTGCCGACGAAACGCCGGCGGCGCTCCAGCGAAACGTCCCGCTGCAGCTTGAGCAACCGTTCCCTGCGCTCCTCGGCCAGGCCGCGCGGCACCTGGTCGGGCAACGCCGCCGAGGGCGTATCGGTCTCGCGGCTGTAGACGAAGGCCCCCAGGTGATCGAACCGGACCTCGGACGCGAACTCGAGCAGGTCCTCGAAGGCCGCATCGTCCTCGCCGGGAAATCCCACGATGAAGGTCGAGCGCAGACTGACCTCGGGGTCGAGTTCCCGCGCCCGCGCGAAGATCCGCCGGTAGCGGTCGGCGGTTCCGCCCCGGCGCATGGCCCGCAGCATGCGCCGGTCGCTGTGCTGCAGCGGCATGTCGAGGTAGGACGCCACCCGCGGCTCACTCGCCATCAGCCGCAACAGGTCGTCGTCCAGGGTGGTTGGATAGGCGTAGAGAATCCGGATCCAGTCCGCGTCCGTGCCGGCGAGGAGCGCCTCTACCAGCCGCACGAGGCCGTGCCTTCCGTAGCCGAGGTCCTCGCCGTAGCGCGTGGTGTCCTGGGCCACCAGCACCAGCTCGCGGGCGCCGCGCCCGGTCAGGTCTCTCGCCTCCGCCACCAGGCTGTCGATCTCGCGGCTGCGCAGCCGTCCCCGCCAGACCGGAATGGCGCAGAAGGTGCACGGGTTGTTGCACCCCTCCGCGACCTTGAGGTAGGCGTAGCCGGCCGTGGTCAGCAGCCGGCTGTCGCGGTGATCGAACACCAGGTGCGACGCGGAGGGTCGGGCCGGGGGCGCGCCGCCGAGCTTCACCAGATCGCCTGCCTGCCGCAGGGAATCGAGATGGATGAAACCGTCGATCTCCGGGATCTCGGCCTGAAGTTCGTGGCCGTACCGGTTGGCCATGCATCCCGCCACGAGAAGCTGCCTGACGGGCGCGGTACCGTCGGTCTTGCGGGCCGCGGCGTTCAGAATCGCGTCGATCGATTCCTCCCTGGCTTCGTCGATGAACCCGCAGGTGTTGACGATCACCGTGTCGGCCTCGTCGAGATCCGCGACGAGCCGATACCCCTGACGATCCAGGACGCCGAGCATGATCTCGCTGTCGACGTGGTTCTTGGCGCAGCCAAGGCTGACCATGCCGACGCTTGAAGGCCCAGGCCCGGCCGCGCCGGACGAGGCGCCGGGCTCCACCCTCCTTCGGGGGCTCGTCACGTTCCCTACGACGCGTCGCTACGAAGCGGCGGCCGCCGCCTGGCGCGGTGCGCGCCCTGCCGGATCGATATCCGCCAGAAGCTCCTCGCGTCCGACGTGCCGCCCCTTCATCACTTCCTGCGCCGTCTTGTACTTCAGCGCGTCGTCGTTGTGCCAGAGTTCGCGGAAGAGCTGCTTCACCCGTCGCCGTGCCATGCGGCAGAAGAGGTCGGAAAGCGCGGCGGAGCGGGCGGCCGACTCGACGCCCCCCTGCGCCTCGGTATGGGCCCGCGAGATCGAAGCGGCCATGGCGAAGAGCTCGTTGACCACGTCCACGAGCCGGAACAGGAACATCTGGCGACGCTCCATCTTCTCCCGGTAGACCAGCATGCCGTGGAAGCTCTCGCGCGCCAGCTTGCGGGCCGAGCGGTCGATGAAGCGGAGGTGCCGGGCGTGGCGGCCGTAGCCGGCGTAACGGGGCCAGCGCCCCCATGCCAGCCACCGGGTGGGATACCACCAGGCGTAGAACAGGCCGATCTTCGGCAGCGCCGCCAGCTTGGTGCCGAAACCCGCGCGCTTGTCGATCAGCGCGCCCGCCACCTGCAGGTGCCTGTCCACCGCCTCGCGGGCCATGATCAGGTGCATGATCTCGCTCGAACCCTCGAAGATGCGGTTGATCCGGAAGTCGCGCATCATCCGCTCGATGCCCACCGGCTCCTCGCCGCGGTCACGCAGGGACGATTCCGTCTCGTAGCCGCGGCCGCCGCGGACCTGCATCGTCTCGTCGATGATCTGCCAGCCGCGCCAGGTGTTCCACTCCTTGCAGGCCGCACTCTCGAGTCGCAGGTCGAGCCGCTTGTCGTTCGACATGTGGCTGGCCAGCTTGACGATCGCCTCCATCGCGAAGCCGTAGGCCGCGATGTCCGAGATCTTCTGCGCGATCGCCTCGTGCTTGCCGATCGGCACGCCCCACTGGATCCGGCTGCTGCCGAACTCCCGCACCGCCTTGAGGCAGTACTTGGCCGCGCCCACCGAGCTGTTCGGGATCGACAGCCGACCGTCGTTCAGCGTCGTCAGGGCGATCTTGAGGCCACGCCCCTCCTTGCCGATCAGGTTCTCCTTCGGCACCCTGACGTTGTCGAAGGTGATGATCCCGTTGGCGAGCGCCCTAAGCCCCATGAAGTGGCAGCGGCGTTCCACCGTGACCCCTTCCCACTCCGTTTCGACGACGAAGGAGCTGATCTTCTCGGTCGCCGGATCCATCGCCATGACGACCAGGAGGCCGGCCTTCGTGCCGTTGGTGCACCACAGCTTGGTGCCGTTCAGCACGTAGAAGTCGCCGTCGAGCACGGCGGTGGTCGACAGGCGGGCCGGATCCGAACCGACCTCCGGCTCGGTCAGCGCGAAGGCCGAGATCTCGCCCGAGGCGCAACGCGGCAGGTACTTCCGCTTGAGTTCCTCGGTGCCGAACAGGTTGAGCGGCTGCGGCACCCCGATCGACTGGTGAGCCGACAGCAGCGCGGTCAGGTTGCCGTCGAAGGCCCCCACCAGCTCCATGACCTGGGCGTACTCGACCTGGTCGAACCCGAGCCCGCCGTACTCGGTGGGAATCTTCATGCCGAACGCGCCGAGCCGGGCGAGACCGTCGATCACGTGATCCGGGTAGTCCTCCGAGGCGTCGATCTCGACCGGATCGACCTCGTCACGCAGAAAGTCCGTCAGCGCAGAGTAGAAGGACTCGAATTCGGGGCGCCACTCCTCGCGCGTGGGATAGGGGCTGATCAGGTCGAAGCGGAAGTTGCCCAGGAACAGTTCCTTCATGAAGGAGGGGTTCTTCCACTCCTTCTGGCGCGACGCCTCGGCGACCGCGCGGGCCTTCTCTTCACTCACCTGAACCTTCTGCTGGCTCATCGACTCGGCTCCTGTTTCGTGCTTGCTGGCAAGGGGGTCGCCCGACCTGACGGGACGCGCGCATTGTAACCGGCGGCGGCCGCCGCCCCGCCGGTCAACCTTCGACCCGGCCCCAACCGCCACCGCCCGGCGTCATCAGGACCAGGCGGTCGCCGGGCTCGACGTCGGCCTGATCGACCGAGGCCAGTTCCCGCACGCCGCCCGCGGCACGCAGAATGCGGGCATGGCCGGTGGTGCCGGCCTCACCGCCGTCCATTCCGTACGGCTGTTCCACGCGGTGCTGACCGAGCACCGAGACCTGTTGCGGCGAAAGGAACCGCAGTTCGCGGACCAGACCGTCGCCGCCCGCGTAGCGGCCCGCACCGCCCGAACCCGGGCGCAGGGAGAACCGCTCCAGGCGGACGGGATACCGGTGTTCCAGCACCTCGGGATCGGTGATGCGGGTGTTCGTCATGTGGGTGTGCACGCCGCTGGCGCCCGCGAATCCCGGCCCGGCCCCGGCTCCCCCGCCGACCGTCTCGTAATAGCCGAACGTGTCGTCGCCGAACAGCGTGTTGTTCATCGTTCCCTGCCCGCAGGCACAGAGACCCAAGGCCCGGATCAACGTGTCCACTACCCGCTGACTCGTCTCGACGTTGCCGCCGACCACGGCCGGACACTGCCTCGGGTCGGCCGGAAACTCCGGGTTCAGCATGCCCCGCGGAATCTCGATCTCCACCGGCTCCAGCAGCCCCTCGTTGAGTTGCAGCGGCACGCCGATCAGCAGACGGAGCACGTAGATCGTGGCACTCCTCACGATCGCCGGAGTGGCGTTCAGATTGCCCGGGTGCGTCGCGGCGCTGCCCGTGAAATCGATGCGCGCCGAACCGCGGTCGACCGTCACCTCGACCTCGATCGGCGAGCCGTCGTCAAGCCGCTCCCGGGCGCTGAAGACCTGGCGGCCGGTGCTCTCCGCGTGCTCGTCGAGCGCCACCCGCATGCGATCGGCGGCGCGCGAGTAGAGCGCCGTCATGTAGCGGCGCACCTCGTCCTCGCCATGGCCTCTCGCGAGCTGCCGCAGAGCCGCCACTCCGCGGCGGTTCGCGGCCACTGCCGCGCCAAGGTCGGCGAGATTCTCCTCGACCGAGCGGGACGGTGCCGGGCCCCGGCTCAGCAGCAACTCGATCCGATCCCACTGCGGCTCTCCCCTCCTCACCAGGTACTGCGGCGCGATGACGACGCCCTCGTCCGCAAGGTTCGCCGCCGTCGGCGGCATCGAGCCGGGCCGGATACCGCCCAGCTCGGCGTGGTGGGCCCGGTTCGCGACGTAGCCGATGAGCCGTCCCTCGACGTGCACCGGAGCGATGACCGTGATGTCCGGCAGGTGGGAGCCGCCGTAGCCCGGATGGTTCGTCACCGCGACATCGCCCGGCGCCAGGTCGAGTTCGGCCGCCACTCCTCGCACACACTCGCCAAGGGCGCCCAGATGCACCGGGATGTGAGGCGCGTTGACCAGCAGCCGGCCGTCCGCGTCGAGCATCCCGCACGAGAAGTCGAGCCGTTCCTTGACGTTGACCGACATCGCGGTCCGCTGCAGCATGACGCCCATCTCGGACGCGATCGCGGCGAACCGATTGGAGAACAGCTCCAGCCGAACCGGGTCCATCGGCGCAGTCTACGCGGGGCTACCCAAAGTCGCTAAGGTACCGCTTCCCGTCCTTCCCGACCGCAGGAGCGCCGCGATGACCCTCAGCACGATGATGGACTACCCGCTGACGATCAGAATGATCTTCGATCACGGCCGCCGGGTGTACGCGGACAGCCGTGTGATCACCTGTACCGCGGACGGCGCGCGGATTGGCACCTACGCCGAAGTGGCAGCCCACGCGGCCCAGCTCGCCCACGCGTTGAGGGACCTGGGCGTAGAGCCGGGCGACCGGGTCGGCACCTTCGCCTGGAACAACCAGGAGCACATGGAGGCCTACTTCGCCATCCCCTGCATGGGGGCCGTGCTGCACACCCTGAACATCCGCCTGTTCCCGGAACAGTTGACCTACGTCACGAACCATGCCGAGGACCGCGTCGTGATCGTCGACGACTCCCTGGTTCCGCTCCTGGCACAGGTGGCGGCCGACCTGACCACGGTCGAGCACTTCATCGTCGTCGGCGACGGCGATGCCTCGTCGCTCGCGGCCGGCGGGGCTGCCATTCACCGCTACGACGACCTGATCGCCGGCCAACCGACGGAGTTCGACTGGCCCGAGATCGACGAGCGGGCGGCGTGCGCCATGTGCTACACCAGCGGCACGACCGGCAACCCGAAGGGCGTCGCCTACAGCCACCGATCGTCCTTCCTGCACGCCCTCGGCGTCGCCTCCGGGGGCGCGCTGGGAATCAGCCAGAAGGACAGCATTCTGGCCATCGTGCCGATGTTCCACGCGAACGCCTGGGGCCTGCCACACGTCGGCTGGTTCACCGGCGCCGACTTCGTGATGCCCGGTCCCTTCCTCCAGGCCGAACCGCTGTGCCGGATCATCGGCGAGCACCGCCCGACGCTGTCGGGCGCGGTACCGACGATCTGGAACGACGTCCTCCGCTACTCGGAGAACCACGAGGTGGACTTCTCCTCGTTCCGCGCGGTCCTGTGCGGCGGTTCCGCCGTGCCGCGCTCCCTGATCGAGGGCTTCCGGGACCGCTTCGGCGTCGACATCATCCAGGGCTGGGGAATGACCGAGACCTCGCCCCTCGCGGCGATGGCGATTCCCCCGCGCGGCACTCCGCGGGACGAGGAGGTCGACTGGCGGGTCAAGACCGGCCGCATCATCTCCGGCGTCGAAGTCCGGATCACGAACGACGACGGCGAGGTCCTGCCCTGGGACGGCGAGGCGGTCGGCGAGATCGAGATCCGCGGCCCCTGGATCACCGGCTCGTACTACCTCGACGACGATCCCGAGAAGTTCCACGACGGCTGGCTCCGGACCGGCGATGTCGCCTCGATCGACGAGTTCGGTTTCATGCAGATCACCGACCGGGCAAAGGACGTCATCAAGTCCGGCGGCGAGTGGATCTCCTCCGTCGACCTCGAGAACGAGCTGATGGGCCACCCCGCGGTCGCGGAAGCCGCCGTGGTCGGTGTCCCCGACGACCGCTGGGACGAGCGCCCCCTCGCCTGCGTCGTCCTCAGCGACGGCGCGGTGGCGGATCCGGGCGAACTCAGGAGCTACCTGGCCAACCGGGTCGCCCGGTGGTGGGTGCCCGAGCGGTGGACCTTCATCGACGAGGTGCCGAAGACGAGCGTCGGCAAGTTCGACAAGAAGGTGCTGCGGGCGCG
>JAPOVF010000222.1 GCA_026708285.1 Acidobacteriota bacterium
ACGCCCTGCCCGAGGAGTTCGTCGAGACGGGCACGTACACGATCCGGCCGTGGGGCCTGAGCCTCGGCGTCGCCAGCGGCGCCTACCGCCAGAGGCTCGAGGAGCAGGCGGGTCCGCGCCCGGAGGACAGGGGCTTTCTCGTCGCCTTCGATCCCCTCTCGGGCGAAAAGGTGTGGGAGAACCGGCTGCCTTCGGCTTTCAACGGCGGCGTGCTGGCGACGACTACCGGGGTGCTCTTCCACGCCGGCGGCCGCGGCGACTTCAACGCCTACGACAAGGACACGGGCAAGAAGATCTGGGAGTTCGACGCCTACGGCTCGTTCTCATCCTCGATCATCACCTACCTGGAGAGCGGCACGCAGTACGTCGCCACGATGGTCGGTGGCAGCACGCGGTACGACCGACCAGGTGAGTTGCTCGTCTTCTCGCTGAATGGAGAGGCGACCCTGACCGAACCGCCGGAGCGCGACTACTCCATCCCCGAGCTGCCGCCGCTCACAGCCTCCGCCGAGGCGATCGAACGCGGCAACACGCTCTACCACGAGCACTGCGCACTCTGCCACCGGGGTCTCGGCCAGACCTCGATCGTCGCCGCCGCCTCGCCCGACCTGCGTCGCATGTCCCCCGCGGTCCACGACGACTTCATGGCCATCGTCCAGGACGGCCTGCTGCCGCTCGGTATGCCCGGCTACGCCGAGCTCTTCGACGAGGAGGCGACGACCGCGATCCACCAGTTCGTCATCTCGAAGGCGTTGGAGTTGAAGGGCGAGCAGTAGCACGGTGAAGCTCCTCCTCGACTGCGACCCGGGACTCGACGACGCCGTCGCGATCCTGGTCGCGGCGCGGCACGCCGACCTCATCGGCATCACGACCGTCGCCGGCAACGTCGGGATCAACCGAACCACGCGCAACGCGCTCGCCGTCACACAGATCGCCGGCCTGGACGCGCCGGTCCACCGGGGCGCCGGGAAACCGCTCGCCGGCGAGCCCGTGGACGGCAGCCGGATTCACGGCGAGACCGGTCTGGGCAACGCGTTTCTACCCGACCTGGACCGGTCCGAGGCTTCGGACGATGCGGTCGCCTACCTCTGCGACACCGCCCGCTCGGTCGACGACCTCCATCTCCTGGCCATCGGCCCGTTGACCAACGTCGCTCTGGCGCTGCGGCGCGATCCCGACCTGCGCCGCCATCTCGCCGGCCTGACGATCATGGGCGGCAGCGCCAGCGCCGGCAACATCACGTCCGTCGCCGAGTTCAACATCTGGGCCGACCCGGAGGCGGCGGCCATCGTGTTCGAGAACGGTGCACCTGTGACGATGGTCGGCCTGGACGTAACGAACAAGGTCGTCTTCGGCGCCGAAGAGACCGCGCGGATGCGCTCCGCGGGAACGCCAGCGGCCGACCTCGCCGCCGACGTCACCGACTTCCTGCGCGACCGCTTCCGGCAGTACGTCGGGCAGTCCGTCGTTCCTCTGCACGACGCGACGGCCGTCATCGCGGCAACGCAACCCCATCTGTTCGAGCGTTCGCGTCATCCAGTCGCGGTCGAGGTGCGCGGCGAGATCACCCGCGGCATGACCGTGCCCGACCTCCGACCGCCGGCGCTGATCGAGGCGATCGGCCCAGCGGAGGACGCCGCCAGCGACATCGTCTGGAACACCGACGTCGACGCGGTCAGGGAGCTGATCGTGGAGGCGGTGCTGGCAGGCCGGTCCGACACCAAGCCGAACACCGAAAACACGCGCAATCCGCCCACCCCACCTTCATAGAGACCGCGACTCGTCGCCAGGACGACCACTCCGGCACGAACGACAACCCGGAGCGCACACTACCGCTGCTTCCTCGTCTGCACTTCCCATCTCCGTACTGTTGACCGACCGGATATACTGTGCTACAGTACGCGACTACCTTAGGCCACAAAGAGGGCGTCGCTATGATTATCTGTTTCTCCTGTTCACGTCGAACAAAGAGCCAGCTAGACAGTTTGATCTCAACTCAACAGTACGATGACTACGCTGCAGTGATCGCCTCAGCGGTGGCAAACCTAGTCGCCATTCAGGAAGAACTCGGTAGAGGAGGGCATCTCGTCATCGGTTCAGGTGGCAGAACGTCACGCCACCCAGCCAGTACCACGGAAGCTCGGGCTCAAGCCGAGCTGGCCTCTCCAGCCACAACTAGTCGCCCGCAGGAATCGGTCGCCACCCCCAACCGGGGAAGGCCGGAGCCGACCCTCCCCGAGTTCTTCTCTCTTGAGGGGCTCGGGAGAACCTCGCCCCTAGAACCTGCGCCAGCACCTACTTCCCAATGGAGACGCGGCGAAACTGTGCCCTTGAATCGATGGACCTTCGGACAGTACAACCGCCTTCTCCCAGTGAAGGCGACATGTCGAGGCCTAGCGAGATTGTCTCTTAACGATCCGGTGGGGATCAGCCTTCAGGACGCGTCCCGCCGTCTCGCAAGGGAGGCGACGGCGCTCGGTGACTATCTCGCCGTTCTCGACCGCGATCAAGGCCACACGCGTGATCAGAAGCTTGCGACCGCCTTCCCCACAACCGGCACTAACACTGCAAAGAGCCAGAGCAGGTTCGCCAACCAGTTCGTTGCCGCGCGCGGAAAGATGGGCCTTACCGGCCTACCAGTCGACCTCCTGTTGATCACCCAATCCAGCCACTCCAAGGACGAACTCAGGCTCACTGAAGCCGGCTGGGCCTTCGCCCTCATGAAGAACCCGATTCTCGACCTCGACATCGACAAGGCCTCCGCCCGCTTCACCGACGAGGAAACCGAGTTCCTCCTGAGCCACGTCGCCAACTCAGTACCTACCGAGGACTTCCCCTATCGAGCGATTCTCGAAGCGGTTCTCTCGGGCACGAACACGCCAGGGGGCATTGACTCCGCCCTCCGTGACTACATCCCGGACCATGAGTCCGGCCGGCTAACCACCGGATTCCTCGCTTCACAACGTTCTGGAGCAATCTCGCGCATGACCGATCTCGGACTAGTACGGCGGCAACGCCTAGGAGTACGAGTCATCTACGAAGCAACGGACGCCGGACACCGGTACCTGAACCACTACCACAACTAGCCTCTGGAGATTAGCCCCTATGTCCCATTCATCGCCACACGACCTCTGCCTCGCCCTAATCCACGCCGACTCCGAGACCGAGGCTGTCCACCTCCTTAAGGACGCTGGCTATTGGGACATCGACTCCGTGTGGAGGCACTATGGGGATAACGAGAACAACTGGGCCACTATCGGTAACCAGCAGAGTCGGCCCGACGCCGCTCTGATCGAGAAACTAGTCAACTCCATCGACGCACGTCTGATCCAAGCGTGCCTTGAGCAGGGCATTCCCCCGGAGAGCGATAGCGCCCCTTCCACCATTCGCGAGGCCGTGGCTCGCTTCTTTGGCCCCGGCGGCGATCCCACGAGCACCAGAGCGGGCCTAATGTCCGACTGGCCCACCGCGTACCGCCGTAGTCTCGCAAGGGAAATCACCCTGGCGACCACTGGCGCCAAGCCTCCAGGCTACCCCTGCTTCACGATCGCCGACCGAGGTGAAGGCCAGACACCTGCGAACTTCCCTAACACATTGCTCTCCCTACACAAAAGCAACAAACTCCACACCCGCTTCGTCCAAGGCCAGTTCAACATGGGTGCCACCGGTGCCCTCCGCTTCTGTGGCGCAGAGCGTCTACAACTCGTCGTCAGCAGGAGAAATCCAGATCTCCTGCAATCCGGCTCCTCACGATCCGACCGTCACTGGGGATTCACCGTCATCCGACGCCGCGAAGAGGGCGGCCGCAACACGGTCTACTCCTACCTTGCACCATTGGGAGCCAGCTCACAACCTGGCAAGGGCGAGGTCCTCCATTTCGACGCGCCCTCCCTGCCGCTCTTCCCCGACAAGAGTTCCGCCTACTGCCGTGATTCTGCCTGGGGCACACTCATCAAGCTCTACGACTATCGCGTAAAGAAACGGAGTCACATCCTCAGGCGAGACGGCCTTCTCAACCGCCTCAACCTCTTCCTTCCCGAGATCGCTCTGCCTGTTCGCCTCCACGAATGCAGGAGAGGATTCCGCGGGGGAAAGGCCAGCTTCGACAACACCTTGACCGGGCTCCTCGTCCGCCTTGAAGAAAACCGCGCCGGAAACCTAGAGTTCGAACCCGATTCCGCCCAACTGGATATTGGCGGCGAGCCACTCACCGCCACGGTGTTCGCCTTCAAGAGGGACAAGGCCGACACTTACCGAAACGACGAAGGTGTCATCTTCACGATGAACGGTCAGACCCACGGCTACCTCACTACCGACTTCTTCCGCAGAAAGAAGGTGGGCATGAGCTACCTCAGGGACTCGCTCTTGGTCATCGTCGATTGCAGCGATATCAGCGCCCGCTCCAGAAACGACCTCTTCATGAACAGCCGCGATCGCCTGATCGATGACGACGGCATGCGCGCGGCGATCGAACGAGACCTAGAGCAGCTCCTCCGAAACCACCAGGGCCTCCGTGAGCTAAGGGAGCGTCGACGCAAAGAAGACATCGCTGACAAGGTGGCGGACGACAAGCCCCTTGAAGACGTCATTCGGAACCTCCTTGTCACTGCCCCCTCCCTCTCTCAGCTCTTCCAGGACGGGAGCCGTCTGCCAAATCCGTTCCGGCCTCAGCAGGTAGTGGAGCCCGACTTCCAGTTTCTCGGACAGACGCACCCCACCTTCTTCCACTTCCGTCGCAAGAGACCTGGAGCTCACCTCGTCCGCGATTGTGAAATCGGTCGACGTGCTCGCATTGCGTTCCAAACAGACGCAGAGAACGGTTACTTCAGCCGCAAGGACAACGCTGGTACCTTCGAGCTCCAACTAGTGACACCCAAGGGCGGTGTGGCCGCAAGAAACCTCGTCATGCACCTTCACAACGGCATTGCAAGCTTGAACCTCGAACTTCCTGAGGACGCCAGGGCAGGTGACGAACTTGAGTTCGTAGCGACCGTCGACGACCCGACACGCCTGGAGCCCTTTACCAATCGGTTTACCCTCAAGGTCCAAGCCAAGACGTCCAAGCCCCCTGGGCCTGTCAAACCACCTAAGCTGAGTGGCCTCAATCTCCCCCAGGTAAGGGAGGTCTCGGAGGCGCAGTGGAGTGACTACAGGCCCGTCTTCGACGCTCGGACGGCCCTCCGCATAGTGCATGCCGGCGACGGCACGGCCCCGTCGGTGGGCGACAGCGAGAGCCATGACCGGTACGACTTCTTTGTCAACGTGGACAACATCCACCTGAACACCTACCTCAAGGCTCAAACCAAGCTTGACGACGAGGGCGCAAAGCTCGTCAGAGCGCAGTTCAAGTACGGTCTCGTCCTCCTAGGACTCGCCCTACTTCGTCAGGACGGTGCTACCGAGGCCGCAGGGAACGGCAAAGATAGTCACACGAGCGATGGGAACGTAGAGGATCACGTTGACGGATTCTCGGCAGCAGCAGCAACGGTCCTTCTCCCCGTCATCCGCTCCCTCGGTGATTTGGATGTCTCCGATGATGACGGATCCTAGGCCCCGGCGCCTCCGCCTGAGAGCCGGTGGAACAACACGATCTCCCGGGCCGAACGGGAGTCCCCCGGCTGGTTCGTGTACCAACGCCGGTTAGGGACTGTCCGCCGCACTCGACGGCGTCGGGAACGACCAGCCTGCGCAGGTATCACCTCTTCAAGTCCTATACTCCTAAGGGCTCGGAGATAGCGCGGCAGCTGACGTTGGGAATCAGAAAAGCCGACGACCTGAACGAAGAGTGTGCTCCTATCGGAGATTTCTCTGAGCGATCCAAAGGTCGTTCGCAGGCTTGAGAAGTAGACTCTCTCGAAGCCACTCTTCCTTCCGCCAAATGTGTAGTGGGACTCGCCATAGCCATCCAAGGCACCCGCGATCCAGAACGGCGCCGGCGTCTCTCTGCGACCCGCGACCTGCCACCGGTGGTAGAGCACATGCACTCCAGGATAGGGAGGCGACGTAAGCACTAGTTTCGGCGGACGGCCGGAAAAGAGGCGACTCTTCGATTGAAGATCCTCCGCAGCGAGAAGGAAACTGCGCGGGTGCTTGAGGCCGGGGCCGTTGGTGCGGGCGGCAGTGACGTACTCGGCCATGCCGTCGAGCATCTCTTCCGCAAAGCAGAGGAATCGATGCCGGAAAGCACCTGCTGAGGGCGGGCTGCGCCGACCGTCAAGCGCCCACTGCCCTGACCTGAGGATAATGCATCGCGCGAAGTCTCTTAGGCGTTTGGCCCGGAGGTCATGGACTCGCTCCAAGAGTAGCTCTAAGCTCTTTCTGATTGGCCAGGTCTTCCGGCAATTCAAGTGTCTCTGGTACCCGAGCTGCTTCCACGGTTCCGAGTGGCAGGCTACCGGCGTGCGGAGGTTCACCCTCGCACTACGTTGTGCCCACGAGCGAAGGACGCTACGACTCCGGGAGGCGAGGGGAACGGTCTTCGCACGCGCCAGGAAGACAGCCAACGGGCTGATGTCAGCCCCTATGGCTTGCCTGCCCGCAGCAGCGGCTTCGACGAGCGTTGTAGCTCCGCCGCAGAAGGGATCCAGGACTAGGTCGCCGGGCTCCGTGAATGCCTCAATCACCGCACTTGCCAGTTGCGGAGAGAACCTAGCTGGGTACCTATAGAAGCCATGGGTTAGGCCCGTCACGGGCTCCTGGCACCGTATGGCCCGAAGGTGGTTCGGCCGCAGTTCTAGACAATCCATGTCCGGGAGCTTATACGCCGGATTCTATACATCGGCACTCGGCCTCTGTCGAGACAACACAGGCGCCGAAGTCAGTTGTGCTCAGGGACCGAAGCGCCCATCCGCCTGACCCTTCCCACGGGCTACCCTTCCCCAAGCCGGTCAGCCCGCTGATCCTGGTCATTCTGGTGCAGCACCAGATGATCGACGGAACCGTCTTCGGCGCGTCCGAATGTGATCTGCGCGTCCACGACGCGGTAGAAGTACTTCGCCTCGGACTCCGGGAACACCTCGAATCGAGGCTGGTCCGTGAGCTGGACGAACAGCCGGTCGCCCTTACGGGTCACCGTGAACACGACGTTCTCGGCGAGCTGGTAGCGGCCGACGTAGGCGTCGTAGACCGCTGGATCGACCTCGACGACCGTCCGTAACGCCGGAGGCACGACCAGCCGATAACGCGAGTCGAGCAGGTGGAATCCGAGGTCGTCGACACTGTCGCCGGAGTTCGACAGCACGACGACACCCGTCCCCCTCTCGAGGTCGAAGCCGAGGAACGAGCGGTAGCCCCCGGTGCCGCCGTTGTGCCAGTGGAGTTCACGCCCGTGGCCGCCGCGGATGACCCAGCCGAGGCCGAGGCGCATGCCGGGCGCGGGAAAGTCGCGGCGCGCCTGATGGGTCTCCGTCATCTCTTCCTGCAACGGCGACTCACCCAGTCCGAGATTCGCCTCCACGAAGGTCAACATGTCGTTGACCGTAGAGCGCAGCGCACCAGCGCCCGCGAGGGTCGGAAGATCCCAATTCGCGACCGGCCTGAGCTGTACGCTGTGGCCGATGGCCAGCCGTTCCCGCTGGGACGGCGACAGCGTGATCGAGGTGTCCGACATCCCGAGTGGTTCGAGAAGCCGTTCAGACACCAGGCTCCCGTAGTCCATCTCCTGGCTCAGAGCGAGGGCGTGTCCCAGGAGACCGGTACCGAGATTCGAGTACTCGACCGTCTCGCCGATGTCTCGCTCCAGGTCGTGGGACGACAGAAACTCGTAGAGCTGGCCGACCGTGTAGTCGGCGTACGGGTTCCCCGCATCGGCCGGCCGAAAGTTGTTCGG
>JAPOVF010000342.1 GCA_026708285.1 Acidobacteriota bacterium
CCCCACGGCCGGATCGTGTACGTGCCCGTCTCGACGAACTCCTCGGGCAGGGCGTAGAAGTTCGCGTAGTCGTGGTAGTAGAAGTACATGACGCCCTGCTCCTCGTCCCAGGACATGGGCTCCCAGTTGTGGGCGCCGGCGTTCGCGGGCGTGATCCACTGCGGCTTCTCCTCGAACACGACGTCCGGGTTCTCGATCGGCCGCCCGGTCTCCATGTCGACGTGGGTCGCCCAGTCGATCCGGTCGGTGTAGGGGTGGGCGCGCAGCAGTTCGCCCGTCTCGCGGTCGATCACGTAGAAGAAGCCGTTCTTCGGCGCCTGGAGCAAGACTCTGCGGTCCACGCCGTCGACGGTCAGTTCGCCGAGCGCGATGTCCATCGCCGAGCTGTAGTCCCAGTTGTCGCCGGGAACCGTCTGGTAGTACCAAGCCATCTCGGCGGTGTCCGCGTCAACCGCGACGATCGCGGTCAGGAAGAGGTCGTCGCCTCCTCCGGGTGAGCGCACCTGGCGCGACCAGGGCGCGCCGTTGCCGACCCCGATGTAGAGCAGGTTCAGCTCCTCGTCGTAGACGAGGGAGTTCCAGGCGGTGCCGCCGCCGCCCATCTTCCACCACTCCCCGCCCCAGGTCTTTGCCGCCATCTCCATTTCGGGATGCTCGAACGGTTGCGACGGGTCGCCGGGGACGAGGTAGAAGCGCCAAGCCAGTTCGCCGGTCTCGGCGTCGTAGGCGGAGACATAGCCGCGGCGCTTGCCGCTCTCGGAGCTGCCCTGGCCGATGAACACCTTGCCCCCGGCGGCGCGCGGGGCGCCCGTGATGTTGAACCGGCCAAGCGCCGAGGGATGCCAGGTGTCGACGTCCCAGACCTCTTCGCCCGTTGCCGCGTCGACCGCCACGAGCCGGCCGTCGAACAGGGCGACGTAGACCTTGCCCCTGTAGACCGCAACGCCGCGGTTCGCCACGCCGCCGCAGCAGGAGTACTTCACGTACGTGCGGTCCGTCTGCGGGTCGTGCGTCCAGATCTCCTCGCCCGTGGCCGGGTCCAGCGCATAGATCACGCCCCAGCCGTTCGTCGCGTACATGACTCCATCAACGACGAGCGGCGTGCCCTGCATCCGCTCGGAGCGGCCGCCGATCGGCCTGGACCAGGCGAGCTTCAGGTTCCCGACGTTCTCGCGGGTGATCTGGTCGAGGGTGGAGAAGCGCTGCTCCTTGTACGTCTGGCCGTAAGTCAGCCAGCTCCCGGGCTCGACCTCGGCGGCGCGGATGATCCGCTCATCGTCGACGTTGCCGGCCGTCGGGGCCACGTCCGCGTCCCCGCCGCTGCCGCCACAGCTGGCCGCCAGCAGGACAAAAAAAAGGGGGGCGCACGCTCCCCACCGTGACGTTGCGGTCGCTTCGCTCATCTTGAAGTTCCTCAGAGGTTCGCGGGCAACCTAAGCGTCCGAGGTCGGTGTGTCAACGATGGCGCGCCCCGGGGTACGGTCTCGGTCGGAGCGACGGCTGCCGCTACTCGCCGCCGGCCCGGTACCAGATCGGCGACGTCCAGGCGCGCTCCTGGATCCGCCAGGGCTGCTCGGGATCGGCGCAGGCGGCGGGCCGCTCGGTTTCGGGCAGGGCCAGGCACTGGAGCGCGTTCCAGCGGCAGCTCGGGTTCTCGAGCACGCGGGCGTAGTAGACGGCCGAGCGGGAAGGATCGAACTCCGGATCGGTCCACGTGGCGCACAGGGAGGCGGCGCCGTCGCCGCTTCGTTCGCAGGTCGATCTGGACACGTCGGCTCCGTTGTCCGGGTCGCCGGCGACATCGAAGACGCGCTCGTGAAACAGGCCGTCGTCGCCGACCCAGCCCTTGATGATCTGAACCCGCTGCAGGGGCGTGCCCGGATGTTCGGTCGTGCCCAAGTCGGCGAGGGCCGATACGAACAGCGTCGGCGCGCCGGATCCCTCGCCGTCCGGCAGCACGTTGCCCATCGGCACCGCCGTTTCGTAGGCGTCGGCGATCATGTCGCCGCTGGAGCAGAGGTCGGGGAGGTCCCACCCGCCGAACAGGCGCGCCCTGATCCGCACGCCGCTGGTGCCGAAGGTCTCCTTGCGCAGCATCGCGTCGAACAGGGAGTCCCTGGAGTTCTCCTCGGCCCAGACGCCGATCAGGCCGCCGGGGTTCCGGAGGCGGTGGGGTGCGTAGGCGGGCGTCGTGAGCCGCTTCTCGAGGTCCGAGTCGACGTTGGCGTTCTGGCCCTGGTAGTCGTACTCGTCCGTGTCGCCCGGGAGGCCGTTGTGGCCGTCGGTCGAGGCGGTGATCCCGAACTGCATCGGGTTGACACCAAGGCGCTCCTCCTGGGCCATCCCCTCGATCAGCGCGTAGCGGACGAAGTCGAGCCGCGACTGGCAGCCCTGGCCACGCAGTCCGCCGACGCCGGTGCCGTCCTCGCAGTCGGGCGGGCGTTCGCCGTCGATGTAGCGGACCTTCTCGAAGTCGCAGAACTCGTCCTCTCCGCCTACAACGCCCCACATTCCGCGCCGGCACTCCGAGTCGCCCTTCGCCTGCATGATCTCGACCAGGGCGTCCATCTCGGCCTGAAGGCTCGCCTGCGCCCGCTGCTCGTCGATTGGAGTGCCGCCCCAGTCCAGGGTGAACATCTGTCCGTTCGAGATGTTCGGGTTGTGCGGGATGGTGAGCGCCTGGCAGCCGGTGCCCGTGTCGTTGCACCGGCTCTTGAGCCGGGTCCAGAGGTCGAGCGGCTGGTCGGCGTCGATCCAGGAGATCGGCAGCTCCGGCGCGATCTCGTTGCGCAGGATGACGTTGCGATGCACCTTGGACAGGCCCGGCATGCGCGTGTACTCCCAGCCGTGGAACGTCGTGAAGGAGCAGTCGCTCGATCGGTCGTAGTGCTGTTCCGCGGCCGCTTGCGTCGTTCCCCAGGCGGTGAGCAGGCCCTGACGGCAGACGCTTGTATCCTCGCCGCAGAGCCCCGGCACCCGGCCGGTGATCCGATGGTCCAGCCAGGCGGCGCGTTCCTCGGCCGTGCTCCCCGGCCGCATCCCCCGGCAGGCCGGCTCGTCGTAGAGGGGCGAGGAGGGATCGGTACAGACAGAGACTTCGCCCAGCCACTCGGAGTGGTCGGTGACGGCCGCGAAGTCGAGGGGCCGAACGAGCTGGGCGATGCGCGTCGGTTGTCCCGCGTCGTCGAGCGGACCGAGTCCGAGCGCTTCGCCGCGGGCGAAGCGGTAGGCGTCGTCAGGGGTCTGGAAGCCGCCGCGTCCGAGCGCATCCAGTGAGAAGGCGGTGTGCGTGTGCAGGTCGCCGAAGAACGCCTGGCGCAGCGGGTCGTTGTTGGAGCACGGCTGCCGCGGAACAGGCTCGCTCGGCTCGGCCGGCGCGCTGGGCGGGCTCCACTCCTGCGTGACGTAGGGCGGAACGCCGGTTGGCGGGTTCGCGTCCCCGTTCGAGTCGTCGCCCGGGCCGCACGCCAGCGCGGCGACGGCCGCGAGGCAGGCTGCGAAGCGGCGCGTCACTCCTCGGCGCCGACCCATTCGTCGGTCGGGCCGACCAGGGCGAAGTGGCCGGGCGCGCTCCGTCCGCCGTCCTCGGTCGCGGTCGTGCCGACGCCGAGGTAGACCCCCTCGTCCAGCTTGCGGATCTCGTCGACGAGGGTCGTGTCGTTGAACGCGCCGTAGTCCATGATGTACGAAGGGCTGCCGTCGATCAGCGAGGGGCCCATGCGGGTCGCGAACCGCCCATTGCGGACGATCGTGCGGTCTGCGAAGCGCCAGCGGTTGTAGCCCTCGCCCTCGGTTTCCGTCAGCGGCCGATAGGCCTTGCCGAGCCAGTAGCCGCGTGGCGAGTCCTCGTCGTACATGAAGCCGGAGGTGCGCGTCTGGCGCTCGTGGTCGCCGGCGTTCGGGACGATTCCCTGGTAGTGGCCGTCGAGCTCCGCCATGCCGGCGGCGGGAAGGGTCTTCCACAGGGCGACCGTGCTGTCGTGGTCGAGCGCCAGCAGCCGCTCCATCGTCCACGCGCCCTTCGCGCTCAGCGGAAAGCTCGCGTTCTCTGACGGCGCTTCGGCAACGACGTCGGCGTCCGTCGCTTCGGCCTGCGGCGAGCAGGCAACAGCCGCGAGCGCCAGGACAGCCATGGCGGAGAGAGCGAGAAACCGGTGCAGCCTCATGGGGACCACCTCCTCGATTGGGGGAGAACTGCCGGGACGCTACCACGGGGCCTGTCGAGTCGAACTGGAGCCGACGAGCGGATTTGAACCGCTGACCTGCTGATTACGAATCAGCTGCTCTGCCACTGAGCTACGTCGGCGCAACCGGGCGAGACGGCCGGTCTCAGCGCGGAGGACGCCGGAGTGTAGCAGCGCGCGATCACGGACCGGCTGTCGACGTTGTGGCCCGCTGCCCGCGGTCCCAGCAGCCGAACTTCAGCCGTTGGTACTGTGTCGGCTCTGCTTGACGAAGACCGAACCGGAGGCCGCGGATGGATGACCTTGACCGTTTGGGTGCAGCGCTGGAGCGAATCGCCGAAGCCATGGAAAAACTCCTCTTCTGGGTCAAGGTGGTGGTGTTGGCGGGTCTGGCGTACGTGGTCTTGATCCTACTGTTCGCCGGGATAGTGGGGTTGTTTCAGCACTTCAGGGGCGGCCCGATGGGCTTCTGATGACCGTCAAGCAGTTCCCCCGCGTGCACGGGCCGCCGCCGGGCCGTGGCGGCCTGGCGGGCCTCTTCAGGGAACGCCAGTTCCGCTGGCTCTACATCTCGAACACGACGTTCTTCCTGGCCATGCAGGGCCAGTTGGTCGTGCGCGCGTGGTTGGTGTTCTCGATCACCGGCCGCGAGCTGGCGCTCGGGTTGGTGACCCTGATGGTCGCGCTGGCGATGCTCAGCCTCGGGCCGGTCGGCGGCGTGGTCGCGGACCGGTTCGAGCGGCGGTCGCTGGTCGTGGCCGGTCAGACGACCGTTGTCGTGGCCGAGCTCGTCGTTCTCTCGCTGCTCCTCGGAGGCCGGCTGGAGTTCTGGCACATCCTGGTGCAGGTCGCGTTCGTCGGCGCCGTCTTCCCGTTCGTGATGCCGGCCCGCAACGCGATCATCGCGAACGTGGTCGGCCGTCGCCGGCTGACCGGCGCGATGGCGCTCACGATGACCGCGATGAACGTCACGCGAGTCGTGGGACCTGCGGTGGCCGGAGCCTTGATCGGGGCCGCCGGCGTGACGGTGGCCTACTCGATCAACGTCGCGCTCTACGCCCTGGCACTCGCCGGCATGATGGCGGTGGGGCGGGCGCCGGTGGCGGACCGCGCGGACAGCTCCCTGTTGCAGAACATGGCGGAGGGTTTCCGCTACGTGCGGGAACATCGTCTGGTGCTCGTACTCCTGTTCTTCGGTCTGGTGCCGATGTTCCTGGTCATGCCGTTCCAGACGCTCCTGGTCGTGTTCGCCGAGGAGATCTGGGAAGTTGGGCCGCGGGGCTTCGGCATGCTGAGCGGAGCGGCCGGCATTGGCGGGGTGGTGGGAGCGGCCTTCGTTGCCTGGCGCGGCAACGCGAGCCGGCGCCTGCGGCTGATGATGGCCAGCGTCTTCGCGTTCGGTCTGCTGATGATGGGCTTCGCACTCAGCCCCTGGTTCTGGCTCGCGCTGCCTCTGCTGCTCGCCGGCAGCGCCTTCCAGGCGATCTACACCACTCTGAACAACACCGCGATCCATGTGCTGATCCCGGACTCGGTGCGCGGCCGGGTCTCCGGCTTTCTGACGATGTCGTTCTCGTTGCCAATGCTGGGCGCCGTGCCGATCAGTGCGCTCGCCGAGGTGTGGGGCGCGGCTCTCTCGGTGGGCCTGGCCTCGCTGCTGGCGGTCGTCGTGGCGGTCGTGTTCTATCTGGCGAGTCCGGATCTGCGACGGATGGACCTGTCGATCCTGAAGGCGTTCCGGGAGGCAATCGTGCTCGATGCGGACCGCCCGAGCGGCGCACGGCCGGCGTCTCCCGCTGCCAGGCGGACCGCGGGAGGAGAGTAGGGGGAGGACTCGGATGCTGATCACGATCTCGAGGCAGTACGCGTCCGGCGGCACCCAGGTGGCGAGGCTGGTGGCGGAGCGGCTCGGATGGCGGCTGGTCGGAAACGCGCTGATCGATGAAGTCGCGCGCCGTGCCGGCATCCCGCCGGAAGAGGTCCAGGCGCGTGAGGACCGTCCTCCGAGTTTCGTCGAGCGTCTTGCCCGCGTCGCCAGCGCCCAGCTTCCCGACCTCTTCCTGCCCGCGCCGCCGCTCGGCCAGCCGATCGGCGAGGGCAACCTGGTCCGCGTGACCCGGAGCGTCGTCTGCGAGATGGCCGGCGAGGGCCCCTGCGTGTTCGTGGGCCGGGCGTCGGCGGCCGTGCTGGCATGGCGAGAGGACGCTCTGCACGTGCGGCTCGTGGCGGGGCCGGAGTTCCGGCGCCGTGTCGCGGTCGAGGTGATGGGCGTGGACGCGGCGGAAGCCGGCGCCGTGGTCGAGCGGCGCGACGCGAACCGCATCCGCTACCACCGCGAGTACTACGCCCGGGACTGCGACGATCCCCGCCACTACGATCTCGTCCTGAACACGGAGCGGCTCGGTTTCCCGGGCGCCGCGGACCAGATCGTCCACCGGGCCCGGGCGTTGCGTTGGGCCGACTAGAGCCGCCGTAGCGGTACTCTCCTGCAGCTGACCAGAAACTCAAAGATGGGAGTGGGAGTGAGGGGATCCATGAAGAGCGTTCTCGGCCTGTTCGTCGCCGTTCTGCTGGCCGGGAGTCTGGCCGCCGAGGAGCACATCGTCGAGACGGAGACCCATCGCTTCGAAGAGGTGGCCGACGGGGTCTACTTCGTGAGCGGGACCGGAACCATGGTGACGCGGAGCAACGCGATGGTCGTGGTCACTGAGGAGGACGTGCTGGTCGTGGACTCCCACGTCACGCCGGCCGCGGCCGAGGCGCTGATCGACGGCATTGACCAGATCACGGACAAACCGATCCGTACGCTGGTAAACACCCACTTCCACTACGACCACTCCCACGGCAACCAGGCGTTCGGGCCCGGGGTGCGGGTGGTCGGACATGAATACACGCGGCAGAAGATGGCGACGGCGCCGCTCGAGGAGCACACGTTCAAGGGATCCTCGGAGCGGGACAAGCAGGCCCTGGAGGAGTTGCGCGCCGCGCTGGAGACGGCCGCCGAAGAGGAGCGAGAAGACCTCGAGACGCAGATCAGCATCCAGGCCGCTCACGTCGACTCGACAGCGGAGATCGATCCGGTGCCCCCGGATACGACACTCGCGGAGAAGATGAGCTTGTTCAGCGGCGGCCGCGAGATCCAGCTTCACTTCCTCGGCCGCGCCCACACGGGCGGCGACGTCGTCGTCTACCTTCCAGCGGAACGGCTGGTGTTCACCGGCGACATGATGCTCGGCGGGCCGCCGTGGCCGGGCGACGGCTGGGTCAACGAGTGGCCGGCCACTCTGGAGCGGCTGAAGCAGCTCGACTTCGACCTCATCCTGCCGGGTCACGGCCCGTACTTCCGCGACCTGGAACTGATCGACTACGTCCAGGCCTTCCATCGGGAGCTGTGGGAGGTCGTCTCGGTGCTCCACGCCGAGGGCGTGTCCGCCGAGGACGCGGTGGAGCGCATCGACCTCTCCCACCACGCCAAGAACCTGCCGCCGGCCCGCGTCCGCGTGGATCTCCGCGGAGTTCAGCGGATGTACATGGTGCTGGAGGGAACGGCCGACTAGGCGTCGTCCGCCTCGGCGGGCTCCAGCTTGTCCTGGGTCCTGGTCTCGAAGTCGCTGGCGGCGT
>JAPOVF010000178.1 GCA_026708285.1 Acidobacteriota bacterium
TTCACGCTGCAGGAGTTGTCGCGCCGGGTCTTCGATCCGTTCCCGGGCATCGTCACCGTCAAACCTGACGGCGCGGTGGCCGAAGCAGTCGGGTTCGTGGAGGGCGGCAACGGCTACGGCATCCCCTCGCTCGACCTCTGGAACGCCTACCGGACCCTGGACGGCCTGTTCGTTTCGCCCGACCCGCTCGTCTTCCTGCTCGAGACCCAGAACGACGACTTCGGCTGCCGCGAGGATGATGACGCCTGCAGGAGCAACCAGCGCGTCTCCGCTTTCCTGGAGAGGGGGCCGATGAGTGCCAGGCCGGGCTCCTCGAGGCGAATCCAGCAAGCCCTGGAAGCCGAGCTGCAGGCCCTCGACGAGTACCGCCTGGTCTGGATCCGCGGCGAACCCGGCGAGAGCGTCAGGGAGGCTGCTGAGACACCCATCGAGACGGGCGGGTAACCCTCTCCCGGGCCGGTACAATCCGGCGCGGACTTCCCGATCTTCACGAGGTGCCGATGACCCGTTCGACCTTCCTCCGATCCAACCGACGTCCGTCCATGTGCGCGTCGCTTTCCCTTGCCGTCCTCCTGGTTGTGGCCGCTGCCGCTCCGGTCGCGGCCCAACGGCCCTATCCGCCCGAAATGGAGGGAACGACCCCGGAGGTCTACCGCACCGTCGACGATGTCGAACTGAAGATCTATCTGTGTAACCCCGAGGGCCACTCGGCTGAGGACAGCAGACCCGCGATCGTCTTCTTCTTCGGTGGAGGCTGGCGCGCGGGCTCGCCTCAGCAGTTCCTTCCACACTGCCGATACCTCGCCGACCGCGGCATGGTCGCGGCTGCGGCCGACTACCGGGTGGCCAGCCGCCACGGAGTGACGGCGGATGAGTGCGTCAAGGACGCCAAGAGCGCCGTCCGCTGGCTCCGCACCAACGCGGACCGGCTCGGCATCGATCCCGATCGGATCGCCGCCGGCGGTGGATCGGCAGGCGGCCATCTGGCCGCGGCCACCGCCACATTGCCGGGCCACGATCCCGATCCCGACGGCGTGAGCCCGGTCCCCAACGCCCTGGTTCTGTTCAATCCAGCGACCGTTCTGGCGCCGGTCGAAGGCGGTCCCGAGCTCACGGACGAGGCGAGCGAACGGCTCGAAGCACTTGCCGAACGTCTCGGCGCGCCGGCCGAGTCGATGTCTCCGTACCGCCACCTCCGCACCGGTCTGCCTCCAACCATCATGTTTCATGGCACCGCCGACCAGACCGTGCCCCACAGCACAGCCCACGACTTCTGCCTCGGTCTGCGGTCTCACAAGGCGCGATGCGACTTCGTCAGTTACCACGACAAGGCGCACGGCTTCTTCAACTACGGGCGAGGCGAGGGTGACGAGAAGAACAAGATGTACAAGGACACCGTGTCCAGGATGGATGGCTTCCTGTACTCCCTGGAGTGGCTGGATCCAAAGCCGAACCCCGACGGCACACCCGGAAAGCGCCTGACCTGGCAGGAGTCGCTCAGCGAGGCGCTCGCCAATCAGAGTCTCCCCCCAGGCTTCAACGAGATCAAGGAGGCCCTGGAAGCCGGAAGGAACATCCCGGGGGCCTCGGAAGACGAGAAGAAGAGCGGCGAAGAGACGGCTCCGTCTGGCGAAGAGCAGAGCGATCCCGACGGCATCGAGCCGGAATGATCCGCGGTTCCAGGATCCGCCGGTACCTCAGCGCCGTTGCCGTCAGCACGTTAGGACTTGGAGCCGCGGTTCAGGCTCAGACAGCCCAGGTTCCGCGGCCGGCTTCAACCAGCACTGCCGCGGCCCAACCGGTCGGCGAGTGGCACAACTACGCCGCCGACAGCCGGAGCAGCAAGTACTCGCCGCTCGACCAGATCGACCGAACCAACGTCCACCGGCTCGAGGTCGCCTGGCGATGGAAGTCAATCGACTATGGTCTCGCCGCGCGCCACCGGGGCGTCTTCCCGCCGACGGTGTTCCAGAACACGCCGATGATGCGCGACGGCCGGGTCCTGGTCGCCACCGGCATCGGGGCGGCCGCGCTCGATCCCGCCAGCGGCGAGATCCTGTGGACCTACGACCCCTTCGAGGACGAAGAGCCCAGGAACATGGGGCGGCTCTCCGTTCGCGGCGGCGTCACCTGGAATGACGGTGAAAGACGGCGCCTCTTCTTCAACGGCAACGGCCGCCTGACCGCGCTCGACGCCGAAACCGGTGTCCTCGATCCGGACTTCGGCGACGGCGGCCGGATCGACATGCTGGACGCGGGAGAAGGCGTCCGTCGCCGGCAGTACTTCTGGACTTCCGCGCCCGTGGTCTGCGGCGATGTGATCGTGCTCGGAGAGTCGACGTCCGACGCCTGGTCGAGGCGCAAGAACCCGCCCGGGATGATCCGCGGCTACGACGCACGTTCCGGCGACCTTCGCTGGCGATTCAACATCATCCCGGAGCCGGACGAATTCGGCTTCGACACCTGGGAAAGTCCGGAGGCCGCCGAGGCCGGCGCCGCGAATGTCTGGACCTGGATCAGTTGCGACCAGGAACTTGGCATCACCTATGCCGCGACCAGCACCCCGAGCAACGACTGGTACGGCGGCCACCGCCCGGGCATGGGCCTGTTCGGCGAGTCGATCCTCGCTCTCGACACCGAGACCGGCAAACGGCGCTGGCATTTCCAGGCCGTGCGCCACGGACTCTGGGACTACGACTTCCCGGCCGCGCCCGTGCTCGCCGACATCGTCGTCGACGGAAAGCCGATCAAGGCGCTGGCGCAGCCCTCCAAGCAGGCGTTCCTGTACGTCTTCGACCGGGAGACCGGCGAACCGGTCTGGCCGATCGTCGATTTGCCGGTACCACCGTCCGAGGTACCCGGAGAACAGGCCTGGCCGACCCAGCCGCATCCGACCTGGCCGCTTCCGTACGACCTCCAGGGTTTGGCCATAGACGACCTGATCGACTTCACCCCGGAGCTGCGGGCGATGGCGCTCGAGTACGTTTCGCAGTACCGGATCGGCCCGATCTTTCAACCGCCGACGCTGATCGAAGGTCCTGGCGCCAAACCGACGATCCAGGTGCCCGGGGCGGTTGGCGGTACGAACTGGAACGGTGCGGCCCTCGATCCGGAGTCGAACGTGCTCTACCTGCCCTCGGTCACCGTGCCGGCGATCCTGGGCCTGCGGCCGCCACCCGACCCTGCGCGCTCCAACGTGCGCTACCGGGTCGACCTGAGCGAGGCCGACGGCTACGAGTGGGCCACCCTGCCGAATGGCCTGCCGATCACCAAGCCGCCCTACGGCCGCCTGACCGCGATCGATCTCGACACCGGCGAACACCTGTGGATGGTTCCGAACGGCGACGGACCGCGCGACCACCCCGCACTCGCGCACCTCGACCTCCCGCCACTCGGCCAGCAGGGCCGCGTTTCCGCCCTGGTCACGAAGACCCTGGTCTTCCTGGCCGACGGCTCCGACGCGATGATCGTCCAGCCCGAGGCCGCCGGCAGCCGCAAGTTCCGCGCCTACGACAAGATGACCGGGGAGGTCCTCTGGGAAACGGAACTGCCGGCCGGCGTGAGCGGCGCGCCGATGACCTATCTCCACGAAGGCCGCCAGTACGTCGTGATGGCGATCAGCGGCAAGGAGTTCCAGGGCGAGTTGCTGGCGCTCGCCCTGCCTGACGCACCGGCCTCTGGCGGCCCAAGCGGAGCCGGCCTCGCGGCCGGCGCGCTGTTTTCCGCGGGTCAGAAGACCCGCGGCCACAAGTGAACCTGCGAGCCGTTTCCGGTCTGGTGGGGCGGCTCCTGCTGCTGCTCGCCGGCGCGCAGTTGATCCCCTTCTTCTTCGCGCTCTGGCACGGCGAGGAACGACCCGCGGCGGCGCTCGGAGGATCGCTCCTGGCTTGCGCGGCGGCCGGCATAGTGGCTCACTGGTGGGGCAAACCGCACGAGAAGATCTACCGGCGCGAGGCGATCCTGGTCGTGGTCGGCGCCTACATTCTGGCCTCCTTCTTCGGCGCACTTCCCTACCTGCTGAGCGGCGAGATCACCGATCCGATCGCGGCCCTGTTCGAGTCCGCCTCGGGCATCACGACGACCGGCGCCTCGATCCTGACCGACATCGAACAACTGAGCGCCAGCATCCTGCTCTGGCGGAGCCTCACCCAGTGGCTCGGCGGCATGGGGATTCTGCTCCTGTTCGTCGCCCTGTTCCCGAGCCTGGGACCCGGCGCCCGTCTGCTCTACCGGTTGGAGGTACCGGGGCCGACGCAGGACATCATGCAGCCCCAGGTGCAGAAGACGGCGACCGTGCTCTGGCAGACGTACGTGGGCCTGACCATCGCCCTCATCCTGCTGCTGCTCGCCGCGGGTGCCAGCCAGTACGAGGCCTTCTGCTACGCCTTCACGACCGTTTCCATCGGCGGCTTCGCCCCCTTGAACGAAAGCGTGGCCGCCTTCAACTCGGCCTTCATCGAGTGGACGATCGTCGTCTTCATGCTGATCGCAGGGATCAACTTCTCCCTGATCTTCGCGGTGCGTTTCCGGCCCAGCCAGCTCTACCGCGACACCGAGTTCCGCGCCTACACGTCGATCGCCGCGGTGCTGGTGGCGCTCGTCACGCTGGATCGCTGGCGCAGCACCGATCTGCCCTTCCTGGAGGCACTACGTGAGGCTGCCTTCAACTCGGTTTCCCTGATGACGACGACCGGCTACACGACCCGGGACTACGACTCCTGGAGCGATACCTCCCGCACCCTGCTGCTGCTGGCCATGTTCGTCGGCGGCTGCGCCGGCTCGACCGCGGGCGGCGTCAAGGTCGGCCGGTTCGTGATCACGCTGAAGATGGCGCTCCGCGAAGTCCAGTTGATCTTCAACCCGCGCCGCGTGCTCGCCCTGCGCGTGGGTGAACGCACGATCAGCGATCAGGTCGCACGAAGCCTGGGAGGTTTCATGACGCTCTTCGCCTTCCTGTGGCTGGGCGTCGCCGCCACCCTCGCGATCGCGGGCAACGACATGGTGACCTCCCTGTCGACTTCCCTCGCCTGCCTTTCGAACGTGGGCCCGGCGATGGGAGCCGCCGGTCCGTCACTCGACTACGCCTTCTTCGCGGGCTGGGAGAAGCTGCTGCTGATCGTCCTGATGTGGCTCGGCCGCCTGGAGATCGTGGCCGTGACCGCGCTTCTCCTACCCGCCTTCTGGCGGCGTTGACCTACTCGACGCGGCAGACCTCCTCGAACTCCGGCCGCGGCAGCCGCCCGAAGAGTCCTTCGGGATCGCCGTAGCCGATCGAGCAGAGGAAGTTCGAGCGCACCGTCGTGCCGGGGAAGAAGAGCTCGTCGCACTGCGCGTTGTCGAACCCGGACATCGGGCCGCAGTCGAGGCCGAGCGAGCGAGCGGCCAGCATGAAGTAGGCACCCTGCAGCGTGGCGTTGCGAAACGCCGTCACCTCGGCCAGCTCCGCATTGTTCCTGAACATCTCCGCCATGCCCGGGTTGTGGGCGAAGAGCACGTCCATCTTCTCGAAGAACGCCAGGTCGTAGCCCAGAATCGCGGTCGCCGGCGCCTGCCGGATCTTGTCCTGGTTACCCGCCATGGCGATCGACGCCAACCGCTCCTTCGCTTCGTCGCTCACGGTGAAGACGACCCGCTGCGGCCAGCAGTTCGCGCTCGTCGGCCCCCACTTCATCAGGTCGTGGAGTTCTTGCAGGGTTTCCCGCGGCACATCGCGCGGCAACCACCTGTTCTGGCTGCGGGCGTCCCGGAACAGGACGTCCATCGCGTCCTCTGGAATCCTCGCCATGGCCTAGTCCGTCGCCTCGACGCGCCGGAAGAGAGACCCCACATGAGCCTCGGGCAGCGGCTTCGTCGCCAGCGACACGGCAGCGGTACAACCCATCGCGAACAGTCCGGCCAGCGCCGCGCAGGAGGTCGGGTTCGGCGCTTCCCCGTGCAGCCAGGAGAACACCGGGTGCAGGAAGCTGCCCTCGAACCACACCGGATCGATAACGCCGGTGTGCAGGATCAGGAAGGAGCTCAAGCCCACGATCAATCCGGTGTACGCACCGGTGCGTGTCACGCCGCTCCAGAGCGCGCCGAGCACGAGC
Organism: Acidobacteriota bacterium; assembly: GCA_026708285.1. Lineage (GTDB taxonomy): Bacteria > Acidobacteriota > Thermoanaerobaculia > Multivoradales > Multivoraceae > Multivorans. The sequence continues at coordinate 6,090 of JAPOVF010000178.1, forward strand.
GGGCCCGCGAACGCCGCCATCATGCCGCCGTTCCCCGTCCAGACCAGGATGGCGATGTTCATGTCCATCAGCATCCACGCCATCGTCACGCAGACGACCATGACGCCCACCGTCGCCCAGCGGCTGATGAGCAGCACCCGCCGGTCGAGCTGCTCGTCGCTCAAGTGCGAATGGAAGCGAGGCGCGATCGTCCGCCGGTAGAGATCGTTCGCGACGATCTGCGACGAGGACACGACCAGTCCGTCCGCCGTCGACATGACAGCGGACAGGATGCCGACGCCGATCAGCGCCGCCAGCCAGGCCGGGAAGAGCTCGATGAACAGAGCCGGCAGGGCCTCGTTCGGATTCGACCCTTCCTCGTAGAGACGGCCGCCCAGCACTGCCCGGGCCAGGGCGCCGCCGAGGCCGAGCATGCCCAGCGTGACGCCGAACACGGAAGCGAAGCGCAGGAAGGTGAAACGCGACCGGCCGGTCTTGAGAGCCCAAATCTTGTTGCCGATGTGAGGCAACAGCCCCAGCGGAATGTGGGCGAGAAGGACCGCCATCTGGGACCACCATGAGTGGTAGAGGGGCGTAGAGCGGTTGATCCAGCCCACCTGGTTCGGGTCCTGGCCCCGGATGCTCGAGATGACCGAGCCGAAGCCGCCGTCGAGGCCGGCGCCGAAGACGAACAGGAGGATGACAAGGACGCCGATCAGCAGCATGAGGAAGCCCTGCACGCCGTCGGTGAGGATGTCCGCGTGGGCGCCGCCCAGGGACACGTAGATCATCAGCACGACCGCCGTGATCCCGAGCGCCCAGGCCGGCGACAGCCCGAGCATCGTCTCGAACATGACCAGGCCCGACAGGAGCTGGCCGGCAAGGTAGAAGAACAGGAGCAGGGACGCCACGGTCACGATCACGCGGATGCCGTCCGACTGGTACCGGTCTCCCAGGAACTCCGGAATCGAACGCGAACCGAACCGGTCGCCTACGTTCGCCACCAACCGCATGCAGATCAGCACGCCCAGATACACGCCGGCCGGGTACAGCACCGCCGACAGCAGCGCCGCGGTGCCGTGCTCGTAGGCAAGCCCCGGGAAGCCAAGGAATGTCGCGCCGCTCGCGGTCGTTGCGGCGAAGGCGAGGGCGAGGAAGAAAGGCCCGTAGGCCGCCCGGGCCGTCGCGAAGTCGTCGGCGCCTTGAACCCGGTTCCGGCCAATCACTCCGAAAGCGAGCATGCCGCCCAAATAGACGACCAGGAACAGCCAGGACCAGACGATCAAGCTCATGCGCGAAGGCGTCACCGTATCACCTGCCCCACGGCGAAACCGGAAGACGCCTCTCGCCGTACTGCTACTACGAAGACCACAACCCAGAGGGCCTCTTCATGCGCCACGCCACCACGTTCCGGGCCGCCGTCGTCGGCCTGTTGTTCCTCTTCCTGCCAACCGCCTTGATGGCCGAAAGGGTCCGCATTCCAGCCGGAACGACCGTCTACTGCGTCCTCGACGAGAGCCTCTCGACGAAGAAGAAATCCAGCAACTTCGTCCGCCTGGGAGACCGCGTCCGCGCCAGGGTCGCCGAGGATGTCGTGATCGACGGCCGCGTCGTCATCGAAGCGGGCACCGTGGTCTGGTCCGAAGTCAGCAA
>JAPOVF010000316.1 GCA_026708285.1 Acidobacteriota bacterium
GCGTGGAGGTCGGGATTCGGCTCGATGCCGAGGCTGAGGGCGTCCCACGTCGACCAGCGGCAGGTCGGATTCTCGAGCACGCGGACGTAGTAGAAGGAGCGGGCGCCGGGGTTGAAGTCCGGGTCGGTCCAGGTGGTCCGGAGTTCCACGGCGCCCCTGTCCCGGCTGATCGAGCAGTCGTCCAGGTTGACCCGGGCGCCGTTGTCCTCGCAGCGGTGCGTTTCGGGGTCGGGCTCCAGGCCGTCGGAGCAGACCACGTCGTAGACGCGCTCCTGCGCTTCGTCGTCTTCGAGCCAGCCCTTGATGACCTGGGCCCGCTGCAGCCAGGCGTTCTCGGGGTCGCGGAGGGCCCAAACCAGGAAGCTGGGGGCGTCGTCGCCGCCTTCCAGGTCGCCGCCCATCGGCACGCCGGCCTCGTAGGCTGCCGCGAGCGGATCCGCGGCCTCCGCCACGGCCTCATCGAGCCCGAAGCCGCCGAAGAAACGCACGCGGATGCGGGTGCCCGAGGTGGCGAACGACTCGCGACGCTTCAGCGCGTCGAAGATCGCGGCGCGGGTGTTCGATTCCGCCCACACGCCGGCCAAGCCGCCGGTGCCGTGGGTGGCCTGGCGCGGCGTCCAGAAGTTCGCCCAGCCGCCATCCTCCTCGCGGTAGGCGGAGCCGCGGGCCTGGGGCGTGTTCGTCCTCGACGTGAAGCGGTTGTCTTCCTCGTAGGAGCCGGCGGAGACGTGGCTGTCGCTGGAGCCGACCGCGCCGAGGGCATAGGGGTTCACACCCAGGCGCTCTTCCATCTCGAGCCCGGTCAGCAGAGCATCCCGCCAGTAGCCGCCCTTGAAGACCGAGATCGGGTCCGTGTTGTTCACCCGGTCCAGGTAGTACTGGACGATCTGGAAGTCGGCCCACTCGTCGTTCGGCGACAGCGACGGATGAACCTCCGAAGTGCCCTTCTGCTGGCTGATCTCGGCCACCGGCTCGTTCCGGATCCGCTTGGCCGCGAACTCCGCGTCGATCTCCGCGCCCTTCCAGGTCTCCCGGTCGGGAAAGGCCAGGCCGTCGCTCTGGTTCATGTTGTGCGGCATCGCCAGCGCCTCGATGCCCTCCTCGCGCAGGCCGTCGAGCCAGTTCCAGAGGTCCTCGGGGTCGCCGTCCAGGGAGCTGAAGGGCAGTTCCGGCGCCTCACTGCCGCGGAAGATGACGTTCCGGTGCACGTGACGGCCACCCACCCCCATCGTGTACTCGTAGCCGATCAGGGCGGTGAACCGGCCCGGATCGTTGTGCCGCTCGGCGGCCTCGATGACCCGCTGCCAGGCGCTCGCCCGCACTTCCGGGCCGTTGATCGGGTCGCCCGCGCGGCCCAGTTCCCGCAACCGGCTCAGCGCTCCCAGCCGCGCCCGGGCGTCGCGGCCCTGGCCGCTGAACAGATCCTCGGTCAACGGGTGCCCGTAGGTCGGGCTCGAGGGGTCGATCAGCGCCGCCAGGGCACCTAGGTACTCCGCGTGGTCCGTCACCGCGAGGAAGTCGAGCGGCGCGCCGGAAAGGCGGATCGACTCACCCGACGGATGCGGGATCGCCTCCCCCCTGGCGTACCGGTAGGCGTCGTCCGGCGTCGTGCGCACCGTGCCCATGAACGCGTCGTGGGAGTACATCGTGTGGATGTGCATGTCGCCGAACAGGGCGACGCGGTCGGCAGCGGATGCGGGCGAGGCACCCGCGTTGCCAGAGTAGGGAGCGCCACCGGCGTCCCGGGCCGAAGGAGCCGCGCAGGAGACAGAACTCACGGCGATGGCAAGCACAGCGGACCGCGTGGGGTCGAGCAGGAGCATTGGGCGCCCTCCAAGCGTACGTGTAGAGCCTCTACGATAGCGGGGCGAAACGGTCGATGCGCCGGCGCCCTACTCCGTCTTCTTGATCACGACGAAGCTGACGTCGTCTTCAGGCGGAGCGAAGGCGACCAGGTCATCCCGCAGGCGCTCGCAGATCTCACTCGCGCGCAAGCCGCGCACGGTCTCCAGGAGCGACTCCGCCCGCTCCGCGATGTAGCGCTCCTCGCCGTGCTCGGCGAAGCCGTCGGTGTAGAGGAGGAGCAGGTCCCCCGCCTCGAGCAGGTCGACCTCGCTGACCTCGTACGGGCGCTTGTAGCCGAGCGGACCCGGGTCGACGAGTTCGTCCATGTAGGCGTTCGAGGCGAACATGCCCACCGGCGGGAAGCGAACCAGTTGATCCTCGCGGAGGTGCTCGATGCGGCCCGGGCGGCCGGCAAAGAGCAACGGCGCGGGGTGGCCGGCAGAGAAGAAGCGGAACCTGCCCTGCTCCGAGACTTCGCCGTAGAGCATCGTCAGGTACTTGTTCAGCGTGGTCGACTTGTAGAAGCGCTGGTTGATGTGCTCGAACAGGCGGGTCGTGATCTCGCCGAACAGGTCGAGTTCGTAGTACGCGCCGAGCAGAAACGCCTGATGCAGCATCGCCGCCACCAGGGCGTCCGTCGCCTTGTGGCCGGACACGTCCGCGACCAGGACGCCGGCGCGCTGCTGCGATTGCCGCAGCCCAGCTACGACCCGCTCGTTGCCGGCCGCCTCCGCCTCCCGGATGCGGCGCTCCAGGTCGTACCGCTGCTTGAAGTCGAGGTAGATCAGGTGGTCGCCGCCGATCGCCTGCCGCAGCGGCATCGAGATGCCGTCGATGTCCACGCCACGCAGCTCGGGAAGATCGCCGGACGCCGGCTTGGTCGCCAGGGCGATCTCCTCCAGGTTGGCGAACTCCGCCCGGATCTCCGCCTGCCACGAATCGGACGCCTCTTTGTTCACAGCTGCACCTGCGCCCCAAGCGTAGCGCTCCTCGGAGCCGCAAGCGACCCTCATGAAGTGCCCCTCCTCGGCTGAACGGGACATAAACTACGATCGTTCTGCAACAGGACGAGTCCGCTACGAGAGAACTTAGGGATGACCCAGTCAAACGAGAGTCAAGCCCAGCTACGCCAACGCGTCGCGGTCCTGGAAGACCGCATCTCGGGGCTGTGCGCATCCGTCCTGCGGGTCAGCGCCAGCCTCGACCTCGACACCGTCCTGCAGGAGGTCGTGGACAACGCCCGCGCGCTGACCGGCGCACGCTACGGCGTGATCGCAACCGAGGGCGACACCGGGATGATTCAGGACTTCGTCACGTCCGGCTTCACGCCCGAAGAGCGCGAGGAAATGGCCGCGTGGTCCGAAGGGCCGCGGCTGTTCGCCCACTTCCGGGACCTTCAGGCCCCGCTGAGGCTGGCCAACCTTCCGGAGTACGTCCGGAAACTCGGCTTCTCTACGTCCCTGATGCGGTCGCAAACGCTGCAGTGCACGCCGATGCGTCACCGGAACGTGTACGTCGGCAGCTTCTTTCTTGCCGAGAAGGAGGGTGCACCGGAGTTCACGGACGGCGACGAAGAGGTGCTGGTCCTGTTCGCCTCCCAGGCGGCGGCGGCTATCGCCAACGCACGCGCGCGCACCGGGACGAGAGGCGGGCCAGGGCGGATCTGGAGGCCCTGGTGGAAACGTCGCCGGTAGGTGTTGTCGTGTTCGAGGGAGGAACCGGCAAGCCCGTGTCGTTGAACCGGGAGGCGCGGCGGATCGCCGAGGGCCTGGGCCTGCCTGGACAATCGCTGGAGGAGTTGCTGAACGTCATCACATGCCGGTGGGCCGACGGGAGGGAGGTCACGCTGGCGGAGTTTCCGATGGCGCAGCAGGTGGACACTTCCCGGACCATCCGGACCGAAGAACTCACGCTCTCGGTCCCGGACGGCCGGAGCGTCACCGTGCTGGTCAACGCGACGCCGATCCGTTCCGCGAGCGGTGCGGTCGAGTCGATGGTGGTCACCCTTCAGGATCTGGCGCCCCTGGAGGAGCTGGAGCGGCTGCGAGCCGAGTTCCTGAGCATGGTGAGCCACGAACTGAGGATGCCGCTGATCTCGATCAAGGGCTCCACCGCCACCGTCCTTGGTACCTCGCCGGCCCCGGACCCTGCCGAGATGCTGCAGTTCTTCCGGGTCATCGACCAGCAGGCCGATCAGATGCGCGGCCTGATCGCCGACCTGCTGGACCAGGGACGGATCGAAGCGGGCAGGTTGTCGGTTTCTGCCGAGCCAGCGGATGTGGCCGGTCTGGTCGATCAGGCCAAGCGTACGTTCCTGACCTCGCACACGAGGCACACCTTGGAAATCGACCTGCCGGAGAATCTTCCGCGGGTGATGGCCGACCGGGAGCGCATCGTCCAGGTCCTCAACAACCTCTTCGCGAACGCGGCGCGGCACTCCCCCGAGTCGTCTCCGATACGGATCGGCGCTACGCAGGACGGCGTGCACGTTGCGGTCTCCGTTTCCGACCAAGGCCCGGGCGTGGCGCCGGAGCGGCTGCCGCACCTGTTCCGTAAGCATGCAGGCGCGGCCGGTGGCGATCGGGAGCGTGGCGTGGAGTACGGCCTCGGTCTCGCGATCTGCAAGGGGCTGGTCGAGGCTCACGGCGGTCGCATCTGGGCGGAAAGCGCCGGAGTCGGCCAAGGCACGCGGTTCACGTTCACGGTGCCGGTGGACGAGGAACGCGTGGATGCCGCCCCCGAAACCGCGCCGAGCCGCACAGGCCCGCGTCGGCAAGGCAAGGTCCGGCCACCCATCCTCGTGGTCGACGACGACCCGCAGACACTGCGGTACGTCCGGGACGCGCTCACCCAGGCAGGCTACGCGCCTCTCCTGACGGGCGATCCCGACGAGCTGCCTCGCCTCATCAGAGCCCATAGGCCTCGGCTGGTCCTACTGGACCTCCTGCTGCCGGAGACCGACGGCATCGAGTTGATGGAGAGAACTCCTGAGCTCGACGACATGCCGGTGATCTTCATCTCTGTGTACGGCCGGGACGAGACGATCGTCAGGGCGCTGGATGCGGGCGCCGCGGACTACATCGTCAAGCCGTTCTCGCCGTCGGAACTGACGGCGCGAGTGCGGGCGGCCCTGCGCCGGCGGGCGGAGCCGGAGCCTTTTCAGCTGGGGGAACTCTCCATCCTCTACGAGGAACGCCGGGTCATGGTGGGCGACCGTCCCGTGGCGTTGACGGCCACCGAGTTCGAAGTGCTCCGCGTGCTGTCGAGCAACGCCGGGCGCGTCGTGACCTATGAGTCGCTACTGCGCCAGGCCTGGGGGAGGCGGGATCGGAGCACCGACGACCCAAAGCTAGTGCGCGCCATGGTGAAGAGTCTCCGTCGCAAGCTGGGCGACGACGCGGCCAATCCGGCCTATGTACGCAACGTGCGCGGCGTCGGCTACCGCATGCCTCGCCCGAACGGCCGGTAGGACCGCCGCACGCCGGCGGCCTCGGGCCAAGTGACAGCATCGGGAAGAATCGGGCCGGTGGACACCGGAACAACAAAGGTCGGCTGTTGCTGGCGAGTTGCCAGGCGACGACGTCCCATAGCCGTCGCTCCGTCCCGTCCACCGGCCCGAATCAGGTAGGAGAGGACAAGGTTCCCCTCGAACACCTGACCACGGAACCTGTCCCCGTTCCGCCTTACATACCCTCCAGTCCCCGGAGCGTCTCGGCGAAGCCGCCGACGGCCACCAAGCACGTCCAGACGAAGAGGGCCGAGCAGACCACGACGCACACCGCCAGGATGCCGGTGAACAGGGTGATCCACCGCAGGAACCGCACGATCTTCTCCTCAGGAGTGAGGTATCTCATCCTCGGCGGAGAATCATAGGAACGGCCGATAGCGGAAGCGTGATTTCCTGGGCCTTTACTGTGACTTCTGCGCGAAATTCGCCGGGAATCTTGGCGGAGGGGGTGGGATTCGAACCCACGGTGGACTGTCAACCCACGCCAGTTCGGGAACACGCCAAGACCGGGCACCGGTCGCCCTGCCAGGGCGATGGCGGAGGGGGTGGGATTCGAACCCACGGTGGACTCTCATCCACGCCGGTTTTCAAGACCGGTGCTTTCGACCACTCAGCCACCCCTCCGAACGAGCCGGCGACCATCGCGCACCGAAGCGACGATGTCAGAGGCTATCCGGCCGGGATCTCCTCGACGCCGACATAGGGCCGGAGCGCCTCGGGAATGCGCACGGAGCCCGACGCCGTCTGGTAGTTCTCCAGCAACGCGACCAGCGTGCGGCCGACCGCCAAGCCGGAGCCGTTCAGCGTATGGACGTGGCGCAGGCCGCCCCCGCCCTGGGGTCGGTAGCGCGTGTGCACCCGCCGCGCCTGGAACGCCTCGGCGTTGCTGCACGACGAGATCTCCCGGTATGTCGCCTGGCCCGGCAGCCAGACCTCCAGGTCGTAGGTCTTGGCCATGGCGAAGCCCATGTCCCCAGTGCTCAGGCAGACGACCCGGTAGGGCAGTTCGAGCCGCTGGAGCACTTTCTCGGCTTGAGCCGTCAGTTGCTCCAGCGCCTCGTGGCTGGCCTCGGGCGTCGTCAACTGAACGAGTTCCACCTTCTGGAACTGGTGCAGGCGAATGAGCCCGCGGACATCACGGCCGTACGAGCCTGCCTCGGCCCGGAAACAGGGCGTGAGCGCGGCGTACCTGAGGGGCAACTCGTCCTCCTCGAGCACTTCGCCGGCGTGCAGGTTGACCAGGGGCACCTCGCCGGTCGGGATGAGGTATCGCGCGTCCGGCTGCACGTGGAAGAGGTCTTCCTCGAACTTGGGGAGCTGACCGCTGCCAAGAAGGCAGTCCCGTTTCACCAGGAACGGCGGTAGCACCTCGGTGTAGCCGTGCTCCTCGGTATGAAGGTCGAGCATGAAGGCGGCGAGCGCACGTTCCAGGCGGGCGCCTAATCCCACATACGTCACGAAGCGGGCGCCGGCCAGCTTGGCGCCGCGCTCGAAGTCGAGAATCCCGAGTTCGGGCCCGATGTCCCAGTGGTTCCTGGGCTCGAAGTCGAACCGCGGCGGTTCGCCGACCAACCGCTCGACGCGGTTCGCCGCTTCGTCGCTGCCGACCGGTACCGTGTCGTGGGCGATGTTCGGCACCTTGAGTTCCGTTTCCCGGAGTTGCTCCTCCGCCTGCGCCACGACGTCTTCCAGGCCCTCGATGCGGGCCTTGAGCTCCGTCATCTCTAGAATGCGTCCGGCGGCATCTTCTTCCTTCGCCTTGCCCTGAGCCTTGAGCTTGCCAATCTCGCGACCAGCCAACCGACGACGGTGACGGAGTTCCTCGAGTTCCGTCAGTGCTTCACGGCGGCGTCGGTCGCTGGCCGTCCACTGGTCGACCAGCGCAGCGTCCACGCCGCGCGCTTCGATGGCGGCGGCAACTCGCCGAGGCTCGCTTCTGAGCAGTTCCCGGGGCAACATGGCGGTGGCAGTCTTCCAACGTTTGCCCTCGACGGCAAGGATGCCACTCTTGACGACTGAATCCGCTTTCGCGCCGGCCCGTCCCGGGTCGCCGTCACCGCCCTGGCTCGCCGCACTGCCGCCTCTGCTGGCCGGGCTGGCCATGAATTCCCTGGCGTCGCTCGAGCGCGATGCGCAGGTGGCGGCCGAAGGACGCTACATCGCCTTCGCCGCGACCGCGGTCCTGCTCGCCGCCGCGGGCGCCGCCCGTCGGCCGCTGAGCGCTGCGGCA
>JAPOVF010000097.1:0-3325 GCA_026708285.1 Acidobacteriota bacterium
ATGGTGCTGCAACAGAGGCTCTCACTCAAGCTGGCTCAACGGCTGGTCATGACGCCGGCGCTGCAGCAGGCGATCAAGCTGTTGCAGATGACGCGCCTGGAGTTGGAGGGCGTGCTCAATCAGGAGATCGTCGAGAACCCGGTGCTCGAGGATGGGGCAGAGGAGGAGGACACCGAGGAGGGAGCTGACACCGAGGCTGCGGAGCGGGTGGACGGCGATGCTTCCGCCGACAGGGCCGAGGAGTCGGCGAAGATGAACGGCGCCGAGGAACAGGGGGTGGCCGACCATCCCGAGCCGGCGGACGAAGACGCGCCCGCGATGGGCGATATCGATCTCGATGCGTACTTCAACGACTACCTCGGGCCCGACTCGACGGTTGCGAGTACCTTCGAGAGCCGGGAGAGCTCCCCGTTTGAGAGGAACCTCAGCCGGGACCCCGACCTGTACGACCATCTGCTCTGGCAGTTGCGAATGTCCGAGGTATCACCGGCCTTGCGGGAGGTCGCCGAGCTGATCATCGGGAATCTGGACGCGGACGGGTTCCTGCGGGCGTCCGTCGAGGAGATTCGCCTCCTGGGAGCAAAGGAAGGGGAGGCGGAGGCCTACCGCCTGGAACTCTCCAGGACCCGGGAGATAGAGGAGGCACTGGCCGCGTCCCAACAGGACAACGGCGGCGCTCCATCAGCTCTCGACGACCAGACTCAGGGGCTGGAGCCTCGTTCGGTCCCGGTCCCCGGTTACCGCCTCGAAGGGGTGGAGCGGGCCCTGGATCTGGTCCGCGGTTTCGACCCGCCGGGCGTTGGTTGGCACACGCTCCAGGAGTGTCTTCTGGCGCAACTCGAGACAAGGGGGGCCACGGACGGCCTGGCATACCGCATCGTCCGCGAGTGCTGGGGGCCCTTCACCAGGCGTCAGTTCCGGGTCGTCGCGAGGCGCTTGCGCACCCCCTTGGCGGATCTCGAGGCGCCCGTAGAAGAGATCAAGACCCTTGAGACCCGGCCGGGACGGCAGTTCTCGAACGACCGCACCGAGTACGTCGAGCCCGACGTTGTGGCGCTGAAGACCGGCGGCGAGTGGGCCATCCAGCTGAACGATGATGGCCTGCCGAAGCTGCGGATCAGCCGTGCCTACCGGAGGATGTTGCAGCGAATGAAGCAGGACGCCGACCAGGCGGAGGCTCGGGATTTTCTCAAGGACAAGATGCGGTCGGCGATGTGGCTCATCAAGAGTCTGGACCAGCGCCAGAGAACGATCTACAAGGTCGCCGAGTCGATTCTGAGGCAGCAGCGGAGGTTCTTTGATCACGGTCTCGACGAGTTGCGGCCCATGGTGCTGCGCGACGTGGCCGACGACATCGGCATGCATGAGTCGACGGTGAGCCGAGTGGTGTCCAACAAGTACATCCATACGCCGCGCGGCCTGTTCCCAATGAAGTTCTTCTTCCATAGCGGCATTGACCGAACCCGCGGCGGCGAGATCTCCTCGCTGACCGTGAAGCGAATGCTGAGCGACCTGATCGGCGAGGAGGACAGCCGCAAACCCATGTCGGATTCGGCGCTGACGCGCGAACTGCAGCAGGACGGCATTAACATCGCCCGGCGAACGGTCGCCAAGTACCGGGATGAACTCGGTATTCCGTCCTCGACCGATCGCCGACGGATTTTCTGAAACGGCCTGAGATGGATCTGGCAAGTCTGGCGAAGCCGCAGCTCATCTTCTCAGATGTCGAAGCGAAGAGCCGTGACGGCGCATTGCGGACTCTGACCGAGCGGATCTGCCGTGTTCTCGGCCTCTCGGACCAGGATGCGATCCTGTCCGCCCTTCGGGAGCGGGAGGAGTTGGGTTCGACGGCGGTCGGTGGTGGCATGGCGATTCCGCACGGACGAATCCCTGGTCTGCGGGACATCGTGCTGGCGGTCGCCGTGTCGAAGCGCGGCGTCGACTACGGCGCCGACGATGGCCTTCCGGTCCGGTTCTTCTTCGTGCTGCTCTCGCCCCGCGAGAGCGCCGGCCGGCACCTGAAGGCGCTGGCCGCGATTTCCGAGTGGGTGAGCAACGGCGGCCGCGAGCGCCTGCGCAGAGTGTCCAGACCGCAGGAGATCTACGAGCTGCTTTGCGCCAACGGGCGTGTCTGAGTCACCGGTTCGCCTGTTCGTGATCACCGGCCTTTCGGGTTCGGGCAAGAGTACGGTCGCCCGGTGCTTCGAGGACCTCGGCCATCACTGCATCGACAACCTGCCGTTGCCCCTGCTGAGGCACCTCGTCCGCGAGCCGGCGCTCGCCGCGCCGGGACTGGATCCGATCGTCCTGGTCACCGACCTGCGCACGCCGGGCCTGGCCGAGGAACTGCCGCGCCTCCTCGACGAGGCGGACCCGGATCTCGTCGAGCCGGTGCTGATCTTCCTGGACAGCTCCGACGACGTGCTGGTCCGGCGGTACTCCGAGACCCGCCGCCGGCATCCCCTGACCGGCGAAGGGGAACGTGTGATCGACGGCATTCGGCGAGAGCGGCAGATGCTGCTGGAACTGCGGGGGCGGGCCGCGCGTGTGTTCGACACGACCGACTCGACGATCCATGAGCTCCGCGCCGCGATCTACCACGAGTTTGCCTCGAGCGATGCCGGCGGACTCACCGTGAACATCGTCAGCTTCGGGTTCAAGTTCGGCGTGCCTTCGGGCGTCGATCTGATGTTCGACGTCCGGTTCCTGCCGAACCCCTACTTCGTCGCCGAGTTGCGGGAGAAACCGGGGACCGACCCCGCGGTCCAGGGCTTCCTGCATGGCCACGAAGCGTTCGCCGAACTCGTCGACCGGCTGGAGAGCCTGCTCTCGTATCTCTTGCCGAGATTCCGTGACGAGAACCGCAGCTACCTGACGGTCGGCATCGGTTGTACGGGTGGACGGCACCGATCGGTCGCCGTGTCGGAGGCCATGGCCGACCGGCTGGCCGCGGGTGCCTGGCAGATCCGGTTGCAGCACCGGGACGTGGAACGCAACCGTTCAGGGGTGGCGGGCACCTGATGGCCGTCCCCGTGCTCATCGTTTCGCACGGCGAACTCGCCCAGCGCCTGCTCGACTCCGCACGCGCCATCTCCGGACAGGATCGGGACAGCTGTCCGGTGCCGATCTCCGCGCTCTGCGTGGACTGGCGCGCCGACGCGGGGGAGGCGGCCGACCTCATCGAAGCCAGGATCCGCCGGCTGGAGGAGCAGCACGGCGCAGGCGTTCTGATCCTGACCGAGATGTTCGGAAACACACCTTGCAACAGCGCGTTGCGGGCGTCGGGAACGGCGAACGCCGCGGTCGTGACCGGAGTCAATCTGCC
>JAPOVF010000097.1:4122-7459 GCA_026708285.1 Acidobacteriota bacterium
CGGGGCGAGGACCTTCGCGACGTGACCCGCTATCTGTTGCGGGCGCTGGCGGGGAAGAGGTCCTCGCCTGGCATCGGCAAGAACTTCGACCACAGCGTCGTCGTTGTCAGCCACGAGCTGACGCCGGACGAGGTGTTGCGCCTTGGACGCCGCGGCGCGGTTGGATTCGCGATCGAAGTCGGAGGCGCGAACTCGCATACCGCCATCGTTTCGCGCGCGCTGGACGTACCCCTGGTCACCGGCATCGTCGACATCACGAACCGGGTCGCCGACGATGACCCAGTGATCGTGGACGGAGAGGACGGACGTCTCACCCTGCACCCCACGACGGAGACGCTCGACCGGTACCGCAACCTCCAGCGCCGGCGGCGACAAAGCGAAGAGGCGCTATCGAGCGCCGCCCGGGATCTGCCGGCGCGAACCGTCGACGGAGCGGAGGTCGAACTGCTCGCCAACGTCGAGTTACCAGAGGAGCTGGACGACGTGCGGCGCTTCGGCGCTTCTGGCATCGGTCTCTACCGCAGCGAGTTTCTCGTCCTGGACAAGAGTCCCGAGCTGCCTTCCGAGGAGGAGCACGTCATCGTTGTACGCCAGCTCCTCGAGGCACTGGCGCCGCAGCCGGTGGTGGTGCGGACACTGGATCTCGGCGGCGGCAAGGTGGCGCGCGGCCTCGTACCCCAGGACGAGGAGAACCCGGTGCTGGGTCAGCGGGGCATTCGGTTGACCCTCGCCCGCGCGGACGTCTTCCGCACCCAGTTGCGCGCACTGTTCCGAGCGGCGTCCTTCGGCAACCTGCGCATCCTGGCGCCGATGGTCACCGCGGTCGAGGAGATCCGGGCGTTGCGCCGTCTCTGCAACGACGTTTGCGCCGAGCTTGAGGCCGAGGGAGCCCACTACCGGCGGGACGTTCAACTCGGCGCCATGGTGGAGGTACCGGCGGCCGTGCTGATCGCCCGCCAGCTTGCCGAGGAGGTCGATTTCCTGTCCATCGGCACGAACGACCTGATTCAGTACACGCTGGCGGTCGATCGCACGAACGAGCAGGTGGCGGCCCTCTATCAACCGTTGCATCCGGCGGTCTTGAGCATGATCCAGCTCGTTGTCGAGGCGGGGCGGAGGCAACAGGTTCCGGTGGCCCTGTGCGGCGAAATCGCGGCCAGTCCGGAGTGCGTGCCGCTCCTGCTCGGGCTGGGCCTGAGGCAGCTCTCGATGAGCCCCCGTGGCATTCCCAGGGTCAAGGAGGTCGTGCGCTCCGTCGATATCTGCGACGCGGAGGAACTCGCGCGCCGGTGCGTCGCCGCGGCGACCGCCGACGAGGTCAGCGACCTGCTCGGCGCATCAGGCGCGACGGGTGCGCACCACCGCGTGCCGGTGCGGGTCGGGTAGTAGTCTCCGCTCCGTGGAGCGTTTCTACATCGAGACCTGGGGCTGCCAGATGAACGAGCTGGACAGCCAGCGCATGGCGGGCCAATTGATGCAGGAGGGACTGCTGCCGACGCGCGAGTTGGAGAAGGCGGATCTGATCCTGCTGAACTCCTGCTCAGTGCGCGAGAAGGCCGCTCAGAAGTCCTACTCCCGCCTGGGAGAGTACCGGCTGCTGAAGCGCGAGAGGTCGAACCTCCGGATCGGCTTCTGCGGCTGCGTCGCGCAGCAGGAGGGCGAAGCAGCCCTACGGCGCAACCCTGACATCGACTTCGTGCTCGGTACCGGCCGGGTCGGCGAGATCGGATCCGTGATCGAGCGCAGCCGGCGCGGTGAGCGCGTCCTGGCGGTCGGGTTTCCCGACGAACGGCCGTACGACTTCGAGGCCGTCAGCCGGGACACGGTCCACAAGGGGATGGTCACGATCATCGAGGGTTGCAACAAACGCTGCACGTTCTGCGTGGTACCGAACACTCGTGGCCCCGAGAGGTGCCGGCCGATGGCGGAGATTCTTCGCGAGATCGAGCATCTGATCGACTACGGCTTCGTCGAGGTGGAGCTGCTTGGCCAGACGGTGAACCACTGGCGCGAGCCGACGGCGCCCCTCGGAAGCGGCCGAAGTCTGGACTTCGCCGACCTGCTGAAAGAGGCCGCGGTGCTGCCGGGACTGAAACGGTTGCGGTTCGTGACCTCCTACCCGCGCGACTTCACGGACGAGATGGTAGCCGCGGTCGCCAGCCACGCCAACATCGCTCCCTACCTGCACCTGCCGGTGCAGTCGGGCTCGAACCGTGTTCTGAAGCGCATGGGGCGCGGCTACACGGTGGAGGAGTACCTCGGTTTGGTCGCTCGGCTTCGCGCCGCCCGCGAAGGGTTGGCTCTGTCCACGGACCTGATCGTCGGTTTTCCGGGAGAAACCCACGAGGACTTTCGGCGGACTCTGGATCTGGTCGAGACGGTGCGCTTCGCCTCCGTGTTCGCCTTTAAGTACAGCCCGAGACCGCACACCGCAGCCATCCGGTTGCCCGTGGCCGACGACGTACCCCGAGAAGTCGCCGACGAGCGGCTCCAGCGCGTCTTCGCTGCCCAGTCGGTCATTCAACGCGAGTTGAACGAGGAACTGGTCGGAAGGAAGTTCGATCTTCTGGTCACCGGCTGGAGCAGGCGTCCGGGTCATCAGGCGGGGCGCACCGACTGTCACCGGATCGTCCATTTCCCGGTCGAACGCGAGCCGGTCAGGCCCGGCGCGTTGACGCGGATTCGGACGCTCGAGGCCTACGACCACTCGCTGCTGGGCGAACTGGTGGATGGGCCTGGCGTAGGATGCCCGGCATGACGGCGGACGGCGGCAGGAACCCCGGGGCAGGGGAGAACACCGTGGATCGGAAGATTCCTGCGGAGGTTCACGGCCTGATGATGGAACCGAACTCCAACCAGCCGATCGTCATTCTGCGGCTGCAGGAAAAGGACGCGAAGGAGAGCTCCGTCGTCCCGATCTGGATCGGCATCTTCGAGGCCGGAGCGATTCAACTCGCCATCGAGGGCAAGGATCCAGGCCGACCCATGACCCACGACCTGTTGAAGAACGCGCTGGATCTGGTCGGCGCCGAAGTGATCGAGGTCGTGGTCCGCGCGATCGAGGGCAACACGTTCCTGGCGGTGGTCGAGCTCGTCGAACGCAACGGCGAACACCGCCTTCTCGACGCCCGGCCAAGCGACGCGATCGCACTCGCCCTCCGTGCCGGCGCGCCGCTCTTCGTGCGACAGTCGGTGGCCGATCTCGCCCGCGTCAGGCAACGGGTGAAGAAGAAGGGGGAAGCGAGCGAGGCGCCCACGGCCGGCATGGACGAGGAGAAGATGAAGGAATGGCTCGAGGAGCTCGATCCGAAGACCCTCGGCAAGTACGAGATGTAGC
>JAPOVF010000049.1 GCA_026708285.1 Acidobacteriota bacterium
GCCGGGTGTTCGGTTGCGGGTCGGTGTTTGCTATTCTCGGTCACGTCGTGGCCGGGTCTATCGGCCCTTCGAGAGCGCCTCGGCGCGCTAACGCCGCCGCTCCCCGAAGCCGTGATCTTACAACGGCTTCCAACCGCCGCCCGCTGGGTCCCCGACTCGGCGGCCGGCCCCTGCTCGCAAGAAGGGGAAAACGACCCGCTACGACGGGCGCAACGGCCCATCCGAGGGGGTGTCTTAGTCCAGCCCTGCGCGAGTAGTCGCGGGCCGTAGCGGGCCGCGTGCAGGGTACCAAGCGGCCAAAACCGCCTCTGTTACAGTCGCCGGCGTCTTAGTTCAGTTCTGCAGCCGGAACGTTCGCGGACGGGCCGCTGACGGCGGGCTGTAGCGCCTACATAGGGGGGCGAACATGAAGGAGTTCGGGCGACTGCTGCGTGCGCCGCAGCGGCTCACGGTTCTGCTCGGGGGCGGGTTGCTGGCCGCGCTGTTCTTCGGGGCGATTCTCTTCTTCGGAGCCTCTGCGCCGGCGGAGGCGCAAAGCACGAGCACCGCCTCGGCGAGCAGCAGCTCGGGGACTCTGATGTGCCGTTCGGGCTGGACGAAGGTCGGCACCAGGTGCCGGAAGTTCGGTGTTGTCGGCTGGCGCAATGCGATCCGTTGCAACGCTGGCTATCAGCCGAACTACCAGCACACCCAGTGCGTGTTGCTACCGGTGTCGTTGCCGCCGATCCCCGACTTTCGGCTGGCGTCCGGCCGCTCGGTCAACACGACGTTCCCTGCCGCAACGGGAGGCCAATCGCCGTACACGTACAGGGTGTCGGGGCTGCCGCCTGGGATCACGTTCGACCCGTCCACCCGCGGCGCGAGCGGAACGCTTCCGACGGTGACGACGGAGACGACGTACCGGATCGCCTACTCCGTCCGCGACAGCCAGACGGGGCTCGACGCGATCGCGACAGGAAGGGCCACGGTCTGGTTTACGGCGACCATCGTCCCGCCGGCCTCGCCGACTCCGACACCCACACCCACACCCACTCCCACTCCGACACCCACACCCACTCCAACGCCAACCCCAACCCCGACACCCACGCCTACGCCTACGCCTACTCCGAGCAATGGTTCGTCGGGCGAGACCTACTCGCTGCGCCTGTCGGAGAAGGCCAAGGTGTCGATCGCCCTGACGGACATGACGATCGACTTCGACTGCAAGGTTGGGAGCAGTCGTTGCACGAACCGCGGGGGCACTCGGGACGATTCCTGGAGCGGCACGCTGGCAGCCGGCACCCACAAGGTCGAGGTGTATCCGTACCGGACAGGAAGCACGGGGACCTACACCCTCAAGGTGACGGTTGCGAGCAGCGGCAGCAAGTCGGGCACGGTCACCCGGACCAAGACCCTCGTCGACGTGGACAAGACGAGCGTTTCAAGCGAGCAGACTCACTCTTTCACCCTGGCGAGAGCCGCGGAGGTTTCCGTCGCCCTGACGGACATGTCGATCGACTTCGACTGCAAGGTTGGGAGCAATCGTTGCACGAACCATGCGCGCACCCAGGACGACTCCTGGAGCGGCAGGTTGGCCGCCGGCAGCCACAGCGTCGTGGTGTATCCGTACGCCGCGGGACCCGGCAACTACTCGCTCAAGGTGACGAGCACGGAGACGCTGGCCTACGTTGCCCAGGCGATGACGGCGGTAGGTCGCATCTGCACAACCGACGCGGAGGGGAACGAGACGTGCACGCCGATCTACGGCGACAAGACGACGGTGATTGACGATCCGGGGCCGCCGAACGGAACCAGACCCGGCCAGGGCACCCCGACTCCGACGCCGACGCCGGATCCGAACCCTCCTCCCACCACCACCACCACCACCACCAACACGCCATCCTTCGAGGCGCTGGGGACTCTCGCGGACGGGATCGACTGCCGAGGCTGGAACATCGATGCCAATGATGGCCTTGGTGCCGCTCACGGCGGCTCGAACACCGAGCGTCGCGACCACGGCGGGCTCGACATCCAGACAGACGGCCCTAGCGTCTTCCGGGCCCCGGCTGCGGGCACGGTGAGCAGGCCGTCTGTTCCGGGCAACGCCTGCGGCGATCCATACACGCAGTTGACCCTGGAAGACGGGAGCTACTTCGTCTTCTGCCACGTCTCCACCACTCGTCATGTGGTTACCGGCGCGGTCGAGGCGGGCGACGTAATCGCCTACGACGGTGAAACTGGTAATTCGGCGGCTCCGCACATGCACATCAAGTACCAAAAACGCGAGAACGGCAGCTTCCGTATAGTCGATCCGGTCGAAGCTTTCGGGGGCCGCGCCGCGCTGGAGAGCGAAGGGTTCACCTTCAACGAAAACGACCCGGCGAGTTGCCCCGCCGAAGGAGGGGAGTAGGCGATGCGGTTGAAGATCGGGTGGATCGTCGCCAGCTGTCTGGTGGTCTCCGCGGTGCCGACCGCGGCAGGCGAGGCCGAATTGCCCCCAGACACCAGGTTGGTCGGTGGTGCGATTGACGACGACGGACAGGTGTTCTTCGTGACGAGCGGAGAGGATGTTGACGATGGTTCGTTGCTTGTAAGACGGTCGGGCGAGAGACAGGAGGTCTTCGAGCTACCGAACACCCGAGTCAAGAGTGTGCGGTTGCTGGAAGGTGGGCTGCTGCGGCTGTTTAGTGCAAGAGGTCCGATCGTGGAGGGCCGGCGGGCACTGGCCCTTGAGATCCTCAAGCTGAGGGCCGACGAGGTCGTCACCCTTTGGAGTTGGAACAGCCGGGCTGCCGGCTGTGAGCGCGAGTGCAGCCCTCCAGTTGTCTCCGGCGACGGCAAGATGTGGGGTGCGGTGCAGCCGGGGGAAGACCCATACACTGGGACGAGGTTCACGTTTGGCCATACCAAGAAGGGCAGCAAGCGGGCTCGAACGGAGGCTGTTGAATTCGATGTTCCCGACTCCGGTACCTTTGCCGGCGAGCTGTCTTTCTTCTGGTTCCTCGACTCCGAAGGCCAAGTCGTCATGGTGCCCTGGAACAGAGGTGCGTTCATCGTTCACTTGTCGGACAGTGGGTCGCCGTACACTGTCCCCGTGCTACAGGGGGGTGACTCACCGAACCCAGCGAATCTCTACTGGCAACGCGGCGACCGTCTTCTCTGGGCTGGCTCCCCGACCGGGGGCGGTCCCTGGCGCGCCTACCATCTGTGGGACCTCGGTTTGTCGGGCCTGCCCGCCGAGCCCTTCTGGGAGGTTGAACGGAAGGACGGGTGGAAGCCCCATCCGGAGCGCGGCGTTGTCCGCGTGGTGGAGGGAGAGCACGGCTACCGGATCGAGCACCTGTGGCGCGAGCCCTGGACCGCGATCGAGGAGCACCACGTGTCCGACTGGCAGCCGGGGTCCGCGCCGGCGTCTGGTCTCGGCTACGGCTGGCTGGTCAGCCCGAACGGTCAGCACGCCGCCGTCATCGGGACCCGCCAGCTAGAAGACGAGGAAGGCGGCGGCGTGGCGTTCAGCGCCCGGAGCGTTGACATGCGGTGGGAGCCTCGGCCCCTCCCGCCGGTCGAGGCGGCGGAGCCGCCGCCGGACGACGCCGAGCCGGTCAAGAAGCAAGCCCTTCCCTCGTAGGCCGCTGACCGCGGCTTCGGCGCGCCGGATGCCGAGGCCGTACAGGACCGCGGCGGCGGGCCTGCTTGGCCAGCCAGGCCGGACTGTCCCCGTCTCGAGCGCGCCTCTGCCAGTACCGGGCGACCGAGCGGCCGTACCGCTCCACCTCCCGCCAGGGCAGCCGCGGCCGGCAGTACGCCAGGTCGAGGCGACGAGCGAGCTTGAGCATCTGCGGCTCGCCGTCGAACCGGCCGGTGGCCAGGAGCCGGCCGGCCTCGACGTTCAGCCGGTAGAGCAGGCCCACGGCCCGGATGCCCTGGTAGAGCGGACCGTCGCCGTACAGGCCCCAGGACCTGATCCGCGATCCGGCCGCCGTCACCGGGACCACGTGGTCCTCGCGGCCGCACTGGACCAGGGTGTCGAGCGCGGCGGTCGAGACGACCGGGACGCTCCAGTCGGCCTCAGCCAGCTGCCCCCAGCCGACCCGGGTCTCCACGGCGTAGCTGCCGTTGTGAATCCAGTCGCCGGCGACGTCGCCGAGCCGGAACTTGCCCTTGCCGTATCCGGTGGCCGGCACGTAGCCGGCCGGAGCCAGGTAGAGCAGGTGCCGGCCGTCGCCCATCGAGACGGTCGTCTCGACCGGCTCGCCGAGCAACTGGACGACCGGAGCGGCGTTCGGGCCGGTGTCGACGTCGATCACGACGCCCTCGACCGAGGCCGGGATGTAGCCCAGGTCCCCGCCTCGGTCGACGTGCGCATCCAGCGCCGCCGCAGTGGGCATCCGCAGCTGCCAGCCGCGCTCGATCGCCCGCTTGCCGTCGCACAGGACCAGGTGCAGGGTCGGCGTGAACAGCGACAGCTGTAGCGCCGGGTGTTCGGTTGCGGGTCGGTGTTTGCTATTCTCGGTCACGTCGTGGCCGGGTCTATCGGCCCTTCGAGAGCGCCTCGGCGCGCTAACGCCGCCGCTCCCCGAAGTCGTGATCTTACAACGGCTTCCCAACGCCGCCCGCTGAGTCCCCGACTCGGCGGCCGGTCCCCTTTGTTTGGCCGAGCGCGCCCCGTGGTGGCGCAGGTTGGTGCGTGCCGCTGTAGTGCGGCGGGAACGGCTCCGCGCTACTTGAACTTGCACGGGGCGTTCAGCTTGAACTTCGCGTAGGCCCGGTACGCCAGCTTCTTCGCCCGACACTTCTTCGGCTTCTGCTTGCACATGTGCTTCACGATCTCGCGGGCTGGGAACACGCCGAGCTTGGGATGGTAGTCCTTCTTCGGGATCCGGTCCCAGCAGTTCCCGCTCTCCCAATCGGTGTTCTTCCCCCTGTTCTTGTCGTCGGTCTTCGCCGATGCAATCGACATGGGATCGTCTTCGTCCTGAATCCAAGCAAGCAGGGTCAGCACCAACTCAGGGTCCACATACAGATCCCGTAGCACTCCGTTCACCAGCTCCAGCGTTTCGTTATCGGCTTCCTGGACGAACGACACCAGTTCGAGGCGAGCGTCGGCCGGGTGGGGCGTCTCTGGACGGTTTTCTTCCTTGAGGCCCAGGAGCCGGAACATCTCCGGACCATCCCGTTCGTCCCAAGCGGCTTCGTCCCAAGCGGCCTCGAACAACAGGTAGTGGAGGTCCGCGAAGTCTTCGTCCTCAGCGACCTCGAAGTAGTCGAGCAGCCCATCTCGGACATCCAACGGGTGGGTGTCCTGGGGGAAGATAAACGGTAGAGCAAGCTCCTCAAGAACGACCTCTATCTCGAGACCGAGGTCTTGCGCTGTAGCTGGCAT
Organism: Acidobacteriota bacterium; assembly: GCA_026708285.1. Lineage (GTDB taxonomy): Bacteria > Acidobacteriota > Thermoanaerobaculia > Multivoradales > Multivoraceae > Multivorans. The sequence continues at coordinate 5,363 of JAPOVF010000049.1, forward strand.
CACAACCAACAGGGAGCAGATGATGAGCAGCTTCTTCATGTGTGGTTCAGGCCACCTTCGTCGCCATTCACGGCAGCAGCCGCAGCAGGGCGATCACGATGCCGGCGATCACGCCGGTCTGGATGAGTAGAGCGCGGTACAGCGTCCTGGTCAGGCGCGTCTCCATCTGTGCCAAGTCCTCGCGGGTCGCCAGGTCGCCGCGCGACTCCGTAACGGCCAGGTCGATCGCTCGCGCGGTCGCAGCGGCCTGACGGTCGGGGACTCCGGCCTCGCGCAGGATTTCAGCGGTGCGGAGGGTGTCGGTGGCGGTCATGCTTGGTCCCCTGGCAGGTCGAAGAGCGCCCGGTCTCGGGGCTTGCTGAGGAACCCGTCGAGGGCGGTCAGGACTCGCTCTTGATAGGCCGGGTCGTCCTTCGCCCGCGCCTCCATCAGTGTTCCCATGAGGATGAGCCGTCTCGTCCTGAGCTTGCGCTGCTTAGCCTTCTCGGCCTGTTGCAGCCGCTGGAGACGTGCGGTCAGCTGATCTCTCCGTTGTTTCAGCTTGGTGATACGCTCGTTGGCGGTCTCGACGTTCTCCATGTCCCCGCACCGTAGCATACGAGCGGGTTCCGGCTCCGGTACCCGCCGACCGAACAGGGAGAAGGCGCACTTACACAAATCCTGCGGGTTTGCCGTGCGCCGGAACCGGAAATGGCGATCTATCACCTGTCGGTGAAGATCCACAGCCGGAGCGCCGGCATGAGCGCCGTCGCCGGCGCGGCCTACCGCGCCGGCCAAGCGCTCGAAGACGAGCGCACCGGCGAGGCCCACGACTACACGCGCCGCGGCGCCGTGGACCACACCGAGATCCTGGCTCCCGACGACGCGCCGTCTTGGACCCAGGACCGCTGCCGCCTCTGGAACGAGGTCGAGGCGGCCGAGACGCGCTCCAACTCCCGGGTCGCCCGGGAGATCGTCGTCGCGCTGCCGCAGGAGCTCGCGGCCGACGAGCGGCGCGAGCTGGTCCGCAGCTTCGTCTCCGAGCAGTGCGTCAGCCGCGGCATGGTCGCCGACGTGGCCTACCACGACGGCGAGAGCCGGAACCCTCACGCGCACGTGCTCCTGACAACCCGGCGCATCGGGCCTGACGGCTTTGCCGGCAAGGACCGCGCCTGGAACGATCGGGCGGTCCTGCAGGAGTGGCGGCAGGAGTGGGCCGCCGCCACGAACCGCGCCCTCGAACGGGCGCAGCGCCCGGAGCGGGTCGACCACCGGACTCTGGTCGACCAACGCCAGGCCGCGCTGGATCGCGGCGACCAGGAGGCCGCGGCGCAACTGAATCGGCCGGCCGGGGTTCACCTCGGCCGGGCGCGCCACCAGGAGATCCGGACCCGCCGGCCGGCCGAGCGCGTGACCCGCGCCATCGAGGCCCAGCCCGATAGGCCTCAATCGTCTTCGCTGCTGGACCAGATGAAGGAACAAGAGCGGAGCCTCGACCGCGAACGGCCTCCGCTAGCGCCGTCCGGGCTGGAGCGCGTCTCGAGCGACGACCGCGAGCACCGGCAGACCATCGAGAGGGTCGTCGTTGCGATCCGCGAGTGCATCCAGAAGCTCCGTGACGAGATTCGCCTGGGCTTCCGCGACCTCGCGGAGGCCCAGCGCCGGCGCGAGGCCGAGCAGCGTCAGCGCGAGGAGCGCCAGCGAGAACGGGAGTGGGCCCGGACGCTAGAGCGCCTACGCGACGACCGATCCTTCGATCGCTCCCGATGACCAGCACCGTCGACCAGATGCGGGAGAACCGCGAAGTGCTCGCCGAGATCACCGAGACCGCCCGGACCATCACCGAGGTCACTCCCGAAGCACGAGCCGAGATCGTCGCCTTGCAGCAGACCGCCAGGCACATGCGCAGGTTCCTCACCAGCGCCGGCCTGGTCTTGGCCGCGATCAGCGTCCTCGGCGGCCTTGCCGGCGGCGCCCTGGTCGCCTTCGTCGCCTTCCGGCTCCTCTAAGCCCTTCCTGAGCGCCTCAGCGGCCCAGGAGCGCGCCGAAGGTCCGGAAACGACCGTCAGC
>JAPOVF010000287.1 GCA_026708285.1 Acidobacteriota bacterium
CGGCGCCCCGAAGTCGCGGATCGGTTCGCTTGGATTCGCAGCCATCGCTCGACCAAAGTCTAGCCGCGTCACGGCCGCCCGAAGGCGGCCGCTGCCGGTGTCCCGCGGAGTCCTCCGGCGTCAGCCGGCGGCGGCGCGGTGGTCGGCGACCAGGCCATCGACGACCGCCGGCTCGGCCAGGGTCGTCACGTCGCCGAGATCGTCGTACTCGCCGGCGGCGATCTTCCGCAGCACGCGGCGCATGATCTTGCCCGAACGCGTCTTGGGCAGACCGCCGGCGACGTGGATGTGGTCCGGCGTGGCGATCGGTCCGATCACCGTGCGCACCTGCTGCCGAAGTTCCGCCACCAGCCCCGCCTGCTCCCGGCTCTCGGCCTCCGGCGTGATCAGCACGTAGGCGTAGATGCCGACGCCCTTGATCTCGTGCGGGCAGCCGACCACGGCCGCCTCGGCCACCGCGTCGTGCGCGACCAGGGCGCTCTCGATCTCCGCGGTGCCCAGCCGGTGCCCGGACACGTTGAGCACGTCGTCGACGCGGCCGGTGATCCAGTAGTAGCCGTTCTCGTCCCGCCGGCAGCCGTCGCCGGTGAAGTACATGCCGGGATAGGTGCTGAAGTACGTCTCCACGAAGCGCTGGTGGTCGCCGTAGATCGTCCGCGCCTGCCCGGGCCAGGAACGCTTGAGGCACAGGTTGCCGCTCCGGTCGTTGCCCTCGAGTTCGTTGCCGTCAGCGTCCACCAGCGCCGGCTCGACGCCGAAGAAGGGAAGGGTCGCCGAGCCCGGCACGAGCGGCGTGGCGCCGGGCAGCGGCGTGATCAGGATGCCGCCCGTCTCCGTCTGCCACCACGTGTCGACGACCGGACATTGCCCGTTTCCGACCACGTCGTGGTACCAGTTCCAGACCTCGGGATTGATCGGCTCGCCGACCGAACCGAGGACGCGAAGAGAGCCGCGGTCATAGGCCGTGACCCACTGGTCGCCCTCGCGGGCGATCGCCCGCAGCGCGGTCGGCGCGGTGTAGAAGAGGGTGACTCCCAGGTCGTCGACGACCTGCCAGTAGCGGCCCGGGTCCGGATAGGTCGGAACCGACTCGAACATCACGCTCGTGGCGCCGTTCGCGAGCGGGCCGTAGACGATGTAGCTGTGACCCGTGACCCAGCCGATGTCCGCGGCGCAGAAGTGGATGTCGTCGTCGTGGTGGTCGAAGATCAGCCGGTGGGTCATCGAGGCGTAGAGCAGGTAGCCGCCGGTGGTGTGGAGAACGCCCTTCGGCTTTCCGGTCGAGCCGCTCGTGTAGAGCACGAACAGGGGCGCCTCGGCATCGAGCCGGGCCACCGGCGCCGTGGCCCGCTGCTTCGCCGTCTCCTCGTGAAGCCACAGGTCGCGCCCCGGAGTCATCGGGACCTCGGTATCCGTGCGCCGAGCGACCAGCATGTGCTCGACCAGGTCCAGTCCCTCGACGGCCCCATCGCAGGTCGCCTTGAGCGGGATCGTGCGGCCGCCGCGCAGACCTTCGTTGGCGGTCACCAGCAGCCGGCAACCGGCGTCGACGATCCGCTCGCGCAGGCTGTCGGCGGAGAAGCCGGCGAAGACCACCGAGTGCACCGCGCCGATCCGGGCGCAGGCGAGCATCGTGTAGGCCAGCTCCGGGATCATCGGCAGGTAGATGCAGACCCGGTCGCCCTGCCCGATCCCCAGGGAGGTCAGCACGTTGGCGATCCGGCAGACGTGCCGCTTCAGTTCGCGGTAGCTGATCCGGTGGTAGCGGCCCGGTTCGTCCTCCACCCAGATCAGGGCGGTCTTGTCGGGCCGGGCGGCGGCGTGGCGGTCGACGCAGTTCGTGCAGGCGTTCAGGACGCCGTCCTCGAACCAGGCGAAGTCGACGGCCTCGAAGTCCCAGCGCCCGGCCGACCGCGGTGCGGTGAACCAGTCGAGCGAAGCCGTCTGTTCGAGCCAGAAGCGGTCCGGATCCTCGATCGATTGCCGGTACAGCATCTCGTAGGCGTCCATGCCGTCGACGTGGGCGCGGCCGCTGGCAGACATCGCACTCTTGACGGGGATCATCCGGCTCTCCCTGGCGGCTTCTCGCGACTACCTACACCGCGACGCGCGGCGCCGCTGCCCGCACCGCCTCCGAGGCGCTACCGCCCAGACCCTCGAAGTTGTCGTTGAACATCTGCGCCAGCCGGCGCGCGTACTGGTCGTAGGCGTGGGGATCTCCCCAGCTCTGCCGCGGATCGACCACGTCGCTCGGCACGCCGTCGATCGCCCGGGGGTAGGCGAGACCGAAGACGGGATGGGTGAGCGTCGGGACGTCCGTCAGGCTGCCGTCGAGCGCGGCGTGGATCATCCGCCGCGTGTAAGCGAGCTTGATCCGGCTTCCCTGGCCGTACGGCCCCCTGGTCCAGCCGGTGTTGACGAGCCAGACGGCGACGCGGTGGCGCCGCACCTTCTCGCCCAGAAGCTGCGCGTAGGCCGACGCCGGCAGCGGCATGAACGGGGCGCCGAAACAGGCGCTGAAGGTCGCCGACGGCTCGGTGACCCCGCGCTCCGTGCCGGCGACCTTCGCCGTGTAGCCGGACAGGAAGTGGTACATCGCCTGCGACTCGTCGAGGCGGCTGATCGGCGGCAGCACGCCGAACGCGTCGCAGGTCAGGAAGACGACCGACGTCGGATGCCCCGCGTTACCGCCGACATCGACGTGCTCGAGGTGGCTGAGCGGATAGCTGGCGCGGGTGTTCTCGGTGCGGGAGTCGTCGTCCAGATCGAGTTCGCGCGTCTCGGGATCGAAGACGACGTTCTCGAGCACGGTGCCGAAGCGCCGGGTCGTGGCATAGATCTCCGGTTCCCCAAGGGGATCGAGCCGGATGACCTTGGCGTAGCAGCCGCCCTCGATGTTGAAGATGCCGCGGTCGCTCCAGCCGTGCTCGTCGTCGCCGATCAGGGTTCGCTCCGGATCCGCCGAAAGGGTCGTCTTGCCCGTGCCCGACAGGCCGAAGAACAGGGCGCAGTCCGACGGGTCCGCGCCGTAGTTCGCGCTGCAGTGCATGCTCAGCACACCGCGCTGCGGCATCAGGAAGTTCATCACGCTGAACATCGACTTCTTCATCTCGCCGGCGTACTCGCTGCCGCCGATGAGGGTCAGGTGGCGCTCCAGGTCGAGGGCGATGAAGGTCGTGCTGTTCGTGCCGTCGGTCTCCGGGTCGGCCAGAACGCTGGGGATGTCGACGACGGTGTAGTCGGGCCTGAAGTCCTCGAGCTCCGCGTCATTCGCGGCGCGAAGGAACATGTTGCGGACGAACAGGCTGTGCCAGGCGCGCTCGCTGATCACCCGCACGCTCAGGCGGCAGCTCGGATCGGCACCCGCGAAGCCGTCGAACACGAACAGGTCCCGCTCGGCGGCGGCAGCCAGCATCTTGCGATGGAGGCGTTCGAAATGCTCGGGATCGAGGGGCCTGTTCACCGGGCCCCAGTCCACGAGGTCCGCCGAAGGCGCGCGGCGCACGATGAACCGGTCGTTCGGCGAGCGGCCGGTGTGCTCCCCGGTCGAGGCCACCAGGGGTCCTTCGGCGGCGATGGCCGCCTCGCCGCGCCGCACCGCCTCCTCGTAGAGCCGAGCCACGCTCAGGCGTGAATGGACAGTGCCCCGACAGGCTGTCAGGAACTCCCGGGATACGTCGGCCATCTCTTCTACCTCACGCGACCCGGCGCGAGAGGCACTCCCGCGTCACCGGCGAAGCCGCGAACCGTGGCTCCTCGGGAGGGATTCGAACCCCCAACATTTCGGTTAACAGCCGAACGCTCTACCGTTGAGCTACCGAGGAAGAATCCGCCGGCTCCAGGCAACAGCGGCGGGCGACATGGTGGTGATCTTGAGGGAGTCCGAGCCGCCTGTCAATCGCCGCGGCCCGGGGTGCGTCAAAGCAGGTTGCGGTAGGCCCGCAGGCGCCGCGACCGGCTCGGGTGCCGGAGCTTGCGCAGCGCCTTCGACTCGATCTGCCGGATCCGCTCGCGCGTCACGTTGAACGAGCGCCCCACGTCCTCCAGCGTGGACTCCGCGCCGTCGCCGACGCCGAAGCGCATGCGGAGCACGAGTTCCTCCCGCGGGCTGAGCGTCTGCAGCACCTCCGCGGTCTGTTCGCTCAGTCCCTTCGACACTAGGTCGTCGAGCGGCGAGACCGCGTTCTTGTCCTCGATGAAGTCGCCGAGATGGGAGTCGGCTTCCTCGCCGATCGGCGTCTCGAGCGAGATCGGTTCCAGGGCGATCTTCATGATCTCCCGCACCTGCACGACATCCATGTCCATGCGCTCGGCGATCTCCAGCACGGTCGGCTCCCGGCCGAGTTCCTGCACCATCGCCCGGCTGGTGCGGGTCAGCTTGTTGATCGTGTCGATCATGTGGACCGGGATGCGGATCGTCCGCGCCTGGTCCGCGATCGCTCTCGTGATCGCCTGACGGATCCACCAGGTGGCATAGGTCGAGAACTTGTAGCCGCGGCGGTACTCGAACTTCTCCACCGCGCGGATCAGGCCGATGTTGCCGTCCTGGATCAGGTCCAGCAGCTGCAGGCCCCGGTTCGTGTACTTCTTGGCGATCGAAACCACGAGGCGGAGGTTGGCCAGGATCATCTCGGAGCGCGCCTGCTCGCAGATCGCCTCGCCGTGCCGGACCTTGTTCAGCGTCGCGGTGACCTGGCCGAGGGTCGTCCCGTAGCGCTCCTCCGCGCTTCGGAGCCTGGCTCGGTACTTCTCGATTCGACGCCGGTGCAGCGCGCCGAGTTCGCTGTCGCGCTCCCGATCCAGAGCAATGTGCGCGCGGCGGATGTCCCGGTCGTGGCGCGAAATCTCGGCGTAGATCTGCTTGAGGATCTCGACCAGGCGCGCGCGCGTCTGCGCGGTCAGCTCGATCGAGCGGATCTGCTCGGTGATCTTTCCCGCGGTGCGGTCGATCTCGCGCTCGATCTCGAGGAAACGCGCCCCGCCGCGGCGGCACCGGTCACCCTGGCGCCGCAGCCGCCGCACCTTGCGGTCGAGTTCGTCGATCGCCTGGAAGATGGCCAGATTCCTGGCGATCCGACTGTTGGCGTTCTCGTCCAGGTTGGCGCCGCCGTCGGTCAGCAACTCGCGCATCAACCGGCGGTCGCGCCGCGCCAGCTCGTTGATCCGCAGGAGCTCCCTGAGCACGACCGGGTTGTCGCACAGGGCCTCGAAGACGATCCACTCCCCGCGTTCGATCCGCTTCGCGATCTCGACCTCGCCCTCGCGGTCAAGCAGTTCGACGCGGCCCATCTCGCGCAGATACACCCGCACCGGGTCCGTCGTCCGATCCTGGCTGACGAAGGCGGGCCGCTCCGGTTCCTTCCGCTCGACGCCGGAAAGGAGCGGGGCGGAGTCCTGCTCCACCGCGTTCAGGTACACGGCGGGCCGACCGATCAGGTCCACGCCGAGCGCTCCCAGGCGAACCCTGACCTCGTCCATCTCCCTCGATTCTGCGAGGAGTTCGTCCGGCAACCGATCCTGGATTTCGTCGTGGAGCAGGTAGCCCTTCTCGCGGCCGAGGGCGAAGACGCCTCGAACCGAGCTGTGACGGTGTTCGATCGGCTCGGTCGGACCGGTGTCGACGGCTGCGATGTTCAGGGCCATGACACGCGCTCAATCTCTCGGCCGGTACAGGGCACGGCTGAGCTTCTGCTTCTCTTCGATCTTGCGGTGCAGAGCCTCCGTGTCACCCTCGCGCTGGGCGCGGTTGATCTCCCGAGCGAGCAGGTGGAGTCGCTGTCTGGCGAAGCGCCGACCCAGCTCGGCGAGACTGATTCGGAGTTCCGGTTCAAGAAAGGCAGACGACCGTTGTAACAAAAGGCCGGCGATGCGGTCAACAGGTACATCGGTCCCGTTACCGGCGTCGGAGCGCCGCCCAAGCGCCGTGACCAGGGCCGATGAGTCGATGGGGTCAATACCCGCCTCGACTTGCTGCCGCACAGCTCGGTAGATGGCTCGCAGGGCCGGATCGAAGAAGGCGTCCGCGTCCGGCCAGTCGATGCCGTCGAGCGACGGGGCGGCGATGATCAGCCGCAACACCTGCTCTTCGATCGAAGATGTCGTCGGCGGCCTGCGAGCCGCCGCCGGCGCCTTCTCACCGCCGGCATCCCGCGGCCGCTCTACCACGGCTGCCGACTCGCGCAGCAGCACCTCCACCTTGACGCCCAACCGCTCGGCAGCCTGCTCGAAGTACCCCTGGCGCGCGATTCGGTCCTTGACCCGGTCGATCAGCACCCGGACGCGCGCGGCTTCCCGGGCTCTGAGCCGGGGATCGAGTTGGCCCCGGCTGGGCAGGTCATCGATCTCCAGCTCCACCGCGTCCCGCGCCTCGTCGACGATGTCGCGGACCGCCTCCGGCCCCTCGTCGAGCCGCAGCGAGTCCGGATCCTGGCCGGCCGGAAAACGGGCTCGCCGGACCACCAGACCGGCCTCGAGCATCAGCGACGCCGCCTTGCGCGCTGCCTCGATGCCGGCCCGGTCGCCGTCGTAGCCCAGGACCACTTCGTCCGTGTACCGGGACAGCAGCCGCACCTGTTGCCCGGTGAGCGCGGTTCCCATGCTCGCCACCGCCCAGTCGATGCCGGAAAGGACGGCGCCGATCACGTCGAAGTAGCCCTCCACCAGGAGGACGCGACCCTGTTCACGGATGCCGCGGCGGGCCACGTCCAGACCGTAGAGCAGGGTGCCCTTCCGGAAGTGGTCGGTCTCGTTCGTGTTGACGTACTTCGCCTGGTCGTCGCCCAGGGTGCGGCCGCCGAACGCCAGCAGACGGCCGGACGGCGACCGGATGGGGAACATCAGCCGGTTCCGGAACCGGTCGTACGGGCGATCCGGGTTCTTCGGACTGCGCGCGACCAGGCCCGCGGCCTCCAGGTCGGGCATCTTCAGGCGCCGGCCGAGGTCCTGGACCAGCGCCTGCCATCCATCCGGCGCGAAGCCGATGCCGAACCGCGCGATCAACTCCGGCGGCACCTTCCGCCGACGCAGGTAGTCCTGCGGCACAGCCTCGGTGCGCAGTTTGGCGCGAAAGAACGCGTAGGCGGCATCGAGCGCGGCCTGAATGCGCTCGGACCGGTTCGCCCGTTCGTCCTCGCCGGGAGCCGGCGCCGCCCGCGGCAACGGGATCCCGTAGCGGTTGGCCAGATGCTCGACCGCCGTGGCGAAGTTGTCTCCGGTCAGCTCCATGTGCAGGCCGAGGGCGTCGCCGCCGGCGCCGCAGCCGAAGCAGTAGTAGAGCTTCCGCTCGGGATCGAGCGACAGGGACGGCGTCTTCTCCTTGTGGAAGGGACAGAGCGCGACGAAGCGCTGGCCCCGGCGCTCGACCTTCGTGTGCTCGCT
>JAPOVF010000070.1 GCA_026708285.1 Acidobacteriota bacterium
GGCAGCGGCGCCATGCCGATGGTGGTGCTGGAAGAGCACATCGACTGGTGGATCGAGCAGCAGGGGTAGAGCCCGGTCGGGGTCAATCCGCGCCGTCTTCCGCCACGTGCCGGATCGAGTCCGTCAGGTAGGGGTGCTCTCGCACCTTCTCGAGGAAACGCGAGTCGGCGGTGGTGACGGGATGCTGTTCATGAAGTGCGAGAGCGAGGTAGAAGCAGTCGTAGGTCGGGTGGTCCAGATCGACGCTCAGTCGCGCGGCAGCGCTGGCGAGTTGGCGCATGGGCACGGGTGTGGCCACAGGAGCTTTCCGCAAGAGAGCGACGGCGTCCGCCAAGGCGTCTCGGTCAATGTCGCCGCGCCGGCACATGGCCCAGAGGGCGTTGGTCACTTCCGCGAACAGGAGCTCTGGCGCCAGCAGTGTCGTGCCGCCGGCGAGAAGGTCCGATGCTTCTTTCGAGTACTTCTCGTCCACCAGCCACTTCACGGCGACGCTGGCATCGACGACGCAACCCTTCACCGGCCGCTATCCCGGTCGCGTTCTTCCCGAATTGTGTCCGTGCTGTCGACGCTTGAGCGGAGGCGCCGTCGCATCGCTGCGGCGCGGGCGCCAAAATCGTTGCCGTCAGCCAGGAGTGCGCGCTGCAGAATGTCCCTGTGTTCGGCCTCGGCGGACCGACCGCGCGCGGCCGCCTGAGTCTTGAGTGCGGCGACCACTTGCGCCGGCACGTTGCGTACGGTGAGTTGCGGCATGGCGGCGGTTCCTTCTCTCCGCGCTTTCGCGGCGTGCTGTCAATGACAGCAATCGTAGAACGCGCGTTCAACGCTGTCAATCCAGAGTTGATCCGGCGTCGTAGGCTCGCCGCGACGCATGACGCCGAAGCTCCATCCGCTCAACGAGGACTTTCGCTGGGAGCCCAGAGGCGGCCCCTACCGTCGCATCTCGTCCGTGCAGGCTCGCCAGTGGAGTGAGCAGGGCTTCTTCGTGCTCGAGGACGCGGTCGAGCCTTCCACGCTCGAGCGCCTGATCGCCGAGATCGACCCCTGGGAGGCCAGGGCGGAAGCGGCGCTGCGCGAGCTGCCACAGGGGCGTCGCTTCATCGCTCGCGCCGACGAGATCACCTTCACCGTCCACCTCGTGCTGCGCTCGACTCTCCTGCGCGACTTCTGTGCCGGGCCTCTCTTTCGCGACCTCGCATGGGACCTGGTGGGTCCCGACGTGCGGCTCTACTGGGACCAGGCGGTCTACAAGAAGCCGAGCGTGCCAGCCCCGTTTCCCTGGCACCAGGACAACGGCTACGGCTTCCTCGACCCGCAGGCCTATCTGACCTGCTGGATCGCGCTGACCGATGCCACCACCAGCAACGGCTGCCCCCGGGTGCTTCCGGGACTGCATCGCCACGGCACCCTCGAGCACTGGACGACCGACCTCGGCTACTGCTGCGCCGACGAGGATGCCGAAGGGATCGCTGCGCCGGCAAGAGCAGGCAGCATCGTCGTCTTCTCGTCACTCACTCCGCATGCCACCGGGCCGAATCTCACCTCCGAGGTCCGCAAGGCCTACATCGTTCAGCTCGCCCCCGACGGGGCACGTCGCATGGAGCCCGACGAGAGCGCCGGCGGCTACCGGGCCGTTCCCCAGAACGACCCGGATCGACAGTTCTCCATTCTGGTTTCCGGCCGACCGCCTGCCTAGAAGCGGACGCCGACCTTGAGGCGGAACTCCCGCGTCAACTGGTAGGTGGAGAGGCTGGTGTGGGGCCGCCCGTTCCTCGTGTTGATCAGAACGAGAGCCTGCTCGTTCGTGACGTTGGCAACCTCGCCGCCGATGATGCCTTGCACTCCACCCCGGATCGGGAACTGGTAGGTGGCGTTCACGTTGAGCGTGAAGAAGTCGTCGAGCTTGTTCGTGCCCCTCGTCTCGCGGAGGGTCGTCGTGGTGATCGTCTGGCCGGATACCGGGTGCCTGACCTGGGTGGCGGGCTGCAATCCCCACGGCTCGCCGTCGGCCAGGTGCGCGCTGAGACTGGTCATCAGGTCATGCCGGCCGAATCGCCAGACCTTCATGCCAATGACGTTGACGAGGTAGTCCCGCTGGTAGCTGATGGGTCCGAACCAGTTGGGGCCACTGGTGGGATTGAGAATCCCGGTTGAAACCTCGATGCCGCCGAAGCCTTCCAGGTGGTCGTCGTTGTCGTTGCGGGACTCGTTGTTACCTTCGTTCCAGTCCCTCGCGTAGTTCATCTGCAACGACCAGTCGTTGCGAAACGCGCGGTTGAGCTGGAGCAGGATGCCCTCGTACTGGCGTCTGTTCTGCGGCCAGTTTCTCAGGTCGCGAACGACCGCGCCCTGCTCGTCGAACTGCAGAGTGCTGTGGAACATGTTCTCCATCTCCCACGAGGTCACGCGCGACTTGAAGACCCAGTTGTTCGAGAACTGCCAGTCGAAGCCCACCGAGATCTCGTCCTTGTAGTAGGGCTCGACGGAGGAGGCCAGGGGGTCACGGGGCTCGACGCGGCGCTGGAAGACGTCGTAGAGCCCCGTCTCCGGATTCCACCCGTACTGCGTGTAGGCGTTCTCACCATTGGCGCCGGCCGTGAACTCCGTGAAGACGACACCGAGGCCGATGTAGTCGTAGTAGCGGCCGGCGGATGCCTTGACCAGCATCCTGCCGTCGGCGTTGAGGTCGTAGACCGCCGACAGGCGGGGCGCCACCTTCTGGTAGTCCATGACTTCCTGGTCGAGGTTGTTGTTGATGTCCTGGGTGTCCTGGCGCAGGCCGAGGCTGACGGTGAGGTGGTCACCGACCGTGATCCGGTCCTGGACATAGGCGGCACCTATGCCGCTGGTGAAAGCGGTGTTGCAGGGAACGGGGCAGTCGAAGACCCGCTTGTTGATCGGGGTCGCGTAGCCGCCCGGCAACGAACGGCTGTAGCCGCGGCCGCGGTACTCCGAGCCGATACTCGTGATCGTCGCAAAGGTGACGTCCTGGACGTCGATACCGGCCTTGAACTCGTGCTTGCCTCTGAAGAAGGTCAGCGAGGCATTCGCCTGATCGCGTGGGAAGTCGTTTCCTCCAGCGCCCAGACGCTGCACGGGAGCGTTGTAGCGCAGACCGTCGGCAAGGTCGCGGTAGCGAAAATCGTTGCCGTCGGGATCGTCGGGAAGCGCGTCGGGAAGGATCGGGGCCGGCGGGGAACCGATGCGCGCCGTCGTCAGCTCGCGGTTGGCGGCCTTGACCTCGAGGAATGCCGACCCGGTCAGGGCGAAGCTCCAGGTCAGGGTCTGGATCCTGTTGTTCCAACTGTTCCTGGTGATCGAGTAGACGTCGGCCGCGGTGCCGGGCGGGTTGAGGCGGCCTGACGGGGAGTCGATCCAGGTCAACGCAAGCTGGTGGCGGTCGTTGGGCTGGGTGTTGACCTTGCCGACGAGCGGCTTCGCCTCGCGGTTGACGTCGACCAGATCGCCCTCGCGGGTTAGGTCGAGCGCGTTGTCGTTCATCTCGCTGAGGGATCCGTAGAACCAGGCCTTGTTCCGGAAGAGGGGCCCGCCGAGACCGCTCTCGTAGCTGTTGATCATGGAGTCCGGCCTCGGGACCCCGAGCCAGTTCGCGGCGCGCCACGCCGGGTTCTGGCCGATGTAGAGAAAATCGCCATGGAATTCATTCGTGCCGGTCTTGATCGTCGTGTTCATCACCCCGCTGACCCCCCGGCCGTACTCGGCGCTGAACCCGGCGGACTCCATGCGGTTCTCGGTGATCACCGTCGACGGCATGTAGAAGCTCATTTCGCCGCCGCGCCGATTGTGGGAGATGTCGACGCCGTCGATGAAGACGACGTTCTCCTGGGCGATGCCGCCGTTGACCCCGGGTCCCTGATCGAATTCCTGCCTGTAAGACACGACACCGGCCATCAGCTTCATGTTCGACCAGTAGTTCCGCGTGGCTTGGGGGATGTGCTCGAGTGCCTCTTCCCCGAGGGCGGTGACGGCGCCGGTGTCGTACTTCGTGACCAGCGCCGCCTCTGAGGTGACGGTGATCTCCTCCGCCGTGGCGCCCAGAGTGAGGTCGACGTCCTCTCTCTTCCCCAGTTCGAGGACGACCGCCCGCTCGACCGAGCCCAGGCCCTCGAGGTCGGCGGCAACCGTGTAGTTACCCGACTGGAGCAGGGCGAAGCGATAGTCGCCGTTGGTGTCGGTGATCTCGGTCCTCGTGTTCTGAGGGCCGGTCAGGGTCACGGTGACGCCCGGCAGAGCGTCACCCTGGGCGTCGGTTATCGTGCCGTCGATGGTCGATGTCTGCGGCCCGTCGGCCAGAAGCGGCAGCGCGCAGATGGCGATGGCGAAGGTCCAGATGGAGGACCTGATGGCGGTGGCTCTCACGATTCTCCCCTCCAGAGTCTGCGACCCGTTGATCGGCGTTTCCTGTTAGGGCCGCCGCCGGGCCGCGTGATGGAAACTGCTAGGCCAAACGTGCGCTCTCGCCTTGATCGGGAGCGGAGGGCACGGAAAACCCTGTTGGAAGTCTCAAACACTGTACCACGAAGCAACGTCGGCGGAAGTGTGGTCGTCGCCGGCGAGAAGCCGCCGGGCGAGACGGGGGCGCGGCTGCCCCCGGTCAAGTCGTATCGCTGACTGCAGGCCAGGAGCAGCGTGGGCGCGCGCCCCGGGGTAGGATTGTCCTGAGCACTCCCAAGCTCCACCCTTCCGAACACCTTCGGAGAGCGCTTGATGCACCAAGCCACGCGCGTGGTCCGCCTCGTGGCGGCTGCGGCCGCCATTCTCTTCGTGGCGCCGGCCGTCGCGGCCGGCCCCAACATCGATCAGCCCACCTTCGTCGACGACGTGGCGCCGATCCTCCACGCCAACTGCGTCGCCTGCCACCACCCCGACGAGATCGGGCCGATGTCGCTGCGCACATACCGCGAGGTTCGGCCGTGGGCCCGGTCCATCGCCCGCGCGGGCGAGAACCGGGACATGCCGCCCTGGGACGCCGACCCGGGTTACGGGCCGTGGTCGAACGACACTAGCCTGAGCGACGACGAGATCGCGGCGATCACCCGCTGGGCGGCGAACGGCGCGCCCCGCGGCGAAGGCGACGAACCGGCCTACGAGCAGCCGAAGGCCACGGGTGAGGGGACGTTCGGCGAACCGGACTGGGTGCTTGAGTTCGATCCCTACGAGGTGGCGCCGGCCGGACAGGACGAGTTTCGGGACGTGCCCATCACGACCGGCTTCGAGGAGGATCGCTGGATCCGCGCGATCGAGATTCAGCCGGGAGACCGCAAGGTGCTCCATCACTTCATTCTCTGGCGAGCCGCCGAAGGCGCGGCCTACCAGGAAAGCTGGATGGCGGCCTGGACGGCGGGCGCCAAGCCCTACCAGTTCCCGCCGGGGTCCGCCCGCCTGCTGCAGAAGGACCGCAAGATGATCGGCGACTTCCACTACCACCCGAGGGGCGAGGCGGCGACCGACACGACCCGCATCGGTCTCTGGTTCGCCGAACCCGAGGAAGTCGAGAAGGAACTGGTCACGCTGCCGGTCTGGAACGCCGGCATCAACATCCCGGCGGGCGACCCGAACTACGAAGCGGAGGCGAGCCGTGTCCTCGAGGAAGACGTCCTGCTTCACGCGTTCACGCCGCACATGCACTACCGCGGAAAGTCCATGTTCTTCAGCGCGGAGCTTCCTGACGGCAGCACCAGAGACCTGCTCGGGGTCAGCCACTACGACTTCCACTGGCAGACGACCTACCAGTTGGCCGAGCCGATCCGGCTGCCGGCCGGGACGCGAGTCCGTGTCAAGGCCTCCTTCGACAACTCGGCCGACAACCCCGAGAACCCCGACCCGACCGTCGACGTCACCTGGGGCCTGGAATCCTCGGACGAGATGCTGAACGGCCTCGTCGACTACGTCGCGGTGGCGGCTCTAGATCGCTAGATCGTTCAGGTTGTAGTCGCGGATCACGCGGTCGAACGTCTCGTCGCTGAAGCGGAAGTCGTCCTCGAGACCGGCGAAAGGCTCGTAGACGAACGAGGCTTCCTCTGGCCGGTACTGCCGGCGGGCGTCGATCGCCACGGCGATGACCGACGAGCGATCGAAGATGCGCTCGGCGTCGTAGACGACCTCGTCGGCTTCGACGCCCAACGCTCCCTTCTGTCCCTCCACCGACTTGCGGCGGTGGAAGCCGAAGGTGAGCGAGATGCGCAGGTCGGACGAGGTGTTGGCGAACGAGGCGTGGAGCATCTGGCGGTTGACGATGGTCACGTCGCCGGCGTCGCAGACAAGCGGCAGGGCTCCGGGGAGCTTCTCGCTTCCTCCGTTCTCCCGGACTCTCGCCTTGATGTCGATTTTCCCCAGCTTGTGCGTGCCCGGCACCACCCAGAGACAGCTCGCCGGAGTCGTCGGATAGAGCTGCACCTGGAAATTGAAACCGTGGATGCCTTCGTCCCAGTCCGGAGAACCCCAGTGGGTGACGCCGTCCTGGTGCCACGACACCGAGCCGCCGAGACCCGGCTGCTTGACGAAGATCGCGTCGTTGAAGGGCACGAAGTCGTCGCCGTTGATCGCCGTGGCGATCTCGAGCAGGTGCGGGTGGCCGTAGAGCCGCAGCCCCGAGGGCATCGCCTGGCACATGGAACTCATGATGAAGACGACATCGGCGGGCGCGTCCCGTTCGGGTAGCGGCTGCGTCATCTGCGTTGGGTGACGTCCGCTGAGAAGCTCCGTGCCGCCCCAGGGATCGGCCAGCGGCTTGGTGAAGAGATACGGCCGGCGGGCGTAGTCGAGGCCCAGCGCTGGACGCCCCTGAGCATCCACGTCCGCGTCCGGGCCTACCGGCGCGCGCTCCAGCATCTCGTTGGCGTCACTGCGCAGCTCGGCCACCTCGTCGCCGTCGATGAGGCCTTCGAAGACGTAGAAGCCGTGCTTCCAGTAGGCCGCCAGGATGTCCGGATGGAGTCTGCCGCCGTCGGTCAGCCGAATCGGACCCCGGTTGCCGATCTCCGCGGCGAGGCGCACGCCCGCTTCCTGGTACGCCGCCATGCCGGCCGCGTGCTCCGCCCGGGTCGGCGCCGCTACCGCGTCGCTTGAAAGGCCCATAGCGCGCTTCGTGTGCGGAGGTACATCGTCGTTCCGTCGACCGCCGGCGTTGCCGTCGCCAGGTCGTCGAGATCCGAGACGGCCAGCGGCTCGAGAGAGCCATCGTTCGGCA
>JAPOVF010000092.1 GCA_026708285.1 Acidobacteriota bacterium
CGATCCACCAGTCGATGTGCTCTTCCAGCACCACCATCGGCATGGCGCCGCTGCCGATCACGGCGGCGTGGAAGGCCTTGATGTCGAACCGGTCGCCGACCGCTTCCTCGGCCTTCCGGCGCAGGCGGAGGATCTCCAGGTTGCCGATGCGGTAGGCCAGCGCCTGGCCGTGGATGTCGGCGGAGTAGCGTAGGAGTTCCGTGGCGACCTCCACGTCGGAGTAGACGACCCGCGCGCTCATGTACTCGCGGGCGCGCTCCAGGTCCCACCCGAAGTAGTTCATGCCGGTGTCGAGCACCAGGCGGCAGGAGATGAACATCTCCATCACCAGGCGGCCGTAGAGGTCGTAGGCGTTCTCGTAGACGCCCATCTCCTTGCCGAGGTTCGCGGCGTACTCGGCCCAGCCCTCGGTGAAGGCGCCGTAGCCGATCGTCTCGCGGCGGAAGCGGGGCAGGTCCTCGCGCTCGGCGGCCAGCGCGAGCTGGAAGTGATGGCCGGGGATCAGCTCGTGGTAGATCAGCCCCTGGGCCGAGAACAGGGAGCGGTTCTCGAGGTCGGAGCCGTTGTAGCGGTACTCGCCCCGCGGGTTGACGGATGTCGGAAGCTGGTAGACGCCGAAGGTCATCGTCGCCTCGGAGGTCGGGTCGAGGCGGCGGACGCCGTAGGGCGCCTCCGGCAACACATCGAAGTAGTCGGCGATGTGGGGCTCGATCTTCTCGATGTAGCCCATGTAGCGCTCCTCGACTTCCTCGGGCGACGCCGCGATGAAGCGCGGGTCGGCGCGGACCTGGTCGAGGAATTCCTTCATCGCGGTGTCTTCGGACGTGGCGTCGAAGCCGATCTCCTCGCGCAACGCCGCCAGCTCCGCTTCGATTTGCGCGACCTGCTCCAGGCCGAGCTCGTGGATCTCCTCCGGCGTGAGGTCGGTCGTCGTGTGAATCCGCACCCGGTGGACGTAGAGCTCGCGGCCGCCGGGCACCTCCGACAGCCCGACCTGTTCCGGCGCCGCCTCCAGGTAGTCGGCGCCGAGCTCGACGACCAGGCGGGCGAACTGCGCGTCGATTCCCGTCTCGACCGCCTCGCGGACCTGGTCCAGGAAGTCGTCGGCCCCGTCGCCGGCGCGGTCGGCGGCCGGCACGAACAGCTCTTCGAGACGACCCCGGTAGCCCTCGAACATCCCGACCACGGCCGGGACCTGGGCCTTCGGCAGATGGATGCCGCGTTCCTTCTGCCCGGCGACCTTGTCGGCGAGCTGCCCGATCCCCTGGGCGTACTCGTCGAGCAGATGGAGGTAGTGGGCGCGCTCTTCGCCGGTTTCGACCGGAGCGGCGCCGAGCACCTGGTGGAGGATGTTCAGGCTGAAGCCGCCGGCCGCGTAGGGCGTGATGTTGAAGTCCGCCCAGTAGTGCTCCGGCGCCTCGACCAGCATGCCCAGGTTCCAGCGCAGCAGCCTGAGCGAGATCCAGTCCTCGTGGCCGACCGCCTCCTCGTCGACGCCGGTGAGACGGTCGAGCAGGTCCCGGGCGAAAGCCGCGTCCGCCTCGGCGGCTTCGAGCGTCCAGTCCGGGAAGTCCTCCACCTTCTCGCCGCGCCGGAACTTGAGGTACGGGTCGCGGGCGGCGACGAACTCGAGGTACTCGTCGCCGGCGGCGGCGATGAGGTCTGCGTCGGAGGCGCCGTCGAGGGAGATCTCTACGTTGCAGGCGGCGAGGGCGAGGACCGCGGCGAGGCACGGAACCTGTTTCATGATCCTGACAACCCTAGCGGGAAAGCACCACCCAGAGACCGGCGCTTCGCGCCGGATGCCGGCCAGAAGGCCGGCGCACCCAGTGTCATGACTTCCTGGCGTAGAGCACCGGCACCACGACGAGGTTCAGGAACGTCGACGTCAACAGGCCGCCGAGGATCACCTGGGCCATCGGACTCAGGATCTCGTTGCCCGGCTCGCCCGCGCCGAGCACCAGCGGCACCAGCGCCAGCCCGGCCGTCAGCGCGGTCATCAGGATCGGCGCCATCCGCTCCTCCGAACCGCGCCGCACGGCTTCCTGAAGCGGCAGCCCCTCGCCGAGCAGCCGTCGATAGTTGCTGACCAGCAGGACCCCGTTGCGGGTCGCGATCCCGAACAGGGTGACGAAGCCGACCACGGTCGCCAGCGACAGGACGCCGCCTCCCAGCGCCACCGCGACGACGCCGCCGACCAGGGCCAGCGGCACGT
Source organism: Acidobacteriota bacterium (assembly GCA_026708285.1). Classification (GTDB taxonomy): domain Bacteria; phylum Acidobacteriota; class Thermoanaerobaculia; order Multivoradales; family Multivoraceae; genus Multivorans. Next base: position 2,216 of record JAPOVF010000092.1, read on the forward strand.
TGACGAGCATCGCCAGGGTGTCGCGGTGGCTGCCGAACTCGAGGTAGAGCAGGCCGTACATCCCGACCAGGATCAGCACGACCAGCAGGCCCATCGTGTAGACGCGGCGGCCGGCCTCCTCGAACTGCCCGCCGAAGGTCACCAGGTAGCCGGCCGGCAGGTCGACCTCGGCGTCGACCGCGGCCTGGGCGCGCTCGACCGTGCCGACGAGATCGGCGCCGGTGACGTTGGCGGTCACCATCGCCACCCGCTGCGCGTTCTCGCGCCGGATGAGGGACGGGCCGAGAGCGTGCCGCACGTCGGCGACCGCGCCCAGGCGGATCAGATCCCCGGCCGGCGTCGAGACCGGCAGAGCCGCGACCCGGTCCGCCTCGGCCCGCAGGTCCGGCGGCAACCGGACGGCGACGTCGGACGCCAGGCCCTCCTCCACGATCTCGCCGACGACGACGCCCTGGAACAGCGCCTCCACGGCCCCGCCGAGGTCCGCGAGGCTCAGGCCGTACCGGGCCATCGCCGTGCGGTCGAAGTCGACGACCATCTGGGGCACCGGCGACTGCTCCTGGTTCGACAGGTCGACGATGCCGGTCACGGCCGCCAGGACCTGTTCGATCCGCGCGGCCAGTGTCCGCAGCACCGCCAGATCGGGCCCTTCGACCTTCACCGCCAGGTTGGTCCGGGAGCCCGAGATCATGTGGTCGATGCGGTGACTGATCGGCTGCCCGAAGGAGACGGTGACCGCCGGTATCCCGGCCACCGCACGGCGCATCCCGGCGACCAGCTCGTCCTTCGAGCGGCCGCCTTCGAGCGGCGCCAGCACGACCTCCATCTCGGAGGCGTTGACCCCCTGGACGTGCTCGTCCTTCTCGGCGCGGCCCGTGCGCCGGCTGGTCGAGACGACCTCCGGGAAGGCGAGCAGCGCCTCCTCGACCCGGCTGCCCAGCCGATCGCTCTCGGCGAGCGGGATGCCCGGCGGGCTGACCACCGACACGGTGAGCGAGCCCTCGTTGAAGGCCGGCAGGAAGCTGCGGCCCAGTCCGGGCAGGAGCGCCGCCGCGACGACCACCAGCAGGGCCGCCGAAGACAGCACCGCCCAGCGATGCGAGAAGCACCAGTCGAGGGTCGGCGAGTAGGCCCACTGGAAGGCGCGGAGCAGCCACGGCGGGCGGGACCTGAGCGCCCGCGCCCGTCCCAGGAACAGCACGGCGAGCACCGGCGTGACCGTCAGCGCCACCACCAGGGAGGCGGCGAGCGCGGCGATGAAGGCGAGGCCGAGCGGCCGCAGCAGCCGACCCTCCAGGCCCGGCAGGAAGAAGATCGGCACGAAGACGAGGACGACGATCAGCGTGGCCAGGAGGATCGGGCTCAGCACCTCCCGGGTCGCGGCCGCGACGACCTCCTCGGCCGGACGGCGCTCGTCCTCCGGCAGGCGTTGCTCGTCCCGCACCCGGCGGAAGATGTTCTCGATCGCGATGATCGCGTCGTCTACGAGCAGGCCGATGGCGATCGACAGGCCGCCAAGCGTCATCGTGTCGATCTGCAGGCCGAAGGCCGCGATCACCAGGATCCCGGTGACCAGGGAGAGCGGGATCGCGAAGGCCGAGATGAACGTGGTACGGACGCTCCCGAGGAAGAGCGCCAGGATGACGATGACGAGGATCGCCCCGTCGCGCAGGGCCTCGGCGACGTTGCCGATCGCCACCTCGATGAAGTCGGCCTGGCGGAAGTTCTCGCTTTCGAGCACCACGCCCTCAGGCAGCGCCGGCTGCAGCCGGGCAAGCGCGCCATCGATGGCGCGGGTCAGATCCAGCGTGTTCGCGCCCGGCTGCTTCTGCACGGACAGGATGACCGCCGGACGGTTGCGATAGGAGCCGGTGCCGCGGACCGGCGCCGGTCCCCACTCGACGCTTGCCACGTCGCCGACGCGCAGGGGGATCCCGCTGTCGACGCGCACGACGGCCGCGGCCACCTCGTCCGGAGTGCGTGCCCGGCTGCGCACCCGGACGATGTGCTCCTCGCCGGCCTCCACGTGAAAGCCGGCGGCCAGGCTGCGGCTGGACTTCGCGACGGCGTCGACGACGTCCGCGAGCGGGAGACCGTTCTGAGCCAGCGCGGTCGGCCGCACCGTGACCTGAAGCTGCCGCCGTTCGCCGCCGATGGGAACAACCTGGGAGACGCCCGGGATCGACAGGAGGTTGCGACGAACGACGGTCTCGGCGACGCGGCGGAGTTCCATCGCGCTGACGCCGCCTTCCTCCACCGGCGCCGAGGTCATCGCGATGAACGTGATCTCGCCCATGATCGAGGAGATCGGCCCGAGTTCCGGTCTCTCGGCCTGGGCCGGAAGGTCGACGCGCTGCAGCCGCTCGCTGACGACCTGGCGGGCGCGGTAGATGTCGGTGCCCCAGTCGAACTCGACCCAGGCCACCGAGATCCCGTCGGCGGAGATCGAACGCAGCCGCCGCACGCCCGGCGATCCGTTGATCGCGGACTCCACCGCGTAGGTCACCAGCAGCTCGACCTCCTCCGCGGCCATCCCCGGGGCCTCCGTGATCACGGTCACGGTGGGGGCCGAGAGGTCGGGGAAGATGTCGACCGGCAGGTTGAGGATCCAGGCCGACCCGACCACGGTGAGGAGCGCGGCCCCCGCGACCACCAGCAGGCGGTGGCGCAGGGAGAAGCGAAGCAGTCCTTCGAAGGGTCCCACTCCGCTGCCTTCAGTGGACGTGGCCGTGGGCTTCGCCGCTCGCCATGAGCGACGAACGGCGGATGGCGTCCCCACCGCGGGTCACCAGCCGCTGGCCGGGCGCGAGGCCGCCGACGAGTACCTGGTCTCCCTGGCGGCCGAGCACGGTCACCGTCTGCCGCTGGAAGTCCTCGCCCGACAGTTGCAGGAAGACGACCGGCACGCCGCCGTCGTCGACCAGGGCGGACGCGGGTACGACGATGCCGCTCTCCTCGCCGGCCATCAGCACCTGCGCCCCTACGGTCGATCCAAGGGCGAAGCCGGTGCCGGCGATGCCCGGGGCCTCGATCAGGACGGTGACCGTGCCGGTGCGCGGCGAGAGTTCCGGCGAGATCGAGACGAGGGAAAGGTCGCCTTCGACCCGCACCGGCCCGCTCTCCGGGTCGTCGAGCACCAGACCGCGCAGACCCGCGTCCATGAGCCGCCGCGCATCCTGGGGAGGCAACGCGACTTCGATCCAGACCACATCGGTCCGAACGAGCCGGGCGAGGGCGTCCCCGGCAGAGACCGTCGCCCCGGGCGTCGTGGTGACGGCGGCGATCCGGCCGGAGAACGGCGCCCGCGGCGAGATGCCGGTGCCGTCCAATCCGCCCTCGCGCGAGGCACGGGCCGACTCGAGGTCCCGTCCCGCTGCCCGGTGCCGCGCCTCGAGCGTCCGGGCGCGGACCCCCGCCTCCTCGACCTCCCGCTCGCTGACCGCTTCGAGGGCGAGGAGCTCACGGAGCCGCGAGCTGCGCGACCGCGCGCTCTCCAGTTCCGTCGCCAGCGCCTCGAGCTCCCCTTCGAGGGTCGCCAGACTGCGCTCGGACGCGACCAGCGGTACGACGCGAAACAGGGGACCGTTCCGTTCGACGCGGCGGCCGACGAACGGCCAGGAGCGGGCCCCCGCGGGAGGCTGCACGACCCCGTCCACCTGCGCGGTGATCGTGCTCTCGCCGCCCGCCGGCGGACGGAACGAGGCGACCCCGGCGACACTTCGGGCCAGACGGCCCTCCCGCACCCAGACGGTCGCGAAGCCGCCCTGCCACTGCTGTTCCTTACCGAACGAGACGGGCTCGCCACCGTCGGACCCGGCGGGGAGCGACGGCGCCTCCACGAGGCCTTCCGCGTGGTCCGCCGTGCCGACGAGGACCCGGCCTCCCGCGATCTCCTCGATTCCATTCCCGTCGTCGATCCGGAAGAGCAGATCCGCCTCACCGGCACGTTTCGGCGTCAGCTCGATGTCGAAGACTCCGGGAGCGACGGGCTGGTCCGCTCGGAAGACCTGCTCCCCGGCCCCATCGACAAGGACGATCTCGACCGTCCCCTGTACGAGGGGCGCGAAGTCGGCCAGGCGCGTGACGTGGGTGTGGGCCGTCGCCGGATGGCCTTCCGCCAGAGCGTCGATCTCGGGGAAGACCTCGAACCGTTCGCCGAGAGCCGTGACTATCCAGCTTTCGTGAGAGTGATCGTGCTCCTCGGCGGGCGGAGTACTGACACACGCAACGAGCAACAGCACCGCCACGGTCGGCCAACTCGACACGCACCGGGTGCGCCGGCCTTCCGGCCGGCTTCCGGATTCTCCGTCACCCCACTTCATGATCCCGGCCCTCCTTCCCCGCTGGCCGCCAGCCGTTCCAGCTCCCGATGCGCCGCTAGCGCCGCCTCATGCAGATCGAGCACCGCCAGCTCCGCCTCGGTTACCGAACGATGCGTCTCGAGCAGATCGGTGAGCCCCGCCTCACCCTGGCGAAAGGCCGCCTCCGCGCTGTCCAGCATCCGTCCGGTGGCGCCGAGTTCCTCTCGGGCCTCGGCGAGGGCGGCGGCGAGTCGTGTGAAGTTGGTGCTTGCCGCGTTCCGCGCCGCGGTCGATTCGCGCTCCGCGAGTTCGAGCCTCGCCCCGGCGGCCGCCAGGGCGGCGCCGGCGCTTTGCCGCGCCGCCTGCCGCCGGTCAAAGAGCGGAACGGACCAGGCGACGCCTAGGATCGGCCCGTCGACCGAGCCCAATCCGATGTCCTGTTCCTGCCAGCCCAGCGTGACCTCGGGCGAAGCGATGATCGGCCGCGTCGCAAGCTCAGCCAGTTCGGCGGCGGCCAGATCTGCCTCGGCAGCGCGCACCCGCGCATCGGCTCCATCCAGCGACGGCGCGGCCGGCAGTTCGGGCAGAACCGGCCGCGCGTTCGCCGGCAAGCCGGGATGCCAGGCTGCCGCTTCGGCTCTAGCCCGTTCGCTCGCCCC
>JAPOVF010000077.1 GCA_026708285.1 Acidobacteriota bacterium
CCGAGTGCATCGCCACGTACAGCATGGCGCGGATACCGTACTCGCCCTTGGTCGAGATCTTCATAGCGCACTCTTCGCCACGGACCAGTGTAGCAGCGAGGCCGTTCCCGTCGCACGTATCCCGAACCGCGAAACGTGTCCGTCAAGGCGTCGGGCTTGTCGGCCCCGACTCGTAGCGCCTGATCGCCGCTGCCTGCAGTTTCCAACGGCTCTCGGGCTCGTCCCGCATGCGGAGCCGCGTTCGGTCAAAGCGCGCGAGGACCCAGTCGCGGTCGGCGGCATCGAACGGCATCCACAGATCCGGAGCGACCTGAAGAGAGTACGCGCCTCTTGCGAGAGCCTCCTCCTCGCTGGTCGCGGATGGAAGCACCATCAGGTTCACGCCCCGCTCCTCCAGGACGTACCCCGGTGGCGGTCTCCGGTCATGGGCCATCAGCCGCTCGCTGTTGGGCTGGTCAACCGGGTTGCGAGCCACGACGGGGTCCACGAGGCCATGCCCGTCCACCACCCTCAGGTCCGGCAGAAAGTAGGACTGAATGCCCAGGGCGCCCGTCGCCGTCAAGGCGTCCTCCGGGAACACGCCCCGTTCCATGCGTTCGTAGCCCGCCCACTCCTTCAGCTTGAGCTTCGCGGCCTCCCTGTGTTCCGCGAAGCGCAGACCGACCAGTTGTCTCGCCATTCGCCGGCGAAGGTCGTTGGAGATCGAGGCGAGAGCCCGCATGCCGGGCGCCGCGAGTAACCAGCCCGCGTTCTCTTGGTCCACTTCCGGGTGGAACCGTTCCTCATAGTCCGCTGTAGCCACGCCCTGGAACAGGAGCTGCCCCTGCATAGAACCTGCGTACAAGAGAGTTGGCCCGAACAAGCCGAAAGCGCAGGCGGCGGGCCCGAGCGTAGGGAACCTGGACCGCGCGGACCGCAGCCGCCGCAACATAGCCGACGCGACGTAGCCCAGGTGCACGATCCCCGCAGCCGCTGGAACCGTCAGCAGCGGCCAGTAGAAGTCCAGGGGCCGGTACTCGAAGAAGTCCCCGCCGATCCGGAACACGTAGGCCATGTGCGGAACGATGCAGGCGAGCGACAGGACGAGCCGGAGATCGCCACGCTCCCGCCACGCCCGTCGCATCGCCAGGACCGCGAGCGGCATCAGCAGATAGAGCCCGGTCTCGATGGCCGCGGCCCACAGGTAGTTGAAGCCGGACTCGTACCAGGGCCGAACGTGCTTGGCGTGGTACGTGTTCGGCAGCCACTCGCCGTAGTAGCCGTACCGAAACAGGAGCTGTGCCCCGACGAGCGCGCCGAACGGCAGCACCAGCCAAGCCAACTCCCGGACGTCGACGCGCAATCGCTTGGCGGCGACGATCCGCTGAGCGGCGAACCAGCCGAAGCAGCAGGCCGCGATCAACAGGCCCTCCGGCCGCGTGTACACAGCCGCCCCAAGGCTCAGCGAAGCGCACAGCAGCCCCCGGCGACTGTCGGCGTGAACGCTCAGGCAAACGACCGCCACGACGACGAAGAGCGTGAACTGCCGCGTCTCCAGGCCACCGCCCGACGTCCACACCGCGAAGGTCGCGCTGGTGCACAGGAAGCCAAGCGCCATCCAGATCACCGGGCCGCGTCGACGGAGTCCCGGGAGCAGCGCCGCCCACCAGACGACCGCCCCGAGCGTGCCGATCGTGCAGGCCACCGAAAGCCACGGCGCGGCGGCCTCGGGGTGCAGCCCGAAGATCCTCCAGAGAGCGGCCAGTTCCAACACCCACAGGAAGTTGGTGTAGCCCTCCACACGTTCTCCCGGATTGAAGACGAGGCCGTGGCCCTCCACCAGGTTGCGGGCGTAACGGAAGCTGATGAAGGCGTCGTCGCACAGGAACCAGGCCGCCGACGCCAGCCAGGCCAACACGACCAGCCACGGCAGGTTGCCGCCGAGAAGAACCACTCTTCGCGCCATGACGCGCTCCAGCTCCTAGTCGGCGGCTTCACGCTGCCGGCAAGCTAGCCCCCAACACCGGCTTCAAAGTGAGAGAAAAGAACGGCTGGCCTCGTACAACCAGCCGCCTATCTACTGTGCGAGCTTCCCGATTAGCTCCCGGTTCGGCCGCCGCTTCCGCCTCCCGGTCGGCTTCCAGCGGCGGCGCCGGAGTCGTCGGCTGCAGGTCGACAACACGGGCGCGGTACGTCGAGGTGTAGTCGGCGCGCCGCCTCCGCTCGACGATGACGGCATGCTGGCCGTTCGGGCTAATGAAGACCCCATCTCAAGGCGACACACGTACCTCTCGGGGATCTGGTCGGCGCCCGAACGGCGTCAGGACCGACTCACCCTCGTACCACTCCGACGCGTGTCGCACCTCAACCTCAGTTACCGGGTTGAGCCAGGGGAAAGAGTAGATCCATCAGCGCGGCCCGTTGTCCGGCCCAAGCCTCTTTGCGTCCGCCGGCGTCACGGCAGGAGCAGGTTCTTTCCCTCCCTCCACTTCCTTCTGAGCGTCTCGTTCACTCCGAGCTCTGGCGCCTAGCCACGGCATCGCTGCGTGGTCCGCAGCCATCTCAGCCTCCAAGTCCGGTTTGAGCCGTGGCGTTTGGAGAGCCGCCGTCAGTTCAACGCGCGCTGCATAGTTGCGTCTCTCGCCTTGTTCAGACTCACGTGTCTCAACGACCACAGAACGGCGGCCGCTCGGGCTCACGAAGAAAGCTACCGGCCGTCCGGACCGCCACGCCGAGACATGGATCTCCTCAACAGGCGACCATCGATCCCGCCATATGTGCTCGATCCGGTACCCGTCGTCTGCCGTAGTGAGCCGTACGGCACCGCGTTCCGGATGCGGCTCCGCAGAACTCTCGACGACCAGGAACGGTTCCAACTCGGGTGACGACAAACCGAAGTCCCAGAAATCGTAGGCCTTCCAGTAGAGAGACGTGCGGGCCCAAAGCACACGCTCATCCCACTGCCACCGAAATTCGTACTCCTCGACGCGGTCTTCAAAGAGAATCGGCACCGCAAGAGGAGAGGAGCCGCTCGCCGAGAAGTGGAGCACATAGGCACCCCCGCTCCACGGTGAAAGCACTACAGGGCCTTCCGAGTCGAGAAAGACGAAGCCCGGCGCCATGGGCCACTTGAACTCGCTGGTGGCGGCATCCCTCTCGGCACCGACGTGGGCGCTCTCCGTTCGTTGCGTCTTTGCCCGACGCGACAGCGTTCTACCGAAGACGAAGCCGGTTCCCCTATCGTCAACCAGGCCCCAAGCTCTCCCATCTCCCGAGACGTTGATAGGGACCCCGTGGTTGCTAGCGGGGGGGTCGAACTCGCGGCTGCTGAACTTCCAATGACGCCGAAGATCCCCATCACGACCTACTCCGACGATCTCCTTGACCGCATCCGCGCTTCCGTCGACCCTCATCTCGGGGCCCGACAACAACAAGCGACCCTTCGAGAGAGGCGAAACGTATCGCACCGAGATGTTGGGCAAGTTGACTCGTCGCGTCTTCTTCCCCTTGATCTGCAGAACAACCGAGCCGTCACGCGGGTGGTTGGTCCTTCGGACAACAAGGAGAACCGCGCCCTTGTCATCGACGAAGCCATCTACAACCTCGCCCGCCGGCAACTCGACATCAGCCGCCAGCGCCACGGTGCCTAGCGCCGCGAAAGCTAGTCCGCCTACGATTGTCCGAAACACGCTATCCCCTCCCTTCTTCTGGCTCACTCAGGAGCTTCACACTGCTCCGGGCCTGTCCTGAACGTGAATCCCGCGGCTTCCGCAGCGCTTCGGTCCTCAAGAGGATCCCGAGCGCGACCGTCGGGCCCAACGAGCTTGAAGTGGTGGTGTGGGCCGCCGTGTACACCCGAACCTCCCCAACTTCCGATGTGGTCGCCAGCTTCGACTCTTGCGCCCGCCGCGGGCCGCGAGGCACGGTCAAGATGGCAGTGCACTTCGTAGCCACCGTCGTCATGACGGATCCTCACGTACCATCCGCATGATTGCGGCTGTTCCGGGGGAAGCTCCACGACTCCTCCCCGAAACGCGGAGAATTCCGCGTCGCTGTGGGTCTGGACGTCAATGCCGGTATGAGTCCTTCCTCCAGAACGAGGTGCGCCGAAGAGGTCTCCCTCATTGAAGTTCCAGCCGCAGTCCCGAATCCTGTTAGTGAGCGTCGCAGGGTTGACGCCGGTCTGAGTTGGCGTCACCGGCCCGCCGCCACCAGGAGGAGTTCCGTCGTCGTCGCCGTCGTCATCGGGATCCCCCTCACCACCAGGAATAACGACCTCCACGCAAGAGCCTGGGAGCACGATATCGGTATCGGTCCCGCCGCTGTCTTTCTCACACACACGCAGTCGAATAGGCCCGCCCGCCAGCGGCGTGGCCACGAACGTGATCGTCTCGGTGGCCGTCACGGTCAGCGAGTAGTTCCCCGGGCCGGGGTCGTACGGATACACCACAACACTATGGCTGCCCTGATCCAGGTCGCCGCTCCAGGAATCGTCCCGCGTGCCCCAACGGTTCGTGCACCGGCTGCTGCCCACCCGGCAGTCGAAGTCGATCGTGAGGCCGGTAAGGGCCACGTCCACCGCCGCTCGCCTGGCCACGGTGAAGCTATAGGTCCGGCTTGTCGAGATGTTCGTCTCGCTCGCATCGACCAGCGTTGTGACCTGCGTCCTCGTTCCGGTGCTGCCGCCTGTAGTCGGCGCCCCGGCGCTGATCGTCAGGGTGTAGTTCCCCGATCCGCCGCCGTATGGATAGACGACGATCTTGTGTTCGCCCGCTTCCAGCGTTCCGGTCCAGGAATCGTCTCTCGTACCGCCCCGGTTGGTGCAGCGATTGCCTGAAAGGGTACAGTCGAAGTCGGTGGTCATGCCGGTCAACTCTACCGAGACGTCGGCCCGATGCGAGAGCGTGAACGGATAGGTCCTTGAACTCGACACGTTCACGCCGGTCTTGACAATGGGGCCACCGTCCGTCGTGGGAGGGGACGGCGTCGGGTTCGACGGCGGCGGGTCGGACGGAGGAGCGGCCGAGGCCGTGACCGTCGTGGTGAACCGGACCGTAGTGCCTACAGACCCGAAAACGATCGTGCCCGAACTGTCGCGGGCCGTGTAGACGATCCTGTACGTCGTGTCTGCCGTCACCGTCGGCAGCGTTCCGCTCACGCTGCGGGTGGACGCATCGAACGTGATCCCAGGGGGCAGACCGGACACACTGTACCTGTACGGCGGCACGCCTCCCGTCGCGGCAGGCAACGTCGTGTTCACCGAGCCGCCCGAAGGTAGCCGGGAATCCGGAATCGCGGGCAGCGACAAGGGCGGTGGAGGTGGCGGAGCAGCCGGCGCGACCACCACGACGGTGAACGTCACCGAATCCGTGGCGCTCCTGCTGTCCCTCACGGAGTATGTGACCGTGTAGGTGGTGTCCACGAGTACCGTCGGGAGCGTGCCGCGGGCACGCCGGGTCGAGTGGGAGAACGAGATTCCCGGCGGTAGACCCGAAACGCTGTAGGAGTAGGGTCGCCTGCCCCCCGTCGCCGCCGGGAACACCGTGTCGACGGATCCGCCCGAAGGTACCCGAAAGTCCGGAATCGTCGGCAACGACAACGAAGGCGGTGGAGGTGGCGGGGGCGCGGGCGGCGGCACCACCGTAGCTCTGAAGCTGACGGAGGCCGAAGCGCCTGCGCCGTCCCTGACGCTGTAGGTGACCGTGTACGTCGTCTCCGTTGCAACCGTGGGCAGCGTTCCGGACGCGCGCCGACTGGAGGGGGTGAAGCTGATCCCCGGGGGCAGGCCGGACACGCTGTATGTGTAGGGGGCGGCCCCTCCTGCACCTGCACAGGTCGGGAATCGGCCAAAACGGCACGACTCGACCCCTGGAGAGACTCCGAGCGCGGCGGCAACGCGCGTTTCCGGCCCAGCGCGGCCTCAAATCCGACTCAAACGGCCCGCAGAACCCCCGGTCGCGCCGGCAGCGAACGCCGAAACACCAGTTCAGGGGGTTGACAAGTGCCGTCTGTTGGGAATAATCGTCATTATATGCTGCCCCTCCAAGTCAGATGCCCCACTGTCTTCCGGAGCGAGCACACCCTCCGCGCAGAGCGCCCGCGGGCCGATGAGAAGGCTGCTCCGAAGGCCGCTCACGGCAGCTAGATTGAAGTCGATCAAGCCAGCGTTCTCGGACTCCTACTCACCGAACACTCACAAGGCCTACAGCCGAGCGGTCGAGAGCTTCGCCACGTTCCTGAAGGGCCGCGCCGCGGACGACGACACGGTGGCGGCCTTCCTCACGGCCGAAGCGGAGCGCGGCCTCGCCCCCGCGTCACTCTCGATCCTGGCCGCCGCCATAGGCGCCGCTGCCAGTTCGGCGGGCGCGAGGGATCCACGTGGACCGGTCACCCGTCGAACCCTCAGGAGGTTGAAGCGCAAACACGCCGCTCGGGGCCGCGGCCAGGTCGAGGGGCTGAAGCGGGAGGCCGCGGTCGCCGCCGCCAGGCTGGCGGCAGCCGAGGGCAACACGCTTGGTCTCCGTGACGCCGCACTGCTGCTACTCGGCAGCGACGGCCTCTTGAGGATCAGCGAACTGGCCGCCGTTCAGGTGGAGGATCTCGGTCCGGGAGAGAAGGGAAGCGGCGTCCTCGCTCTCCCTCGAAGCAAGACGGACCAGGAAGGCGAGGGCGCCAACCTATACGTCTGCCGCGAGACGATGGAAGCCGTGGCGGCGTGGCTGAGAATCTCCGGGATCACGGAGGGACCGTTGTTCCGCTCCGTGCTCCGGAACGGCGTCGGTGAGTCCCGCTTGAGTACGTCCGCCGTCCGGTCCACGATTCAGCGGAGGGCCAGGGCCGCCGGCGTTACCGGCCGCGTCAGCGGCCACTCCCTGCGGGTCGGCAGTGCCCAGTCGCTGGTTGCAGCCGGTGCCTCCACCGCCGAACTCATGCAGGCCGGCAGATGGACCGATGAGAGAACCGCGACACGCTACGCCGCCAACGAACTGGCGGCGAACGGCGCCGTCGCACGCTACTTCGAGGACGAGGACACGTAGTCGAGCACCTCTTCGAGCGCCCCGATGTCGCCTTCCTCCGCGTTGAGCCATAGCGCGCTCAGGCCCGCCGCGACCGCACCCTCGCGATCCTCGATCTTGCCGTCGCCGACGTGGAGAACCGAGACC
>JAPOVF010000396.1 GCA_026708285.1 Acidobacteriota bacterium
CAAGCTGTTGGTCGCGGGTTCGAATCCCGTCTCCCGCTCCACGCCGCGCGGAGCGCCGGCGTGGTGCGGGAGACGGGAATCGGCGTGCATCGCTCGCTGCGAGCGATGCGGGCCAGCGAATCCGTTATGCGTGCTCAGGACGCGCGGAGCGCGCGAGGAAACGCGTCTCGGCTAGCGAATCCCGTCTCCCGTTGCTGACGCCGTAGCACCGCCGGCTGTCGGTGAGTGTCGGTGCGCCGGCCTTCTGGCCGGCAACGCTCTGGCTGGGCGGCTGGTCGCGTGCGAGGATGCTGTCGATGCCAACTGGAAGTCTCCCGGGCAGGTTCGTCGCCTTCGCTTCGCTTCTTGCCGTCGCGTCGCCGATCGCTGCCCAGTCGGGCCTTGCTGGACCTCAATCCTCCATCCATGTGTACCAGCACGACGACAATGACTTCGAGCGCTACATCTACCTTCGCGACCCTGAAACGGGCCGCTTGCCCTACCAGACGGAGTTCGCCCAGCGGTTCCGGTTGCCGCGAGGAGGGACGGTCCGGTACGTCGAGGTGTGCGTCCAGAAGCCGCGGGACGCGCTGCCCGAGGACGACTTGCTGGTCTACATCGTGAGGATCTACTCGGACGGCGGGAACGTGCCCGGCGAAACCGTCCTAAACGACGTCGCTCAGTTCAGTTGGATGACTCACGTTCCGGCTGGCTACCGCGTCTGTCACAAAGTGCCGGTTGGCGTGGGGCCATCCTCTCCAAGTGGCTTCAAAGTGAACGCCGGCCCGGTGTGGGTCGGCCTTGCGTGGGGGGACGATCCGGCCGTTGAACAGAACCTTCAGGAACTCGCGGTTGACGAGGACAACTCCGGTGGACGGCGTGCGTTTCGCGTAATCCACGACGAAGGAGGTGATTGGGAAGCTTGGCAAGCCGACACGGATTCAGGGGCTTACGCCATTCGCGTGGCGGTCGAACACTCCGACCCCGAGCCAGAGCCCGACCCCGATCCACCGCCGCTCCAGGCCGGATTCGAAGTGGACGGCGCGGCGTGCGACGCCGAACTGTGCCGGGTCGTGACCGGTGAGGCCGTGCGCCTGGTGGACACGAGTACCGGAACGGTGCGTTCGAGGACCTGGGAGTTCGGTGACGGAACCACGTCGCGGTTGCCGACGGTAGAGCAGTCCTGGTCGACGCCGGGCTTCTTCGAGGTGACGCTGTCGGTGAGCAACGCGACGGCGGTGTCGACGGCGTCCCGGAAGTTCCTGGTGGAGGCTGCGGAGCCGCGGGGTACATGCGCGGCGGACGCGGAGACGCGGTGTTTACACGATTCGCGGTACGCGGTGACCGTGGAGTGGCGGAAGTCGGATGGCGAGACGGGTGCGGGCCGCGTGGTGCACGAGGGAACAAACGACTCGGGTCTGTTCTCGTTCTTCAGCCGGGAGAACTGGGAAGTGCTGATCAAGGTGCTCGACGGCTGCGCGGTGAACGGCCATGTGTGGGTGTACGGCGCCTCGACGACCGACCTCGGCTATGTGCTCCGGGTCACCGACACGGTGACCGGAAGGGTCAGGGAGTACCGGAACAATCCGGGGCTGCCGGCTCCCGGGATCACCGACACGACGGCGTTCGAGGACAGTTGCAAAGCCATGTGAGCTGGCGGCGCCAAGCTCTCTCAGGCTCCATGTCTAGCGCCAGTCCTCATCTCACTGGCTGACAACTAGACCGGCGGTGACCGGCTACTCCGCAGCCACCACCGCCGTCGCCTCCACCTCGATCAGTAGCGACGGGAACACCAGCCCCGTCACTCCGACCCAGGTAGCCGCTCGCGGTGGATCGAGTTGCAGCACCTTGGCCTGGGCGCGGCCGACGGTCTGGACCTTCTCCGGGTCGATGTCCTTGATGAAGACCGTCGTCTTGACGATGTCCTCGGCGCTGGCTCCGGCCTGCTCCACGCGCTTGACTAGGTTGGAGAAGGCGATCTCCGCCTGCTCGGCGAGAGTGGTCGCGGGCGCGTCCGCCCCGTCGGCCATGCCGACCTGGCCGGAGATGCGGATCGTGGTGACGCCGTTGGCGGTCGTCTTGGCGATGTGGGAGAAGCCCTGCTGGGTGCCCAGGAACTCAGTCTTCAAGTCTTGTGCCTCCGTGCTAGCGGTCGTGAGCAGGAGCAGACCGACGAAGAAAGCGAAAGGGCACAGTTGTCTCTTCATTTGCGTGCTCCTGAAATCGTGGCGTACCGGTCGTTTGAAGCGAACGGTCGAGTGTAGGGGATGCGTACGATAGCGCCAACGCCGAGTGCTGCAAGCCCTTAGCCGTCGCTTCCCGCGCCTGATCGCGAGGTGCTCCGTTCCGGAAGCGCGAACGCGACGAGCGCGTCCGGCTCCTGGTCTTTCCTCAGGCCGTGCCTTCCGCCGCCGGTGGCGACCACGATGTACTGGCGTCCCTCGTGCAGGTAGGTCATTGGCGCCGCGCGGGAGCGGGCGGGGAGTTCCGTCGCCCAGAGCTGGTCGCCGGTCGCCTTGTCGAAGGCGCGGATCATCGGCGGGTTCCAGTCGTCCCGATTCGAGGTTGCGAAGAGCAAAGTGCGGGTCAGAAGGACGAACCCCGAGCCCCGGTAGCCGAGCGGCGGTAGATCGAGGTTCGTCAGCAGCGGGTGGTGCCGGGCGCCGTCCCCGTTGGCCACCTGCCACAGGATCTCGCCCCGGTCCATGTCGTAGGCGGTGATGCGTCCCCAGGGCGGCTTGAGGATCGGAATCTCGTCGTCGATCATGGGGTGGCTTTCGCCGCCCCAGATGTACCTGAAGTTGGAGCGGGCCGCATCGGGCTTCACCAGCGATACGACGTTGTACTCCGTGTACGAGGGCACGTAGAGAACGTGGGTCTCGGGGTCGAAGGCCGCGCCGTTCCAGTTTCCGCCACCCGCCCAGCCGGGATTCACGAAGGCGCCTCGCTCGGAAGGTGGCGTGTACAGGGGACCGGAATCCGCGCTCCTGAAGATCTCGAGCGCTCTGGCCCGGAGTTCCGGCGTCAGGTCGAGCAGGTTCTCCTCGTGCATGCCCGTGAACTCGAACGGCGGCGGCCTGGTAGGAAACGGCTGGAAGGGCGCGGCGACCTCGCCTGGAACCGTGCTGGGCGGCACCTCCCGCTCGTCGATCGGCCACACCGGCTTCCCGTTCCGCCGGTCGAACACGAACAGCAGACCCTGCTTCGTGACGATGGCGATCGCCGGAATCGCCCGGCCGTCGACCTCGATGTCGATCAGGTTGGGCGCCGCCGGGGGGTCGTAGTCCCAGAGGGTGTGCCTGACCATCTGGTAGTGCCAGACGCGCTCGCCGGTTTCGCAGTCAACGGCCACCACGCTCTCGGAGAAGAGGTTGTCGCCGGGGCGGTGGCCTCCGTACCAGTTGTGCGTAGGAGTTCCCACGGGAAGGTAGGCCAGTCCCAGCTCCTCGTCAGCGCTCATCGGCGGCCAGACGTTCGTGGCGCCGCCGGTCTTCGCTGAATCCAGCTCCCAGGTGTCGTAGCCGAACTCGCCTTCCTGCGGGATCGTGTGGAAGGTCCAGCGTAGCTCGCCGGAGAGAGTGTCGTAGCCGCGGACGTGTCCGGGCGGCATCCTCTTCTGGCGAGGCGCGTCGAAGACCGTGGAGCCCACGATCAGAACGTCACGGCAGATGGTCGGGGGAGACGTCACCGTGTAGGCGCGGCGGTCGATGGGGCGGCCCAGATTCTCCGTCAGGTCGACCAGCCCGCCGTCACCGAAGTTGGGGTCGGACTCCCTGGTTCTCGGATCCACCGAGAGCAGTCTCGCGTCTCCCGCCGCGTGAAAGAGGCGTTCCTGTTCGCCGTCCGTCCAGTAGGTGAGTCCCCGGCTGAGGAACCCGAGATTCGTGACGTAGTTCACTTTCCAGGCTTCGGGATCGAAGCTCCAGACGGTCTCGCCGGTTGCCGCGTCGACCTCCGCGACCTGGCCCAAGGAGGTGCTGATGAAGAGCCGCCCGTCGACATACAACGGAGTCGCTTCGTAGTGGAAGATCCGGTGTGCCCGGCCGGACACTTGGGATTGCTGCTCTCTGACCACCCGGTCGACGGAGATCCACTGCCAGGCGATCTCCAACTGATCCAGGTTGGAAGCATCGATCTGGTCCAGGGGCGAGTACTGCGTAGCCGCTTTGTCAGCGGCGCGTTCGATCCACTGGCCCTTCGTCGGACCGGAAGCGGCTCCTTCCGGGACGGCCTGCCCGACGGCGGGGGAAACGAACGCGAACCAGTGGACCAGGGCTGCGCAGAGCGCCGCGAGACGCCCGCCGGCCGCCTGTCGATCCGTGTTCGCTATCTTCATCAGGTGCGTCCGACGCTAGCGGCTCTCCTGCTTCTTCTTCTCCCGACCCTGAGCAGCGCTCAGGGCGCTGCGGAGCGGCAGGCGTCCGAGCGCCCCAACATCCTGTTCATCCTTACCGACAATCAGCCGGCCGAGGCGCTCGGAGCCTACGGCAACCGAGAGTTCGAGACGCCGCACCTCGACCGCCTTGCCCGCGAGGGCATGCTGTTCACTCGGGCGTTCAGCACCAACGGCCTCTGCACGCCGAGCCGGGCTTCGATCCTGACCGGACTCATGCCGTCGCAGCACGGCATGCATGCGGCGCTGAGGAACGTACTACCGGGCTATCCGCGCGACTGGGTTGCCGTGCGGGAGTTTCGCACCCTGCCGGCGACGCTGGCGCACCGGGGCTACCGGACCGCGATGATCGGCAAGTGGCATCTGGGACGCTACCGCCGGCCGGCCCTCGGTTACCAGCACTGGGTCACCTTCAGTGAGGGTCACACGACCGACTTCTACAACGCCAGCATCATCGAGAACGGCGAGGAGTACGAGATTCATGACCGCCACCTGGTGGAGTTCTTCACCGACAAGGCGATCGAGTATCTCGTGACGCATGAAGGCGACGCGCCCTTCTTCCTGAAGCTGAACTACGACGCGCCCTACTTCCTGCCGCCGACGAACATGGGGCCGGACCCGAAGAACCCCTTCTACTCGAAGTACGAGGGCCGGCGGTTCACGCCCTTCCCGGGCCTCCGACCCGAGTTGCTGGAGCCGTTTCCCCTTCTCGGTGATCGCGGCCGGCCCCGCGACGAAGCGTGGCGCGCCTACCTGAACGGCGTGACCCTGAGGTACGGGCGCATGCACAACGACCCGGCCACGATGTTGAACATGGCGGCCCAGAACGAGATGGTCGACCACCACGTGGGCCGGCTGATGGCCGCACTGAAGGAAGCCGGGATGGAGGAGGACACGCTCGTCGTCTTCTCGAGTGACCAGGGCAACCTCTACGGCCAGCACGGCCTGTGGGGACACCCGATCTCGACGACGCCGACGTTCATGGTCGACACGACCTTCAGGATCCCGCTGATCTTCCGCCACTGGGGGGCGATCGAGCCCTACCGCCGAATCGACATGGTGGTCAGCCACTACGATCTGATGTCCACGCTCCTCGACTACGCTGGTTTCGGCGACGTCGAGATCACGGGAAGTCCGGGCCGGAGCTTCGCCGGCGTCCTCACAGGGGACCGCATTGCCGACTGGCCGGACGAAGCGTACTTCGAGCACGAAGAGAGCCGCTCCATCCGAACTCCGCTGTACTTCTACACCAAGCGCCTTCCCGCGTTTGGAGAGAACGAACTCTACGATCTGGTCTCGGATCCGAAGCAGCAGGAGAACGTCGCCGGGAACCCGAAGTACGCGGAAACGGTCGCTCACCTGGACCGCAAGGTGACGGCCTTCTTCGAGCGGTACTCGGATCCCAGGTACGACCTGTGGAAAGGCGGCAGGCCCAAGGGCATCATCTACCGGCCCTGGCTGTGGCGAGAACTCCACGGTGACGACTGGAATCCGATCGTGGAATCCGCGGCGCCGTTCGAAGAATCCGCGAGGTGACCCTCGCGCTGGTACGCTGCCGGCGGAGGTTGCCTGGATGAAGACTGGTCGTTTCGTAGTTCTCGTGATCGCCATGTCCGCCGCGTTCGGCGTGGTTCATTCCGCTCGCGGCGAGGGCAGCGAGGTCCAATGGGTCACCTATCCGGGCGGCGACGGCCCGGGCGCGGGCCGCAAGGTCGTGCTGGTCGCCGGGGACGAGGAGTACCGTTCCGAGGAAGCGATGCCGATGCTGGGCAAGCTGCTGTCGGTTCGGCATGGGTTCGAGTGCACGGTCCTGTTCTCGATCGACGCGGAAACCGGAGCGATCGATCCGGAGGAGCAGACGAACATCCCGGGTCTCGAAGCGCTCAGCGACGCCGACCTGATGGTGATCGCCACGCGGTTTCGCGAGCTGCCCGACGAGCAGATGAAGCACCTCGTCGACTACGTCGAATCGGGGCGTCCGATCGTGGGCTTGCGGACGGCTACCCACGCCTTCTCCTACCAGCGGAACCTGGACAGCCCCTACGCGCACTGGAGCTTCCGCAGCGAGTCCTGGCCTGGCGGTTTCGGCCAGCAGGTGCTGGGCGACACCTGGATCAACCACCACGGCCGTCACGGCCAGGAAAGCACGCGCGGCGTCGTCGCTCCGGGCGCGGCGGACCATCCGATCCTTCGCGGCGTCGACGACGTCTGGGGCCCGACCGACGTCTACGGCCTCCGGAACCTTGGCGACGACGCGAACGTCCTGCTGCTCGGCGCCGTCCTCGCTGGCATGTCGCCCGACGATCCGCCGGTCGAGGGAGAGAAGAACGACCCGATGGTCCCGATCGCGTGGACCCGTTCCTACACCGGGGCCGACGGCAAGGCAGCGCGCGTCTTCACGACGACGATGGGCGCTTCCACGGACTTCGAGAGCGAAGGACTCCGACGCTTGCTCGTGAACGCCGTGTACTGGGGGCTGGGCATGGAGGACCGGATCCCGGAGCGCAGCGATGCCCGGGTCGTCGGCCCGTACGAGCCGACCGACTTCGGCTTCGGCAGTCAGGCCGTGGGCGTCATGCCGTCGGCCCACGCGCTGCCCTAGCGCAACCGAACCGGGCTCATCGAGCACCGCCATCGACGGGATCCTGCACGAAGGTCTCTCTCGCGAGCGCAGGCGACAGATCGTAGAGGAACTCACGCTGCCACCACCGAGCTCCGGTGCGTGGTTCGCTG
>JAPOVF010000153.1 GCA_026708285.1 Acidobacteriota bacterium
GGGAACTGCAGGCCGACTAACGGATCGGAACTCCTCCTGAGCAACTGGCGTTCGTCGACGATCGACACAGTCAGTACGTTGACGTCCGGAAGCAGCACGTCACGACCATCCGTCAGCGACGCAGAGGCACGAACTGCGCCTCGTCCTCTCCGACCTCGAATGCGCGGGGACGGTCAACGTCAAACCCCGAACACGGGCCATCGCCGCCGACCGTCACCAGCCGAAACACTGACGCCTCCCGCGGCTCCGTCCGCTTGAGCGCATCGTCCAGGATCGTCGCGATGAAGCGGCTCACGCTGACTCCCCGGAGGGACGCTTCGCGACGGACCTTCATGGCGAGTCTGTCTTCAAGGGAGATCGTGGTCCTCATGGTGTGCAGAGCATAACGACGCTGCCCATCTGTGCATCAAGGGCTGGACACAAGTCATGACAGGCTCCGGTAACGTGAAGCAGATCCGGGGCATCCTGTTCGACGCCGGCGACACACTCGTGAAGCCGAAAGCAGGCGAGTGGTTCCCTAGACAGCACTTTGTCGAGGCTTTCCGCGTTCAGGGGATCACCCACGCGAACATGGACCGGTTCAGGGAGGCGTTGGACGTCGGACTCAGCTATCTCAACGAGCACCACGCCCTGGCCGTCACGGACGACATCGAACGCGACCAGTTCCACACGGCCTACGCCCTCATCCTCCGGGCACTCGGGATCTCAAACCCGACCGGGGACCTCATCGCCGACATTCTCCGGCCATTCGAGGAAGACGTCGGCATGGAGCCGTTTCCGGACACCGTGCGGGTACTGCGACGGCTCAAGAGCGCCGGCTTCCGCATGGGAGTCGTCTCCGACAACTGGCCCTCCCTCGACCGGAGGTTCCGCACCATGGGGCTCCGAGGCTTCTTCGATGCCTTCGTGATCTCGGCCCTGGTCGGAAGCAGCAAACCCTGCGAGCGCATCTACCAGGTGGCAGTGGAAGAGATCGGCATTCCACCCGAGAATCTGGCCTTCGTCGACGATCGACCCGTGAACGTGGAGGCTGCCGAGAGGATCGGCATGAAGGGAATCGTTATCTCCCGCTACGGCGAGGTGCCGGATACCGACCTCCCTATGATCTCTGACCTCGACGCCTTGATCGCGATCGTGATGCCGGAGACGGCGACGTAGAAGGTTACGGACCCTGACCCACCAAGGCTGACCGGCCCGATTGGCCGTAACGCTGTTGCGGTCTGGCATCATGGTGCAGCAGCGTGACAGAGGTAGGCACCGATTCCAGCGAAGGGCTAGAAGCACTCTGCCTCGAGTGCGGTGAGCCTCTTTCCGGCAGGTTCTGCTCGCAGTGCGGAGCCAAGAACCGCCCCCCGCTGCGGCCCCTCCATCACTGGCTGCGGGACCTCGGCCGCCAGGTTGCCGTTCTCGACATCCGGCTGCTGCGGACGTTGCCGCGGCTGTTCTTCTCGCCGGGACGCCTGACCGCCGAGTACGTAGCCGGGCGCCGGCTGGCGTACACCTCGCCGATCCGGCTCTACGTGGCGGCGAGTGCCGTGGTGCTCGCGGTGATGAGCCTTTCTGGCGTCTCCGATCTCGACGCGCTTCTCGCCAACGGAACCGAGGAGGACATCGCGGCGCTTGAAGAGGCGCTTGGCGCCGACCTACGAGACCCCGCCTATCAGGCCCGCTTCAACCAGCGGCTGGACACGATCTACCCGATCCTGAACCTGTTCAGCCCGGTCGCAATGATGTTGATGCTCAAACTCGTCTACTGGCGGCGGTACCTGCAGGAGCACCTGGCTTTCGGCTGCCACTACGGGACCTTCCTCTCAATCATCGGAGTGCCCCTGTTGACAGCGGAGGGCATTGCTCACCCAATCGTGGTCAGCCTGGTGGCGATCGTCGCGCTCTTCTACCTCCTGGTGGCGATGCGCCGGGTTTACGGCGGCGGGTGGCCCGGTTTGATCGCCCGCTTCGTCGTCTTCAGCCTCGGGTTCGTGGCGATTCTCGGGGCGGTGTCGTTCGTGACCTTCACGATCGTCCTAGTGGCGACTCGATCCTGAGCAAGCGAACCGGAAGCGCCTTCGCCGCGGTCCTCGCCGCCGCTACTGCGACGCAGCCTGGTACAGCTCGATCTCGTAGCCGTCCGGGTCGCGAAAGAACACGATCGTCGGCGGGTTGTCGCCGGGAATGGTGACCCACCGGAGCGTGGAGCCAGCCGCCTCGGCCTTCTTCGCCAGAGCCTTGGCGTTCGCCGTGTTGACGATGATCCGGCCGTAGCTGCCCTTGCCCTCGGGGAGCGGATCGTCGTTCAGATGCGCCAGAACGAGGGTCGCGCCGCCGCCGGGCGGTGCCAGACCGATCTCGATCACGTCGTTCCCGTCGGACGGAAACGTCCACACGCGCTTGAAGCCCAGCACTTCGCCGTAGTACTTCTCGGACCGCTCGAGGTCAGCGACGTTGATGGCTACAAGCCCCAACGAAGCGTCGGACTTCTCGTCTCCCGCCATCAGCGGCAACGCAGCGAACGTCAACGCCGCAAACACCAAGGCCCGAACGGTCCACTTCGACATCCCAAGCTCCTTTCCGAGCATCAGACCCGCTGTCAACAGAGGCCGGCGAGCATAGCGCGCTGCTCCCGGAGAGGGTCACACTCCCGATAGCCTGAGCCAATGCGGCGTCAGTACCACTTCATGCCCGACGAGCGCGGCCAGAAGGCCTGGGACGTCCAACGCCTCATCGAACTGAGCGCCGACCTGCCCGTCGAAGAGGTGCCCCTGGCCGACATCGCCGAGATCGACCAGGTCTACTGGTTCGACCGAGACCACTTCCGTCCAACGGTCCGGTCCGTCGTCCAGCACATGGCGCTGATCGAGGCGACGGACCTCGCGCACCCGATCATCCTGGGTATGGACGGCCGGGTGATGGACGGAATGCACCGCATAGCCAAGGCGCTCGTCCAGGGCCGCACGACGATCGCCGCGAAGCGCTTCGCGGTCGATCCGGAGCCCGACCACCGGAACTGCCACCCGGCCGATCTCGACTACTCGACCTAGACGACACGCACGAGCGAGGTCGGCCCCGGGGACTCGCGACAGGATCCCTCAGTCACCTGCAACCGCCAAGGCTGGCGGTCATCTCACGGAGCCTCGACACGGTTCTCCAGTTCCGCACGGTCATGATCGTCGACAGCTTCGATTCGAAGTACGGGGCGGTGAACTTCGTGCACGCGAGGCCCAGGGGGCAGTGAAAGTAGACCTCCCGGCCCAGCACGGCGAACTCGTCCGGAGGCGAGCGGTCGCGATCGAGTGAGTCGACGGCCCCAGCTTCCGGCTGCTCCGCCAGGAACCCGACGTGGAGCTTCCCGGTGTCGGCTCCGTCCCGCAAGAACGGGTTCTCCCGCACGATCGCGGCAAGCTCTCCACTCTTTCGGGTCAGCACCGGCACCCGGTACTCGAAGCGCTCCGCGATCGCCGCTCCGATGACGTCGGGCACGAGACGGGCCAACTCCGGATCTGCCCTGAAGACGACGTTGCCGCTCTGGATGTACGTCCGGACATCCTCGCAGCCCGACTCCACGAACATCGCGGAGAGGTCGCTCATGAGCAGCCTGTTCTTGCCGCCGACGTTGATGCCCCGCAGCAGGGCAACGTGAGTCTTCTCCGTCATCCCTTCGCCGGGCGGCCGACCTCGGCCATCGCTACTCCAGCGGATTCGCCGCGATGAACTCGTTGATGATTCCCGCCAGCTCCTCGCCGTGAGTCTCCTGGATGAAGTGGCCCGCGCCTTCGACCTTGACATGCGGCTGGCCCTGGGCGCCGGGGACCCGTCGCTGGAACGGAACCTCGCCGCCCCGCGTGATCGGGTCGCTGTCTCCGTAGGCGGTCAGGAACGGCTTCTCCCAGCTCTCGAACACTTCCCAGGCCTTGCGGTTCGCCTCGTTGGCCGGATCGTCGGCAAAGACCGGCACCCGCTGCGGCATGATCAGCGCCCCGGCCTTGTAGGCAGGCTCGGGGAACGGCGCGTCGTAGGCGGCCGCGATCGACGGGTCACCCGTGTTGGTGGCGAGCATACGGCCGGTGGGGATGTCGCCGGCGTCGATCATCGCCTGGTTCCTGCGCTTCCAGCGGATGAAGGCGCTGTTCTCCGGGAAGTCCTCCGGGCCGGCCGCCCTGCCGACCGGCAGGCCTGCGTTGGAGAGAACGACCCGGGCGAAGCGCTCCTCGTTCTCGGCCACGACCCGCAGGCCGATCAGGCTCCCCCAGTCCTGGCCGAAGAAGGTCGCCTGCTGCAGATCGAGCGCCTCGACCAGCTCGGTCATCGCGTCGACGTGGAACTTGTAGGTGTGGGTGTCCATGCTCGCCGGCTTGTCCGACCGCCCGAAGCCGATCAGGTCGGGCACGATGCAGCGATGACCCGCTTCGACGAGGACGGGGATCATCTTCCGGAACAGGTACGCCCAGGTCGGCTCGCCGTGGATCAGCAGAATCACTTCGCCGTCGGCCGGCCCCTCGTCCAGGTAGTGGACGCGGTAACCATCGATCTCCAGGTAGTGCGGCTCGAAGTCGAAGCCGGGAAGATCCTCGAACCGCGCGTCCGGAGTGCGATACACGCCCGGGCGAATCTCTTCGGCAAGGGCTGGTGCCGCCATCGTCGCGAGGGCCAGGGCAATAGCGCTCAGGCTCGCGGTCGCTACGAGGTCTCGTCGTGATCTGTTCATCTCGGTTCCTCCGTTCGGTCGTGCAAGAGCTACGGGACCGTCGCGACAGCCTATCGGGCTCTCGCTGTCCTAGAGGCCGACCACACCACGACACGAGGACCGGATTCCGCCTGGCGGCGGCTGCCGGCCGGAAGGCCGGCGCACCCAGTCTTCTTCGTCGACGATGCACTATCCTCTCTCCGCCCCCACGAACGGAGTAGGTCCAGATGACTCAGAACGGAACCGTTGTACGCCTCTCCGGCGTCCGCAAGACGTTCGGCACCCACACGGCGGTCGATGACTTCGACCTCGAGATCGAGCCCGGCACGATCTACGGCCTGCTGGGGCCCAACGGCTCGGGCAAGACGACCACCATCCGCATGATGATGGGCATCCTTCTGCCCGACGGCGGCTCGGTGGAGCTGTTCGGCGGCGCTCCCGACTTCGCCCGCCGCAGCCGGGTCGGCTACCTGCCCGAGGAGCGCGGCGTCTACGAGAAGATGAAGGTCCTCGACCAGCTCGTCTTCTTCGGCGAGATCCGCGGCGTCCGGCGGTCCCTGGCCCGCACCCGGGCCGAGGAGTGGCTCGAGCGTCTGGGGCTCAGCGAATGGGCGTCCAAGAAGGTGCAGGCGCTGTCGAAGGGGATGCAGCAGAAGGTGCAGTTCATCTCCACCGTGCTCCATGATCCGGAGCTGCTGATCCTGGACGAGCCCTTCAGCGGCCTCGACCCGATCAACCAGGACGTGCTGGAGGAGATCGTCCTCGAGGAGAAGGAGCGTGGCAAGACGATCCTCTTCTCAACCCATCTCATGGAGCAGGCAGAGCGCCTCTGCGAGCGGGTCTGCCTCATCTCGCGGGCGCGCAAGGTGCTCGACGACGACCTGAAGGAGTTGAAGCGGCGCGAGCGCTCGGGCGTCGTGGCGGTGGAGTTCGACGGCGAGGCTCCCTCAGCCGCCACCTGGCCCGGCGTCTCGGAGGTCGAAGAGGTCGGCGACGCGTTCCACCTGTCCCTGCACGACGGGGTTCGCCCGGAGGAGATTCTGGGCTCGGTGCTCGCGGAAGGAGTCAGCCTGCGCAGGTTCGAGCTGCTCGAACCCCGGCTGCACGAGATCTTCGTCCGACACGCCGGTGAACCAGCCGAAGACGATGCCCATTCGCAGACGGGAGGTGCGTCATGAAGCAGGTCTGGTCGGTGATCCGCCGCGAGTACGTGGAGCGCGTCAAGACGAGGGCCTTCATCCTCTCGACCCTGGGCATGCCGCTGCTCATCATCGGCATCATGGCGGTGGTCGGCTTCGTGGCGGTCCTTTCCGAGCAGTCGGAGCGGCAGATCGCCCTGATCGACCTGAACGGACAACTCGGCGAACGCGTCCAGCAAGCCCTGGATCGGGCGGGATACGACGTGGAACTGGCCGCACCCGGAACCGGCACCGAGGAGCTGGACCAGCAGGTGCTGGACGAGGAACTCGAGGCCTACATCGTCCTCGACGACACGACGGCCAGCGAAGCCGTCTTCGCGTACCGGTCGAAGGAACCGCCGGGCGGAGTGCGGAGCCAGTTGATGCGCGCGGCCATCGTCGAGGAGGTCGTCGACCTGCGGCTCGGCGAGATGGAGGACGGCGATTCGGTCCGGAGGCTGTTCCAGGGCGGCTCGCTGGAGTACGAACCGGTGGGCCTCGACGAGGAGGAAGCGGAGGAAGCCGAGGCCGAACGGATCACCGGGATGATCACCGGCATCGCGGGCGGCATCATCCTCTACATCATGATGCTCGCCTACGGCGCCCAGACGCTGCAGTCGGTCCTCGAGGAGAAGCAGAGCCGGGTCGTCGAACTGGTGATCTCGTCGCTGCGACCCTGGCAGCTCATGCTCGGCAAGATCGTGGGGGTCGGAGCCGTCGGGCTCACCCAGGTGGCGATCTGGATCGGCTGCGTGGCCCTGCTGGCCAGCCTTGCGTTGCCGACCTTGATCGCCGCCGCCTCGGATTTCGAGGAGCTGGCTCAATTCCGGCAGTACCTGCCGGGCCCCGGCGCCGTTCTGCTGCTCGTCGTCTTCTTCCTGCTCGGCTACTTCCTCTACTCGAGCCTGTTCGCCGCGGTCGGCGCCATGTGCCGGAACCTGCAGGAAGCGGGACAAACCCAGGCGCCCCTCATCTTCCTGATCATCATTCCGTTCATGCTTCAGATGATGACGTTCCAGGGAAACAGCATGCAGTGGATGAACTGGGTGGCCCTGTTCCCCTTCTTCAGCCCGATCATGATGTACCCCCGAGCCGTCATGGGGGACGTACCCGCCTGGATGGTCGCCGTCTCGATCGTGCTGATGACGCTGACCGTCTGGGGCTCCGCCTGGGTGGCGGGCAGGATCTACAAGGTCGGCATCCTCAGTCAGGGCAGCCGGCCCAGCCCGCGGGA
>JAPOVF010000296.1 GCA_026708285.1 Acidobacteriota bacterium
CGGGTGCCCACCGCCATGAACACCGCCACGGTGCCCCACAGCTTGCACACCATCGCCGCCACGGCGCACACGACGAGCAGCGGCACTCCGATCATCGCCGGTGCCACGGCCGTCACCAGGCCGAAGGTCAGACCCACCGCGAGCACCGCCACCAGGCCAACGAAGAAGTTGCGAAACGGCCGCTCCAGAACGCTCTGGGCGGTCCCGAGGAGCGACGAGTCGAACCCCCACACCAGGACCACCGACACCAGCAACCACGCCAGCAGCAACGCCAGGTTCAGCATCGCCACCGCCGGGGACAGCGGCGAGCGGCCCGCCACCGGCCCCTCGGCCAGGATGAGCAACGAGGACGGCGCCCGCGGCCAGGCCACGGTTCGGCCCTCGACCGCGGCCCCGGACTCGGCGTTCACTTCGCCGCCCAGCACGAACACATCGCCGCGCACGCGGGCCGGCGATCCCAGGTGGACGTCGCCGCCGAGCACGATCACGTCGCCCGCCACGACGCCGTCGACGCGGGCGTCACCGCTCAGAACGACGGCATCCGAGCGAGCCTCGCCGCGCAACTCCAGATCCCGTCCCACCGCGATGACCTGATCCCGCACGACCGCCTCCGCCTCGACGACGACGGCCGCCCCGGCGCTCTCCGCGGGCCGCTCGGCAGGCGTGCAGCCGCCCGCGACCGCGACACAGGCCAGCAGAGCCGGAGCTAGCAGGTGCGGGCGCTTGTTGACGATGTCGGGCACGGGACCTCGCCGATCGTAGCTCCCGCCGCGACCGGAGACCTCAGCGCCGCTGCCGTTCCCGAACCGTCGCCCTGGAACCGCGTCTCAGCAGAAAGAACAGGAGCGCGGTGAGGCCCCCGACCAGGAGAACGCCGAACACGAGACCGGGCGCCGCGGGCTGGAGCACCGAGGACGCCGCAGCGCTCACGCCCCGCCACGACGCCTCGAGCAGGCCGGCGCCGACCAGCGCGACCGTGACGGTGAAGTCGAACAGCGCGGCCACCGCCGAGGTCGCCGACTCGACCCGGGGCGCGAGCCCGGCGAGCGCCGCCAAAGAGCCGCCGAACAGCCCCACGAGGGCCGCGGCCACCGCCCAA
Source organism: Acidobacteriota bacterium (assembly GCA_026708285.1). Lineage (GTDB taxonomy): Bacteria > Acidobacteriota > Thermoanaerobaculia > Multivoradales > Multivoraceae > Multivorans. Next base: position 1,100 of record JAPOVF010000296.1, read on the forward strand.
GCCCTGCGGCGGCGCGCCCGCGACGGGGCGCGGACGGCGACTTCGAGCCGCTCGGGCGCGAGCCGTTCCGCGGCCAGGAGTTCGCCCAGCGCGGCCAGGGCGCGCGCCTCGCTCCGGCACTCGCCACATTCCAGGAGATGCCGCTCCGCCTGCTCGCGCTCGGGCCCGGCCACGGCGCCGTCGACGTAGGCGTCGATCAGTTCGGCGTGGGAACAGACGCCGGACATGGATTCGCTGACCCCACTCCTGGAACTCGTCATCGCTGTACTCCCCCCGTCCTTCAGTCGGTGAGGTATTCAGCCAACCGGGCCTTCAGCATCCGGCGGCCGCGAAACAACTTGTTCTTCACCGTGCCCAGGGGCATGCCCTTGAACTCGGCGATCTCTTCGTAGGTCATCTCGGCGAAGTGTCTCAACTGGATCAGCTCCCGGTACTCGTCCTTCAGACCGTCGATCGCGGCACCGATCGCATCGCGCCGTTCGAGGTTCCGAAGCACCCGGTACGGGTCCCTCTCCTCACTCGGAAACTCCCTCTCGCGGGTTTCTCCGTCGAAGCCGACCCGCTGCATCGGAACCAGTTTGAGGCGCCGCTTGCGCAGCAGGTCGATCGCCGCGTTCTTTGCCACTCGAAAGAGCCATGTCGAGAATCGGTAGGTGGGGTTGTAACGATCGAGGGCCCGGTAGACCTTCAGGAACACTTCCTGGGACAACTCCTGCGACTCGTCGACATTGCCGAGAAAGCGGTTCAGGTAGTTGACCAGCCGCCCCTGATACCTCTGGACGAGGTCGGTGTACAGGGCCGTCTCGCCATCCAGAATCGCAGCCACCAACTCCTCGTCGGTCGCCCGAGTTGCCTCCACAGCCTTCACCTACGTCTCCCGCGACCGATTGTTGCGGCTGCTATACCCTCGGAGCCCCGGGGACGGGCGTCCCCGCATTCGCCGCCTAGAGAGTAACCGGGCCGAGACCTTGATTCACGCACGCGGACTCGGTATTCGCTTCGGTACCCAGTGGGCCCTGGCGCATGTCGACCTCGATCTGGAGGCGGGTGAGCGCCTGCTTCTGGCCGGGGCCAACGGTTCCGGGAAGACCACGCTGCTGCGGCTGATCGCCGGCCTCAGGAAACCGACCGCGGGCGAACTCCTGGTCGACGGCCGCGACCCGTCCGAAGACCGCCTCGGCGCTCGAAGCTCACTCTCCCTGGTCTCCCACCACGACTATCTCTACGACCGGCTGACCGCGGTCGAGACCCTGAGGTTGTGGAGCTCGCTGTGCGGCGAGCGCGGTGGTTCCGGCGGGCTCCCCGACCTGCTCGCCGAACTCGGTCTCGAGGACGCCGCCAACCGTCAGGTCGCCGGTTTCTCGGCCGGAATGAGGAAGCGGCTCGTCCTCGCGCGGTCGCGGCTGGAGGACCCCAGGCTGCTGCTGCTCGACGAGCCCTTCGCGTCTCTCGATCCCCAGGGCCAGACCTTGATCGAGGGCTGGATCGAGCGCTTCACCGGCGGCGGCGGAACCCTGATCGTGGCCTCCCATGCGGTCGAACGGGCCTCCCGCCTCTGCAACCGGGCGATCCTCCTCGAGCAGGGCCAGATCGCCTGGCGGGGCGCCGCCGCCGGCCTCGAAGAGGCGTGGGCGAGGAGGTTGCGGTGAAGCTCGTGGGGCCCGTGTTCGTGTTGCTGGCGAAGGACCTGCGGGTCGAGTGGCGGGGCCGCTTCCGTTTCCTCTCGATCGTGCTCTTCGGGGGTATCACCCTGGTGCTGTTCTCCTTCGCCATCGATGCCGACGACCGCACCGCGACCGTCATGGCCCCCGGCTTCCTCATCCTGGCCCTGCTCCTGAGCTCGACTCTGGGGCTGTCCGAGTCCTTCCGGGTCGAACGAGAGAATCGCGCCCTCGAGGGCCTGCTGCTGCTCCCGGTCGAGCCCGCGGTCCTCTTCTACGCGAAGGCCCTCGGCAACTTCGTCTTCCTGGCCATGCTGGCGCCGGTGCTGCTCCCCTCGGCGATCATCCTCTACGGCGTCGATGCGGGGCCCGGCGCCCTGCTCGGCGTCTTCGGCGTCTGGCTGCTCGCCGCGGCCGGTCTCGCCGCGCCCGGCACCCTCTACGCGGCGATGACGAGCCGAGCCGCGAGCCAGGACGTGCTGCTGCCCCTGCTCCTCTTCCCCCTCGTCATCCCGGTGCTGATCGCGTCGGTGAAGACGGTGGCGCTCCTTCTTCAAGGCGATCCGATGGACCAGACGCGGAGCTGGATCGTCATGCTGCTCGCCTTCGATGTGATCTACTGGGCGCTCGGCGGCGTGCTGGCCGCCGTCGCCATGGAAGAGTGACGGCCTGCCGGCGACCGGCCAGCCGAAGGAGAAGACGAAGCGTGGACGGCGTTATAGTCGGCGGTTGGGGATGGGTCACGGCCGCTTACGGATCGGCGGGCGCGGCCCTGGTCCTCTACACCTACAGTCTGTTCGCCCGAAGGCGGCGGACCTCCGGCAACACCCCGGCGCAGGAACAGAGCGATGAGCACGGAACCCACGACACAGACGAGCACACCGGCTCCTGACCGCGGCAACCGCCGTCTCCTGCTGCTGGCCGCGGGCGCCGCCGTGGCGATCGCGCTCTCGGTTCTCGCTTTCGGCGACGTCGGCGAGAACCTCGTCTACTTCTGGAGTCCCTCGGAACTCCACGAGGCGGGTCCGGACGCCGTCGGCGCCAGCATCCGTCTCGGCGGTCTGGTCGAGAAGGGTTCGGTAAGCCGGAGCGAAGACGGTCTGACCCTCGCGTTCACGGTCACCGACGGGGAATCGCGGGTCAACGTGCGCACGACGGCCGTACCGCCGGCCATGTTCCGCGAGGGCATCGGCGTCGTCCTCGAAGGGACGATGGGCGAGGACGGCCAGTTCGCCACCTCGCGCCTGCTGGTGAAGCACGACAACGAGTACCAGGCGCCGGACGTCGACGACAACCGCAGCATGGCGGAGTTGATCGAGTCCATGCAGTTCGACCTGTGACCTCGGCACTGGGCCAGGGGTTCGTCCTCCTGGGCCTGATCGCGGCGAGCTTCGGCGCTCCCTTCGGCTACATCGCCGGAGTTCGGCGCTCCGAGGCCGGCCTGCGCTGGACCCGGCGACTGGCGCTGGTGTTCGCGGCGGCCATGGCCGGCGCCTGCGGGGTCATGTGGTACGCCCTGCTCAGCCACGACTTCTCCGTCTCCTACGTCGCCCAGGTCGGGTCGCTGGCGACGCCGCTCCACATCACGATCTTCTCGCTGTGGTCGTCGCTCGAGGGGTCGATCCTCTTCTGGGGTCTGATCCTCGGCCTCTACATCGCGGCGGCGGCCATCTTCCAGCGGCGCGGGCACGACGACTACCTCGCCTACACCCTGGCCACCCTGCTCGGCATCGGCGCCTTCTTCACGTTCTTGATCGCCAGCGTCGCCGACCCGTTCGCGCCCACGCCGCCCCCGGTTCCCGTCGACGGCCCGGGGCCGAACCCGCTGCTCCAGAACCACCTGCTGATGGCGATCCACCCGCCGATGCTCTACCTGGGCTACGTCGGCATGTCGGTACCTTTCGCCATGGCCGTGGCGGCGCTGCTCCGCGGCCAGTTGGGCGCCACGTGGCTGCGTCCGATGCGCCGCTGGCTTCTCGTTCCGACGTCGTTTCTCACCGCCGGCATCATGCTCGGCGGCTGGTGGTCCTACGAGGTGCTCGGCTGGGGCGGCTACTGGGCCTGGGACCCCGTCGAGAACGCCTCCTTCCTTCCCTGGCTGACCGGGATCGCGGCGCTTCACTCGGGCGTCGTCCAGCAGCGGCGCGGAACGCTGAAGGCCTGGACCGTGATCCTGATCATGATCACGTTCCTGCTCACGATCCTCGGCACGTTCCTGACCCGTTCGGGGGTCGTCAACTCGGTCCACTCCTTCACCCAGAGCCCCATCGGCCCGGTGTTCCTGGCCTTTCTCGCGCTCTGCGCGGCCGCGGTCGTCGTGCTGCTGGCGCTCCGGATCGACACCCTGGTCTCCGAGCCCTCGAACGAGCGCCTGGTCAGCCGCGAAGGCGCCTTCCTGCTGAACAACCTGCTCTTCGTCAGCCTGATGTTCACGGTGCTCGTGGGCACGATCTACCCGATCGTCGCCGAATCGTTGCGCGGAGTGAAGGTCAGCGTGGGCGAGCCCTACTTCAACCGGATGGCGGTGCCGCTGTTCGCCGGACTGCTGCTGCTGATGGGCGTGGGTCCGGCGCTGCCCTGGGGCGGCAGCGATCCGAAGCTCGTGCGCCGCGCCCTGCTGCGCCCCCTCCCCGCGGCCGGCGTCGGCCTGGCGCTGGCGCTTCTCTTCGGCGCCCGCTCCGCGCCGGTGCTCATCGTTTGCGCCTTTGCCGGCTTCGCCCTCTGGGTGACGGCCGACCAGGGACTGCGGCCGGTGCGGGCGCGGCGGCGGCGCGAGGGCCGCAAGGGACCGCTCGCCGCCCTGCTGGTGGCACCGGACAGGCTGGGCGCCTACGTCGTCCACCTCGGGGTCGTCGTCACCTTCGTCGCGATCGCCGTGTCGTCGACCTTCCAGCGCGAGGCGGAGGCGACCCTGCGCGCCGGCGAAACGCTCCGCCTCGGCGGCTACGAGATGACGTTCCGCGGCGCCGAGCTGGTCCAGGAGCCCCACCTGGACCGCCACCAGGCCGAAGTCGAGGTTCTAAGCAACGGCCGGAGCCGCGGCGTCCTGTACCCCTCGCTCAACATCTACCCGAACCAGCGCGAACCGATCGGCACGCCCGCGGTCCGGACCACGGCGGGCCACGACCTCTACCTGACCCTGATGAACGTGGGCGGCGACGGCTCGATCGGCCTGCGGGCTATCAGGACGCCGCTCGTCGCCTGGATCTGGATCGGCGTGGTCATCATGGTCGCCGGCACGGCCCTGTGCCTGATTCCCACCGCCGCCGAACGGCGCGCCGCCGCACCCGACGCGGTGCCGGAACTCGCGGCGTCGCCGGCAGGGGGAGGGCGATGAACCGCAAGGTCCTCCTGATCGGCCTCGGCATCTGCCTGCCAGTCCTGCTCGTGCTGGGCTTCGGCTTCCGGCACGATCCCCAGATCGTCGAGTCGCCGCTGATCGGCCAACCGGCGCCCAGCTTCCGCCTCGCCGATCTCGACGGCAACATCGTCGACCTCGAGGAACTGCGCGGTACGCCGGTCGTCATCAACTTCTGGGCCACCTACTGCGTCCCCTGCTGGGTCGAGCACCCGCTGCTCATGGAGGGCGCCCGGCGCTGGCGGGGCGAGATCCACTTCCTCGGCGTCATCTTCCAGGACGAGCCCGGCCTGATCGCCCAGTTCAACACCGAGAACGGGACCTGGGGTCCGTCGCTGATCGACGAGGGCGGCCGGGTGGCCATCGCCTACGGCGTCTACGGCCCTCCCGAGACCTTCTTCATCGACCGCGACGGCACGATCGTCGACAAGGCGATCGGCGCGGTATCGCCCCAGCAGCTCCTCGACGTCGCCAACCGTTTGCTGGCGCAGCCGGCTGAAGCGACCGGCTGACATGCGGCGGGCTACCGACATCCCGGCGGCCGCCTTCGTTCTGCTGGGTGCGCCGGCCTTCTGGCCGGCATCAGGCGTAACACCGGGTGTCCTGGCCGCGTTGCCGCCCACCGCGCCGGCCCTGGCGCAGTCGCAGGATGCCGGACCCGACATCGATCTGCCGCCGGCGGAGGGCGAGGTCCGGCCGGGACTCGGAGTCGAAGCTTCGCGCGAGTTGGGTGACCCGCAGGGCGAACCGCTCTCCGGCGAGGAGCTCGACCGTGCCGTGTCCCTGGTCGCGGCCGACATCCGCTGCCCCAAGTGCCAGGCGCTGTCGATCGCCGACTCGGGCGCCTCGTCGGCGCAGGCCATGCGGGCGGAGGCGCGGTC
>JAPOVF010000337.1 GCA_026708285.1 Acidobacteriota bacterium
ACGTCAACGACCGCAACCTGGAGAACGAGATCGCCGCGCAGATGGTGCCGGGCGAAGGGGGCTTCAACACACGACTCGGGGACGGGCTTCACGTCATCTTCGGTGGTGGTCGACGGCATTTTCTTCCCACTTCGGGAAGCGACGACGAGGGTCTTCCCGGCCGGCGAACGGACGGCCGCGACCTCCGCAACGAACTGCAGCAGCTGGGCTACCGCTACGTCTGGAATCGGCAGGGACTCAATTCGCTTGGCGGTTCCGGCCGCGCGATCGGTCTGTTCGCGTCGAGTCACCTGGAGTACGAAGCGGACCGGGACAGCGCCGAGCCGAGCCTGGAGGAGATGACGAGGAAGGCGATCCAGATTCTGGGGGCGACGGGGAAGCCCTACTTCCTGATGGTCGAAGCGGGCCGAATCGACCATGCCCACCACGAGGGGAATGCCTACCGCGCCTTCACCGACACCCGGATGTTCGATCGCGCCATCAGCGCCGCACAGCGGAGCGTGAATCTCAACAGGACCCTGATCCTCGCGACCGCGGACCACAGCCACGTCTTCACGATCGCCGGCTACCCGATGCGGCCGCTCGGCGACCTGAGCTACACCCCCCGCTCGGTGCCCGCGTCGTTCCGCGACCAGCCGCACCACGGCATCCTGGGAACGGTCCACGACATCGACAGCGGAGGCACGATCTCGGAGAGCGGAGACTCGGGCGGCATTCCCTACACCATCCTGGGCTACGCCAACGGGCCGGGACATCGGAGCGGTTCGCGCGTCAATCCGAACAGCGACAGGACGGCAGGCTACGGCGGCGCCGTTCCTTCGAGCACCGCCCACTCGGCGTACCGGCAGGAGGCAACGGTCCCACTGTTCCTGGAGACGCACGCCGGGGAAGACGTGATGATCTACGCGGTCGGCCGCACGTCGGAGAACGTGCGCGGCACGGTACCCAACACCAAGGTGTTCGACTGGATCAAGGACGGCTTCGCCGGCAGAGGCTCGCGCCCGACTTCGCCGGATCCGGATCCGGACCCTGATCCGGAGCCCGAGCCGCCGCACGTAGCAAGCTGCACGCCGACCACCCCGGTACTGGAGTTCGACGGTGGCTACGAGGTCAGCATGTGCTACGTCACGCCCAGCGGGGAGGAGGGTCAGGCCAAGGGCGGCACCTGGTCCGACGAGTCCGGCGTTCTCTGGTTCTTCAACCGCAGCAACGCCGAGGTCCTCGTCAAGGTGCTGGACGGCTGCGGGCACAACGACCACCGCTGGGTATTCGTGGCACCCGTGACCACCCTGGAATTCAGCCTCGTGGTGACGGGGCCTGGCGCCGAGCCCTGGGAGCACACGAACCGGCAGGGAAGAACCGCCGCGACGAGGAGCGACATCAAGGCCTTCCCCTGCCAGTAGCAACGGAGCCGGCCCTCGCCGGCCGGAAGGCCGGCGCTCCGGTCCTGCTACATGCTGCGCCGGTACTCGCCGCCGACGCGGTAGAGCGCGTCCGAGATCTGGCCGAGCGAGCAGTGCTTGACCGTCTCCATCAGTTCCGCGAACACGTTGCCGCGCCGCCGAGCCACGTCCTGGAGCCGCTCGAGACACGCCCCTGAGTGGTCGCCGTGGCGCCGGTGGAAGGCGGCCAGGCTGTCGATCTGCTGCTGCTTCTCGTCGTCCGTCGAGCGGATGAGCTCCGCCTCGACCGTCTCCGCGAACTCCTGGCCCTCGGCGAGGAAGGTGTTCACACCGACCACCGGCAGGCTGCCGTCGTGCTTCTTCGCCTCGTACTCCATGCTCTCGTCCTGGATCTTCGAGCGCTGGTACATCGTGTCCATCGCCGCCAGCACGCCGCCCCGCTCGGCGAGGCGCTCGAACTCCAGGTAGACCGCCTCCTCCACCGCGTCGGTCAACTGATCCAGGGCGAACGAGCCCTGCCAGGGGTTCTCGCTCCGGTTGAGCCCGAACTCCCGGTTGATGATCAACTGGATCGCCAGAGCGCGCCGCACGGACTGCTCGGTCGGCGTGGTGATGGCTTCGTCGAACGCATTCGTGTGCAGGGAGTTGCAGCGGTCGAGGATGCCGTACAGCGCCTGCAGTGTGGTGCGGATGTCGTTGAACTGGATCTCCTGGGCATGGAGCGAACGGCCCGAGGTCTGGATGTGGTACTTCAGCATCTGGCTGCGGGCGGAGGCGCCGTAGCGCTCGCGCATCGCGCGCGCCCAGATGCGCCGCGCCACCCGGCCGATCACCGCGTACTCCGGGTCCATCCCGTTCGAGAAGAAGAAGGACAGGTTGGGAGCGAAGTCGTCGATCGCCATGCCCCGCGCCAGGTAGTACTCGACGATCGTGAATCCGTTGGCGAGCGTGAACGCCAACTGGGTGATCGGGTTCGCGCCGGCTTCCGCGATGTGGTAGCCGCTGACCGAGGCGCTGTAGTAGTTGCGGACGTTGTGGTCGATGAAGAACTGCTGGACGTCGCCCATCATCCGTAGGGAGAACTCGGTCGAGAAGATGCACGTGTTCTGGGCCTGGTCCTCCTTCAGGATGTCCGCCTGGACCGTGCCCCGGACGCGGCTCAGGGCGTCGGCGCGGATGCGCTCGTAGACGTCGCGCTCGACCACCTGGTCGCCGGAGATGCCGAGCAGCTCCAGTCCCAGGCCGCCGTTCTCCTCTGGCAGCTCGCCGCGGTAGACCGGCACGTCGCCGCCGGACCGCCGGTCGATCTCCGCCCGCGCCTGCTCCAGGCCGCCGGTTTCCCGCAGGTGACGCTCGACCTGCTGGTCGACCGCGGCGTTCATGAAGAAGGCGAGGATGGTCGGCGCGGGACCGTTGATCGTCATCGACACGGACGTCGCCGGGTCGCAGAGATCGAACCCCGAGTAGAGCCGCTTCATGTCATCGACGGTGGCGATGGAGACCCCCGAGTTGCCGACCTTGCCCCATATGTCGGGCCGGAGCCCCGGGTCCGAGCCGTAGAGCGTCACCGAGTCGAACGCCGTGGACAGACGGTTCGCCGGCTGCCCGCGCGACACGAAGTGGAATCGCCGGTTCGTGCGCTCAGCGATCCCCTCGCCCGCGAACATCCGCGTCGGTTCCTCGCCCCGGCGACGGTAGGGGTAGACGCCTGCGGTGTAGGGATAGGCGCCCGGCAGGTTGTGCTTCAGCAGGAAGCGCAGCAGGTCGCCCCAGTCCGAGTACTCGGGCAGCGCCAGCTTCGGCATCCGCAGGTGGCTCAGGGTGGTGACGTAGTTCTCGCCCGTGACCTCGCGGCCGCGAACCGGGTAGCTGTACTGGTCGGCACGGGCGGCGTCGACGCGCCCGGGCCAGTCCTTCAGCAGCTCAGCCGCGTCGGCACCGACTTCGGCCAGCGCTTCCTGGTACCTCCGGCGCAGCCGCGCCAGCGTCTGGTCGGGCGCCGTATCGAGCGCCTCGGGCGCGTACCCGGCAAGAGGCTTTGGAAGCTCCGGATCGTCCAGCTCGGCCAGCGCCCGGTAGCAGCCGTGCGCCTTCGAGGCAGCGGCCGCGCGCCGGCCGGCGTCGGCCTCCGCCGCACGGCCCGCCTCGGCGATCTCCGCCAGGTAGCGGTTGCGACTGTCCGGGATCAGGACGGCCGCCTTCGGCTCGCGCTCGTCCAGGTCGACCTCGGGGGTCCACGCGGCGTCGTCCAGGTCGAGCCGCTCCCGGAGCAGCCGACAGACGTTCCAGAACATCCAGCCTATGCCCGGGTCCTGGAACTGGCTGGCGATCGTCGGGTAGACCGGCACGTCCTCGTCGGCCGTATCGAAGGCGAGCCGGTTGCGCCGCCACTGCTTGCGCACGTCGCGCAGCGCGTCCTGGCCGCCGCGCCGATCGAACTTGTTCAGCACGACGACGTCGGCGAAGTCGAGCATGTCGATCTTCTCGAGCTGGCTCGCCGCGCCGTAGTCCGAGGTCATCACGTAGACCGAGAGATCGACCAGGTCGACGATCTCGCTGTCGCTCTGGCCGATGCCGGCAGTCTCCACGAGGACCATGGAGAACCCGGACGCCTTGAGCAGAGCGATCGCGTCCCCCAGGACCTCGCTGGTCGCCAGATGCTGGCGCCGCGTCGCCATCGAGCGCATGAAGGCCCGCTCGCTGCGCAGACTGTTCATCCGGATCCGGTCGCCGAGCAGGGCGCCGCCGGTCCGCCGGCGCGTCGGATCGACCGCCAGAAGGGCGATCCGCATCCCGGAAGACGTTTCGGGCATGCACTCGAGGAAGCGGTTCAGCAGCTCGTCGGCGACGCTGCTCTTGCCCGCGCCGCCGGTGCCGGTGAGGCCCACGACCGGCACGCCGGCGCCGGCCAACTGCCACTCCTTGCGCAAGCGGCGCAGGTCCGACTCGCCGACCGCCCCGCGCTCGATGGCGGAGAGCAGGCGCGACAGCTCGATGTCACCGTCCGGATCCGAGGCGACGCGCACGCTGAAACGCGGTGCGGGCGCAGGCCGGCGCTTCGCATGCGCCCGCTCGACGACATCGTCGATCATCGCCGGCAGGCCCATCTTCAGACCGTCGTCGGGGTGGTAGATCCGTTCGACTCCGTAGGCCTCGAGTTCCGCGATCTCCTCCGGCGTGATCGTGCCGCCGCCGCCGCCGAAGACGAGAACGTCTTCCCTGCCCTCCTCCGCCAGCCGGTCGATCATGTAGCGGAAGAACTCGATGTGACCGCCCTGGTAGGAACTGACCGCGATCGCGTCCGCGTCCTCCTGCACCGCCGCGCGGACGATCTCGTCGACGCCGCGGTTGTGACCCAGATGGATCACCTCGGCACCGCGATCCTGGATCATCCGGCGCATGATGTGGATTGCCGCGTCGTGCCCGTCGAACAGGGACGCCGCGGTCACGAAGCGGAGCGGGCTGGCGTCCTCGGCGGGCTTCTCGTCGCGTCTTGGCTCTGGAGTGCTCATGCTACGGTGAACGCGGTCGTCCCAACGTCAGCGAGAAGTCTACTGTCGGGAGGAGGGCAAGAGTGGGACATCGAATCGCGGCAGCGTTCGTGGCCAGCTCTCTCGCCTGGTGGTCCAGCCCCGCCGCCCTGGCCTCGTGCGAGGACTGGAACACCCGCGAGTTCTTCCTGAACGCCTCGACAGACGATGTGGTTCGCTGTCTCGAAGAGGGCGTCGACCCGAATGCGATCGACGAAGCCGGCTTGACCCCGCTCCACGGTACGGGCGTGTTCATGACCGACATCGCCGCCACGGCGGCCCTACTCGAGGCGGGAGCGAAGCTCGAGGCCGAATCCGCCATCGGGATCAGGCCTTTGCACACCGCCGCCCTGAACCAGAATCCAGCCGTGGCGAAGATGCTGCTGGAGGCAGGCGCTGAAGTGGACGCGCGCAGCGACGCCGACTCCACTCCTCTGATCATGGCAGCCGGCGGTAACAGGATCGTCTCCGTGGTCGATGTGTTGCTTGAGGCCGGAGCGGATGTGAATGCGCAGAACCGCGACGGAACATCACCTCTTCACGGCGCGGCGCAAGTGAACACGGCGGAGGTCGTGGCTGCGCTGCTCCAGGCCGAAGCGAACGTCGAGGCGAGAAACGCTAGCGAGGAGACAGCCTTGATTCTGGCCGCCGGCGGCAATCCGGACGTCGCCGTCATCACCGCGCTGCTCGAGGCCGGGGCTGACGTCACCGCGCAGGCCGCTTCCGGAGACACGGCGCTGCACCTGGCCGCGTTGCAGAACCCGAATCTCGAGGTAACGGCAGCTCTCCTCGAGGCGGGAGCCGAAGTCGACGCTCGCAACCACGCGAACGAGACCGCCCTTCACTTCGCCGCGTTTCGCAGCCAGAATCCGGCCATAGTCACCGCTCTGCTCGAGGCTGGCGCGGACGTGAGTGCCCGCAGGGAAAACGAGATGACGCCGCTACACGTAGCGATCATGAACCCGGCCGCCGGCAAGATGATCGACCTGCTTCTCGACGCTGGTGCGGACCCCGACGCGACGGACAAGGACGGAGCCACGCCCCTCGACTTCGCAGACAGGAACCCTGCTCGGCGCGACTCGTACGACTACGACCGCCTGCGGCAACTCAGGGTGGAGTCTGAGGCCAGCGCAGTCGAGGGCGTAGACGACGGTCAGCACTGAACTGTCCGCACGAGGATCTTCCCGGCCGTCGATCGGAGTAAGCTCCGACTTCACGATCGTCGCAACGCACCTTCCCGTCGGCCCGTGAGTATGACTTGAGAGCTGCACACATCCTCTCCACTTCCGTCGGCTTGGCCTCCCTACTGGTGGCGGTGGCGCCCGCCGCCTCGCAGCAGGAGGCGGGTTCGAGCCGTGCCGACGCCGCCTCTACGACCGCCCAGACCACGGACAGCGACGCCGAAACAAGGGCCGCCGCGCTGCGGGAACGGTTCCGCCGCCTGCGCTACGGCAATCTGGCCGAGTTCGAATTGGGCGGCAAGCAACTCCGGATCTCCTATCCGGACCTGTTGACCGACAGCGACGACTACCGCGCGTTCGAGAGCTTGGGGACCGGTGACGTCTCCACCTGGAACAGCGGCCGGGCGGTCAAGCTGCTCACCCACGCCTCGCTCTCCTTCGACGGAATCGTCGTCCCGTACGGCAATGCCTCTCCCGACTATCCCGGCGTCTACAGCCTGTGGCCCAGGCGCACCGCCGACGGCTGGAGCCTCGTGTTCAACGGCGAAGCCGACATCTGGGGCAGCCAGCGCGACGCCACGGCCGACGCGGTCGAGGTGCCGCTCGAGCACTCCACGGCCGATCGGCCGACCGAGAAGCTGACGATCGAGTTCCTGGAAGTCGAACCGGGCGCGGTGCTGCGGATCGCCTGGGGCGATCACCAGTTCCTGGCCGCCTTCGAAGCCACGCCCTAAAGGGCGGCGCCGCAAACTGGGTGCGCCGGCCTTCTGGCCGGCAGGAAACGCGAGCCGCGAAGCGGCGAGCGCAAGCCTCTAAGCCTTCGTCACCCCCGGCACCGCCACCGCGTACCGGCCCTTCTC
>JAPOVF010000398.1 GCA_026708285.1 Acidobacteriota bacterium
GGGGGTGTTCTGTCTATGAACGTCCGGGCATCGCTCTGCGGGCCGGCAAGCCAGTGCCCATCAACGGGATCGATTCATGAAGATTGCGCCCGACAACCCGCGTCGACCGGCCAGCTTTCGCGCCCCTGTTGACATTCTTCGTTCGCCAGCCTCCGGATCCGGCTTTCTGGAAGACCAGCCGAAAGTAACCACGAAACGAACAGCACGGCCGCGGCCGTGCTGCCGGGATCTCTGAATTAGGGGGATCCAGAGGGGACGCGCGCGCGCGCGAGGGAAAGCCTAGGCAGAACAAGGGTTTGTGGCGCTTCGGCGACCTCGAAGCGTTACCGGGTGGGTAGGTGGGCGTTACCGGGCGGGTAGGTCTCGGAGAGCGAAGCGTTACCGGGTGGGTAGGTGCGTTACCGGGTGGGTAGGTCTCGGAGAGCGAAGCGTTACCGGGTGGGTAGGTGCGTTACCGGGTGGGTAGGTCTCTCAAGGTCTCGGCGTTCGGGGATGAGGATCCGCGGGTCGCGGGAATCGCGGTCAAGTTCGATTACGCCGCGGTCCGCCAAGCCCTCGAAGGCGCGGTCTGCATCTAGTTGACGCTTGCGACGGGTCCCGGCTCGCTCAGGGTCGTCGCCGAAGATTAGGAGGCGGCGGTCGGTCGGTGAGTATCCCGGCAGAGAGTGTCCGGGCCTGGGCCGAACACCACGGATCAGCCGACGATCCCATTCATGGACCAGCCCGAGGTAAGCGCGAAACTCCGGCGCGGAGCTGACGCCGAGGCGACGTGCCGTCAACCGGTCGAAGCGGGCACCGGCACCGGTGCCCGCGATGGGTGGCAACTGGACCTGCAGGAGCGCGTGATCATCTAGGTGGGCACCTTGGCCCGGGATCGCGCGCCAGAGGACCGGCGCCCACTCGAGGCGGGCATCCGGGGTGCTGAAGAAACCCAGGGCGTTGATTGCCCGCATGGCGTTCCTCAGCTTCGGCAAGTCGCGGCCGCGCTGCCAGCCATTTGGCCACAGGGCCTCAGCAAGCTCTCGGACGGTGAGCGGAACGTCCACCATGCGGCCGCGCCTTGCTGCAGGCGGTGCCCAGGCCAAGGCCTCGACGAAGAGGCGCAGGTCAAGTGGCGCGCCCCTACCGGGCATCATGCTCACGCCGCCCAGGCTGTCGAAGACGGTCAGCCAGGGCGCGGGTCCGCCGTGTGGGTTCGGATGCGGATTGAGGTTCGGGAGGACGAGCTGTCTCTCTGCCTTGGTTGGGTCGGGGAGGACGTCCGGTAGCCGGTCGCGGTCCTCGGGGGCGTCCACCACCCGGACGCGCGGCGGTGGCGGCAGCATGGCGACGGAGCGACGGTCGGGGCTCAGTGTCTCGCGGGCGGCCGCCAGGATGCTCAGGGGTTCGCCGTCAACTTCGACGGTCGAGGGCCGCTGTTGGAGTAGGGCGATGAGTTCGCGCTCGGCGGCGCGCAGGGCGGCCCGAAGGTGCGCTGGAACATCGGAAGTGATCCGGCGCTCGGCGAGGTCGGCGGCGGCTTCGAGGTGGTCTAGATCGCTGTACAGCTCCCTGAGTTCTTCGCCGTGAAGCTGGTCGACGTCCGGAGGGGTCAGGGCAAAGACGGCCGCGGGATGGGAGCGGAGGAACTTGGCCGCCGCGGCGGGTTCCTTGGCGGCCCAGGCAGCCGCAGCGCGCGATCGCGCCGTTGCGGACTTCCGGGGGGGCCTGGAAGGGGTCGCCTGAGCCGCCGCGCTGGCCGCGCTGGCCGGGGCCGGCTGGCTAGGGGGTTCAGTCCGTTCTCGGCGCTTGCGGCGCTTCTGCGGCCTCTGAGAGCCTCGGGAGGAGGTCGAAACGGCCGCCTTCTGGGGGCGATCGGCGTCTGGCGTCGCCGTTTCGGGGCCTGTTCGCTCCGTTTCCCCGGGGGTCGCGGGAAGATTAGACCCCTTCGCGAGCCGGAATTCGACTCCTGCGGCCTCGATCACCTCGCGGGCAACGCGTTCGAGGAGGTCGTTGGGAGCGTCTATGCAGCCGTCCGCGTCTATGCAGCGGAGGATCGCCCTGGCCGTGTCGTCGGTGAGAGTGCCGCCGGCAACGGCGGCGTGAACCGCGCCGGCGGGGTCAGACGCCACAGCGGCAGCTCCAACAGCAGGTCGACGGCTTCTTCCCGGCGGTCACTGGGGCAGGTATCGCTCGATCATTGCCGCCGCTGCCTCTTGGCCCAGTTCATCTAGGTTGAGGCCTGCCAGAGCAGCCGCCGCTTTGAGGCGGCGTGCCGTCATCTCGTCGTGGTAACTGACCCATGCGACCCTGCCTTCGCGGGACGCCGGCTTCTTCGACTTCTTTGTCCTTTCGCGCCCTGCTTGCATGGCGGCTGCGTACGGTGACGGTCCCGTCTTTGCCATCAAGTTGCCCTCCTGATGATCCAGTCGTGAAGTTCCCCGATTTCAGCCGCGGCTTTCGAGGCTGGCTCGAGTTCCTGCGCGGTCTTGCCAAGGATGAACGCCTTGGCGTGAGCGACTCGCTGACCGATGATGACCGGGCAGACTTCCGCCCCGGACTCGCGCACGGCATCCCGGGCATCGGTGATCCACGGACCACGAGGGGGCGCTTGGTTTAGCACCACAACCGCTCGAGTGCCGACCTCTTCGGCTACCTCGAGAGTCGCCGGCAGCGCCGCCAGGTCTGGAGCCGCAGGCCGACAGGGAACGAGCACCACGTCTGCGATCTCCGCGGCCGCGACAGCGCCCGCTCGCTCTCGGGGAGCCGTGTCGATCACGATCGCCGTAGCGTCGGCGTCACCGACTTCTTCGACCACCCGCCGGAGTCTGGGCGGATGGGCAGAGAACACCTCCGGGAGAGCACCAGGACGAAGACGGCCCCAAACGGTGGTTGTTCCCTGCGGGTCGAGATCCACGAGTGCCGATTGACCGCCACCCAAATCGTTGGCGACGGCAAGGGCAACAGCGAGGCTCGACTTACCGACGCCGCCCTTCTGTGCTAGCAGGGCGATCACTGATTTCATTGTTAGTCATGTTAGCACATGCACATGACCGAGGGATTGTCGTTCCCCCCAAAGTACTGCTTCATGGCCCCCTGCCGGCCTCCTTTGCCTTTGGCGTAGCGCACCACCATTCCGGGGTCCTTGCTCGATGAGCGACTGCGCGCTGCCGACCCGGTAGCGTGCAGGCTTGGCACTTATGCGCAAACCTCGTCCCGAGCTTGCCGCGCTCCGGCCGGACTCTGATCGAGATTGCCGCTGTCGCGATCGCGCAAGAGCTACCGGAGGAGATCATCCCGATTGTCGCGGAACTGAAGCGCTCAAAGGATCGCAAGAACCTCTTCGTCTACTTCTCAGGAAGGGTCGCCTGACCAGCTCCAGAGCGCTCAGGCGCGGGCGCAGGATCGTCGGCAGGTCCCCTACTCTAGGCCGTTCGGGCCGCTCACGGCAGTAATCCCACGTCGCCGGCGCGATCGCGGACGCGCCGACATCGTCGCTCGGCGGCCGCCAGCTTGCGCCGTCCTTCGGCGTCATCGGTCGGCGTCAGCAGTCCGCGCTCGATCTTTGCCCAGTGCGACCGCCGCGGTGCGCAGGCTCACGCGGGCTTCGAATCGTGCGACGTACTCGGCTCCGCAGTCCAGGCAGCGGACCGGGTGCCTGCACTAGGCCACGGTGGTGGCTTCCGATCACCTATTAGCGAACGGCTCCGACAGCGTCGCCGCTGCCCCATCGGGCCAACGGCGAATAGGCACAGTCCGCGCACGCGACAGCGCTGCCCAGGCCTCCGCGCGCGACGCGCGACGGCCCGCCACATGGATGCGCGCTGGGCGCGCCATCTCGGTCTCGAGGTACACCACGAGGCGCTCCCGCACCTCCGATAGCAGGATCCGCTTCTCCTCCCGCAGGAACAGCACCCGCTCGAACCGCGACCACAGCGTCCGCCATACTCGCTTGGCGCCCCCCATGCGCGTGCTGAACTCAAGCGCCACGTCCATCCGCGAGAGCAGTTTGATTGCAGCCGGCGAGCTCGCAAGCGGCTCTCGGGCGCTCCACAAATCATCCGGACACCCATACATCGGCAAGCGTGCTCCACGACCCTCCCCCGACAACATCGCTTCGAGCGCGCCGAGAAAACTACGCGCGGACTCCCCCCGATCTACGTAGTAGTGGACCAAGTAGTGGCCCGTGCACATGTCCCAGGCCGCTACCAGCAACACCTTGCTGCGACCGGGGTCGAGGGGACGGTTCTTGTAGCCCAGGGGCGCCGGCCCCGTGTGCAGACGCAGCAACCAGTCGTCCTCCGACACTTGGCGCACCGCCACCAGGTGGGCGCTTGAGGAGCTGCCGACCTGCACCACTTGCATCGGCCACTCCGCCGACAGCCGACGCTGCAGGCGCGGACGATAGCTAGTCACTCCACCCCACCGAGCAGCTCGACGCGCACTTTCTCGAGCATCACCTTGACTAGCGAAACACTGGCGCTGTAGCCGACCTCCCTGAGAACACGCTTCCAAACCCTCTCGTCTCTGGCGTCATCGAGAAACTCGGAGCCACTCCACGTAAGTCTGCTCACCAGGTAACTTGAGCCACTCGTGTGGGTCCGGCAGATCTTTCCGTCCACAAAGCCTGCATCGATAAGCAACAACTGCACATGGCCGGCAATCTGTGGTTGCGAGTACTCCCCTTCAAGGTCGATACGCCCGATGGGAGCCGCGCCTTCCTCTGCGTGCTCCTCCACATAGAGGAGAATCTCCTTGATGAGTTGTAAGTCTCTCTTCATGTTTGCTCCGACCTCACTATCCGTTCCACCGCAGACCCTCCGCCAACCGACGAACACGCATCGATCGAAGGAGCAAGAACCTCACGGCCGGCGCCGATACACCTGACTCCGGTGAGCAACCCGCACGACTTCAATGACGTTCGCACCTGATCTGTGAGCGAACAGGACCCGCCAATCTCCGACTCGAAGCCGCCACGTCGGCCTGTTGGACCCCCTCAGGCGCTTCACCTCGCCAGCTTGCGTCGAGGCATAGCGCTCAATCGCTTCGGTGATCCGTCTCCGCGTCGCCTCGTCGGTGCGCTTCAGGTCTCGCAGCGCCCGACCACTAAACGCAACGGCGACCGTCAGAGATCAAGCTCCCGCTTTACCTCCTCCAGAGTGTGAGTTCGCCCGGCGTCGAGGTCCTCGTATCCCTCGTCCAGAAGACGCTTCCCTTCCTCACTCAGGGCCTCGTCGTCCTCGGGCGCTTCCATCAGATGCTCGGAGAACTGTTCCAGACGCTCGACAAGTTGCTCCAGATAGCGGCCGGCAGCCGGAATCTCCTGGTCCGGTAGCTGCTCCACCAAGCGAAAAACCTGTTCTCGGTTGTAGGATTTTCTACTTGGTACGGTCATCGCGCCCCCGAAGTACAACTGGGACGCTACCACGGTAGAACCGGGCAACCGGTCGCCGCCGACGCCGATTCCCATGCCGGCGCAAGCCGCTCAAAGGCCGCCTGCGGCAGTCGCCATAGGGACAACGGGGGTCTCCGGGCCGTTCGCGGCGATTCTGGGGTCTCTCAGGGCCTCGGGCCGCTCACGACAAGTAGTCCCACGTCGCCGGCTCGTTCGCGGACTCGGCGGTAGCGCCGTTCGGCGGCCGCCAGCTTGCGCCGTCCTTCGGCGTCATCGGTCGGCGTCGCCAGGTTCGCGGCGTCCAGGGCGTCGGCGGCGCGTTCGTACAGTCGCGCTCGCTCGGTCGGCGTCAGCAGTCCGCGCTCGATCTTGCCCAGTGCGATCGCCGCGGCGCGCAGGCTCACGCGGGTCTTGCTCGTGCGACGTACTCGGCTCCGCAGTCCAGGCAGCGGACCAGGTGCTCCGTCGCCGGCAGGATGGACAGTTGCGCGGCCAGTTGGCCGGCGCAGTCCGGGCAGGCGGTCCAGCCGGTCGCGTCTCGGCGCTCGGGGGTCGGCTCGGGTTCCGCCAGCGGCTCGCGGTCCGCGGGACCCGCGGGCCGGTCTCGGCGCGATCGCTCGTTCAAATCCGCTCGTTTCCGCTCACGGCGGTCGGGACCGTATCGCAGTTCTCGCGTCGTTCGCGCCTGCTATCGTTGCCTATAATATATCTAATAGGAATCAACCACCCCGAGAAAGGAGCCCGAAAAACGTCCGCGCCCCTGGAACCGACCACCACGCACGGCCGCCACGCCGCCGCCTACGTCGCCGCCCAGTCCGAAGCCGCCCGGCCCGCCGTCCGCTCCAACCTGCGACGAGCCGCCACCATCGCCGCCGGGCATCCCGCCTCCTGGCGGCGCTTCCCCTGGCACCGCGCCGACGCCCAGAGCCTCGAGGCCGTGCGCAACGGACTCGCCGAGCGGTACAAGCCCGCGACCGCCAACGCCAGCCTCGCCAGCGTCCGAGGCGTGCTCCGCCGCGCCTGGCAGCACGGCGACCTCGACCGGGCCGACCTCGAACGGCGACTCGACGCGCTCAGAACGGTCAAGGGCGGGTCCGCGCCGGGACGCGCGCTCGACATGGGCCAGGTGGCGCGGCTGTTTGGCGCCGTCGCCGACGGCACGCCGGCGGGCATAAGAGACGCGGCGCTCCTCGCCCTGCTCTACGGCGTCGGCCTCAGACGCGCCGAGGCCGCCGCGGCCGACCTCGCAGACCTCGACACCACGGACGCCTCGACCTGGGCGCTCAGGGTCCGCGGCAAGGGCCGCCGCGAGCGGCTCGTCTACATAGGCAACGGGGCGAAAGACGCCCTGGCCGCCTGGCTCGAACTGCGCGGAGACGACGGAGGGCCGCTGTTTCAGCCGGTTGACAAGGCCGGCCGGGTGCGGGCCGGTCGCGGCCTCACCGGCCGGGCCATAGCGCGCCGCGTGGAACTGCGCAGCGAGCAGGCCAGGATCGGGCGCTTCTCGCCGCACGTGCTGCGGCGCACGTTTGCCACGCGGGCGCTCGACCAGGGCGTCGACGTGGCCACCGTCGCCGACC
>JAPOVF010000095.1 GCA_026708285.1 Acidobacteriota bacterium
AGCCACTGCAGCATGACCCGCTGGCCGGCCCAGTACTGGTGGTAGAAGACGGTCAGGTAGTCCGAGTCGTCGACGGCGCCCCGTTCGAGGCGCTGCCTGAGTGCGTCGCACGGTCGTTGGGGACGGGTGTAGCGGTACACGCGGCGGGGGGAGACGGTGCGTTCGAAGGTCGAGCCGCCCCGGTCGAGCGCCATCAGGCTGAGCAGGCAATCGTTGAACCGCTCGGCCGAGTCTTCGAGCGTGCGCTCGGGGTGCTCGTAGGACGCCAGCAGCGCATCGGCGACGGGCTCGGGGTCGGATCGAACGGCGAGCCAGTTAAGCGTCAGGAAGACGAGTGTGGCCGCGAGCGTCACGGTGCCGATGAGGGTGGCGCCGCGGAGGGTCCCGAGGCGCCGCCGGGTGTGCCGGGCGGCCGCCGGTGCGGCGGGTGCGGAATGCAAGCCGGAAGCCGCCGTTTCCAGGCTGGCGGGCGGAGGCGAGAACAGGAGCGTAAGCAGGATGCGGAAGCCGTCGCGGAACGCCTTGAGCTTGCTCGCCGACCCCTCCGGCCTTGCGAAGTAGGGGCACTCGATTTCGTCCCAGGCGAGATCCGACGAACCGGCGAAGAGGGTTAGTTCCGTCTCGATCTCGAAACCGTCCGAGCGGGCCGGGAAGCGTTCGACCAATCGACGGGAGAAGGCCCGGTAGCCGGACAGGAGGTCGTGGACGCGGGGGCCGCAGCGCCAGCGGGCAAGGGCCGTGAACAGGCGGTTCCCGAGGCGGCGCAGCGGCGTGTAGGCGTGCGCGTCGGCCCGCTTGCGGGCGGCGACGAGCATGTCGAGGTTTCGATCCTGGAGAGTCGAGACGATATCGTCGGCGCTCTCCGCGTCGTAGGTGCCGTCACCGTCCGCCATGACGTAGATGTCGGCCTCCACCTCGCGGAACAGGCGACGGATGGCCCGGCCCTTGCCGCGCCGGGGCTCGGCGACGACGGTGGCGCCGGCGGCCCTGGCGGCCTCGGCGGTGCCGTCGTCGGAACCGTTGTCGCAAATGTAGACGGTCGCTTCAGGGAGAGCGCGACGGAAGTCCGCCACGACAGCGGCGATCGTCGCCTCCTCGTTGAGGCAGGGGAGAAGGACCGCGATACGGGCGGAGTTCATGAGGCGTCAGGCTACTGCGGCTCGTTCCCTACGCCGGAAGCCGCCTTCGGCGGATGCCGGCCAGAGGGCCGGCGCACCCAGTGGAGGGTCAGGGTGCGTTGCCGCCGCCGGTCGAGTCGGCTTCGCTACCGGCCGGTCCGAGGGCGAACAGGTGGTCGCGGCCGCGGATGTAGAGCCGGTCGCCGACGATCGCCGGCGTCGCCCAGACAGACTCGCCGAGCGAGAAGCTGCCGAGCACCTCGTGCTCCCGGCCGGCGCGGAAGAGCGCTGCGTCGCCGTCCGTGTTGACCATCAGGATGCGGCCGCCGCCGCCGACCATGGAGGCCGAGTAGCGGCCGCGGATGGGTAGCCGGCCGCCCTCGTAGACGACTTCGCCGGTGCGCGCGTCGAGGCAGGTGATCACGCCGCCGTCGTTGGTCAGGTAGAGGAGCCCGTCGTAGAGCAGGTTCGAGGGCACGTAACCCGTGCCCTTGCGGTAGGTCCAGACTCGCGCGTCGTTGCGGCCGGTCAGGTCGCCACGGCTGTCGAGCCGAATCGCGAAAGCGATCTTGCCCGGGTACCCGGAGGTGAACACGGCCAGATCGCCGATCGTCATCGGGATGTGGATCGCGTTGTTCTGAAGTCCCCTGGCTCGCCACAGTTCGCTGCCGTCCGCCGGGTCGTAGGCGATGACGTACTCGTAGCCGGCGGTCAGCAACTGCTTCTGGCCTTCGTGCTCCACCAGGACGGGCGTCGCCCAGCTTGCCTGCACCGGCCGGTTGTGCTTCCAGACCTCCTCGCCCGTGGTGGCATCGAGTGCGACGATGAAGGAGTCGTCGCCGCTGTCCTCGTCGGCCAGGATGATGAGCAGGCCGTCGTGCAGCACCGGCGAGGTGCCTACTCCGAGCCCGACCGTCTTGATGTCTCCGATGTCGCGCTCCCACACCGGCTCGCCGCCTACCGTGTACGCGTAGACGCCCTCGGAACCGAAGTAGGCATAGACGCGCTCACCGTCGGTGGCCGGCGTGGGGGAAGCGTAGGACGACGCAGAGTGGCGGTCGTCGTAGACGCGTCCGGCGTAGGCCGTGTGGGACCAGAGCAGGTCGCCCTGTTCGGCGTCCAGGGCGATCACCCTCATCGTGTGGTGGCGGTTTCCGTCGACCGCCTGCGGGTGCTTGAAGGGCTCGCCCCCGAAGGTGTGCTCGGGCGGCCCGGCTCCGGGAATCACGTCGCCCACGATGGCGGTGGTCAGGAACACCTTGCCGTCCGAGATCACGGGCGACGAGTGGCCGCGGCCCTCGATCTTCGCTTTCCAGAGCAGGTGGTGGTCAAGGTCGAGGTCGGCCGCCGGTCCGGGGCCGGAACGGGCGATACCGCTGCCGTCGGCGCCGCGGAAGCCAGGCCAGTCGTTGGCGTCGGCCGCAATCGCGGGCGCTACTGCGAAGGTTGCGGCAAGGAGGAGGTGGAGGCTCTTGGACACGGGATTCTCCTGAACGGATTGGTTCGGGCTCGCCGCTTCGCGGCATGGCCCGGATCGCGGGCCAGAAGGCCCGCGCAACGGCCGGCGCACCCAGTGAGGTTCGCCGCGTCTTCTGACGTGCATGCTATGGCGTCTTGATGGGGTCGGCTGGACGGCCGGGCAGCGTCCGTGGATCCTCGGCCAGCTTCTCGAGCAGGAGCTCGACGGCTTTCGCGAGTTGCGGGTCCCGGCCTTCGAGGATGTCCCGGGGCAGGTTCGTGACCTCGATGTCCGGGTCGACGCCGTAGCCCTCGATCACCCAGTTGCCCTCCGGGTCGGCTGAGCCGGCCTCGGGCACGTTGACCGAGCCGCCGTCGATCAGCGGCGCCCGGCCGTAGATGCCGACCACTCCGCCCCAGCTTCGCTTGCCGACAATGGGCCCTAAGCCCGCGCGGCGGAACTGGTACGCGAACTGGTCGCCGTCCGAGGCGGTGTCCTCGTCGATCACGCAGACGAGGTGACCGTGGAAGACGCCGCCGGGCGAGGTGTCGACGGAGTCCCGGTTGCGCTCGAAGTCGAGCATCAGCGTCTCGCGGCGCAGGCGCTCGATGATCATCGGCGACACGTTGCCACCGCCGTTCGAGCGGACGTCGACGACCATGGCGTCCTTGCGGACCTGGCCGTAGTACCACTTGATCCACTCGCGGATGCCGCTCGCCGACATGTCGGGAATGTGGAGATAGCCGATCCGGCCGCCTCCGAGTTCCTCGACGATCCGGCGGCTCCGTTCGGTCCAGGCGAGGTAGATCAGGGCGTCCTCGCTCGCGATCGGATCGACGAGGACGTTCCTCGCCTCGCCGCGCTCGGGGCTCGAACCGACGGTCAGCTCCAGCGGTCCCCGCCCGGCCTCGCGCAGGAGCTGGAACGGGTTCGTGTCCGGGGTCAGCTCGCGACCCTGGATCGCGAACAGGTAGTCGCCCGCGTCGATGCCGACGCCGACCTCGGTGAGCGGCGAGCGGTAGCGGGGTTCCTCGTTCTGGCCCTCGAAGATACGGGCGATCCGGTAGCGGCCGGCGTCCTCGTCGAGCTCGAAGCGGGCGCCGAGCAGAGCGGCCCGCGGCCGCTCCGGAGCCTCGTAGTCGCCGCCGCTGACGTAGGCGTGGGAGACGTTGAGTTCCGCGACCATCTCGCTCATCAGGTAGTTCAGGTCGCTGCGGTGACCGACGTGGGCGAGCAGCGGGCGGTACTGGTCGCGCAGCGCCTCCCAGTCGTAGCCGTGCATGTTCGGGGCGTAGAAGAAGTCCCGGAATCGCCGCCACACCTCGTCGAAGATCTGGGCCCACTCCTCGGCCGGCACCCGGTCGACGGTCAGGCCGGCGAGGGACAGGGTCTTCGCCTCGCCGCCGCTTACATCGAGGAGCCGGAAGCTGCCGCGCTCGCTGACCAGCAGCTTCTTGCGGTCGCCGGAGAGGACGAGGCCGCCGATGCCCTTGGCCAGGCTCTTGCTCTCGCGTTTCTCGAGGTCGAACGAGAAGACCTCGGTCTGGACGTCGGAGGACCGGCCCAGATAGCCGGCGCCGCCGCGGACGTAGAGCAGCTTTCCTTCGGCCGCGCCCAGGCCGAAGTAGTTGTCCGCGTCGACCGGGACGCGGGCGACGCGCTGCGCGATGCCGTCGAGGTCGATGCGGTCGCGGTCCTTCCTGTCTTCGTCGTTGCCGTCACCGTCGTCGCGGTCACCGTCGTCCTCGCTCTCCAGTTCGTCGCCTTCCGCGTCGCTGTCCTTCTCGCCCTCCGCGTCGCTGTCTTCGTCTTCTTCCTCGATCTCGACCTCGTCGCTTCGCGGCGGGAAGGGGTGCGCGGTGTCCTCGCGCAGCGCGAGCGCGTAGATGTACGTCTCGCGGTCGGCGGCGTAGTTGTACTCGAAGCTGCCGATCTGGGGCTGGAACTGACGGTCGGAGAGGAAGTAGAGATAGTCGCCGCCCGGGGCGAAGACGGGGAAGAAGTCGTTCCACATCTCGGACGTCACGCGGGTGAGCGTCCGGCTCTCGACCTCGAACAGGTGGATCGAGCCGAACGTGTTCTCGTCGCCGAGTTCGACCGCCAGGTAGTCCCCGTTCGGCGACCAGTCGTAGCTGGTGCCGAAGGGCCGGGAGTCGTCGGCGACCTCGATGACTTCCCGCGGCCCGGCCGCCGCGCCGGCGCCGTTCCGGCCGCCGGCGTCGACGATGCCGAGCCGGCCCTGCTGGTCGATGAAGGCGATCCGGTCGCTGCCGGGTGACCACAGCAGGTTGTTGTAGTGGCGTCCGACGCTGCCCTCGGTGAGTTGCACCGGTTCGCCGCTGCCGTCCTGGGCGACCACCCAGATCTCGGTTTCTCCGCTGCGATCGGAGGTGAAGGCGATCCGCCGGCCGTCGGGCGACCAGGCGGGGTCGCGGTCGTTGGCGCCGGAGCTGTGGGTCAGGTTGCGGGTCGGCCCGTGTTCGATCGGCACGCTGAAGATGTCGCCGCGGGCGGAGAAGGCCGCCCGCTTCGCCTTCGGGCTGAGCGAGTAGCCGGAGACCCGGTTCGCCGCCGAGACGCGACTCGGCCGGCGGGCGAGCTGGTCCGTCGGCACATGGATCGGGACCGGCCGCGCGCTGCCCGAGGCGATGTCGAAGACCTCCAGCGAGCCGGCCTTCTCGTAGACGATGCGCCGGTTCGCCTTGTCGGCGCTGGGCCAGCGCACGTCCCACTGGTCCTCGTCGGTTAGCTGCTCGATCTCGCCCGAGGCCGTTTCGTAGGCGTAGAGGTTGAGCGTGCCGTCACGGTCCGACGAGAAGTAGATCGTGTCGCCGATCCACATCGGGTCGCGGTCGGAGCGCTTGTGGTTCGTGACCTGGATCGACTCCAGGCTCTCGATGTCGAGGATCCAGAGATCCTGCGCCCAGCCGCCTTCGTAGCGCTTCCAGTGCCGGAAGTCCCGCGTCACAGGCGAGTAGACCACGCGCTTCCCATCCGGCGAGAGATCGCCGCCGCCGGACTCGGGCATCGGCAGCGACCGTGGCAGGCCGCCGGAGACGTCGACGAGGAACAGCTTCGTGTCGCCCAGGTCCCAGCCGTCACGCAGCGAACGGAACAGGACCTCCGAACCGCCTGGCGACCAGCCGTAGACCTGGTAGTCGTAGCCCCAGCGCGGCGCCAGCGGTCCGGCGGCGGGGTAGAACGTCAGTTGCCGCGGCGCGCCGCCGGCGGTCGGCACGACGTACACCTGTTCGTCGCCGTCGTACTGGCCGGTAAAGGCGATCCACTGGCCGTCCGGCGAGAACTTGGCGAACAACTCGAGGCCGGGATGGGACGTGAGCCGGGTCGCCGTTCCGCCATCGGTTGAAGCCAGCCAGATGTCGCCGGCGTATGTGAACGCGATCCGGTCGCCGGAAAGATCCGGGAAGCGAAGCAGTCTTGTCGGCTCGCCGGTCTGGGCGAGGTCCGGCGTCGGGATGCTGGCGAGCGCAAGCAGGGCGACGCCGCATCGCATCGCGCGCTGGATCTGAGGGGTGACGGTCATGGGAGCCTCCGGTCGCGCCGCGTCGCTCCAGACGACCAGCGCCGCGGCATTGTCTCACGTTCGGTGCGGGCGTTTCGGGGGTCGCTGCTTCGGGTAAGCTGCCGCCGCTTCGCCCAGCCGAGGTACGGGATTTGGCGGAGCGGGTTGCACGAACGGACGACAGTGTGCCGGCTACCGGTCGGCCCCGGGAGACGGGAGCATGAGTGGGATTGAGATCACCGGACCGCGCGACTTCGAGGCGGCGGAGCACGTTCTGACGCCCGAGGCGCTGGAGTTCACGGCGGAACTCTGCCGCCGGTTCGAGGAGCGGCGCACCGCGCTTCTTGAAGACCGGTTGGAACGCCACGCCCGCATCCAGGCCGGCGAGGATCCGACTTTTCCGCCCGAGACGCAGGAAGTGCGGGACGGCGACTGGAAGGTGGCGCCCACGCCTGCGGACCTGAACTGCCGCTGGGCCGAGATCACGGGCCCCGTCGATCGGAAGATGATGATCAACGCGCTGAACTCGGGCGCGAAGGTGTTCATGGCCGACATCGAGGACGCGCTCAGCCCGAGCTGGCGCAACGTGATCGACGGCCAGCGGAACCTGTACGACGCGGTGCGGCGCCAACTCGAGTTCACGAACCCGGGGAACGGCAAGGAGTACCGGCTGAAGGAAGAGATCGCGACCCTGCTGGTGCGTCCGCGCGGCTGGCACCTGGTCGAGAAGAACGCGCTGATCGACGGGAGCCCCGTCTCGGCCGGCGTCTTCGACTT
>JAPOVF010000240.1 GCA_026708285.1 Acidobacteriota bacterium
GGCCATCGTCCTCGACTTCTACCGTCGCCTGCCGCCCGGCGCCTACCGTTTCGAGATCCGGGTCGAGGACCGCCTGGGTCGCGGTCTCCTGCGCGCCGCCGAGACGGTCGACGTGCCAGCGCTTTCCACGCCGCCCGACGTGCCGGATCTGCACCTCCTGACACGCCGGGAGACGATCGTTCTCCACCGCTTGCCCAGCGTCGAACTGCTGCCGCCGGATGGCCGCGTGCTGGGCTCCACCTTCACCGCCCGCGCGGTCGTCAGCCCCGCGATCTTCCGGCTCGTCTTCCTGCGCGACGGCGAGCCGGTGGCCACGGTCAGCGGACCGCCCTTTGTCCACGCCGTCGACCTGCCTGAGCAGGTTCACCGGATCGAAGTCCGCGGACACGACCGCTCGGGACGGCTCGTGGCAGCCCACTCCCTCGACGTCGAACGGGAGGAACGACCGTTCGCCGTCGCCCTGGAGCCTCCCGACCCGGCCCGCCTCGACGTTGCGCTCGACCTGCGGGTCCGCGTGGATGTGCCGTCCGGACACGAACTCGAACACGTAGACTGCTTCCTGGGCGAGGAACGGCTCGAACGGATGACGGCGCCGCCCTTCCGTTGTCGGGTGCCGGCCGGACCACGGCCGCCGCTGAGCTTCGTTCGGGCCGCGGCGACGCTGCGTAGCGGCGACCAGGTCGAGGAGCTCGCCTTTCTTGGGTCCGGGGCGCCTGAGCAGGTCGATGTGCGCCTGGTCGAACTCCTGGTCTCGGTGGACGGCCCCCAAAGCGGCCGCGCCACGGACCTCACCGCGGCCGACTTCCGGGTCTTTCACCAGGGCGTCGAAGCGGCGGTCCGCGACCTTCAAGGCCTAGCCGACCGGCCGATGAACGTCGCTCTGCTCATGGACGTCTCGAGCTCCCTGGGGCGTAGCGTGCGCGTTGCGGCCACCAGTGCGCAGCGCTTCTTCGAAGGCGTCCTGACCGAGCGGGACGCCGCCAGCCTGCTCGTCTTCAACCACGACCTGGAGCGGCTCGCGCCATTCACAGGCGATACGCGCCACCTCCGCTATGCCGCCGAGGGTCTCCGGGCCTGGGGCGCTACGCGGCTCTACGACGGCATCGCCTACGCGGTCAGTTCGTTCGCGGGACGGCCCGATCGGCGCGCCCTCGTCGTCCTGAGCGACGGCGCGGACACGGATAGCAACCTCGACTTCGAGCAAGTGCTCGCGCTGGTCGAACTCGCCGGCGTCGCGACCTACCCGATCGCGCTCCGCGTCCAGGATCCCGCAACGATCGAGGCTCTCCGGACGCTCGCCGAACGTACCGGCGGCCGCTACCACGCCGCGAACTCGGTGGACGACCTGGACCGCATCTACCGCGAGATTGCGCGCGCTCTTCGCTCCCAGTACCTCGTTGCCTTCGAACCTCGGGGAGGCGCGGTGACCGGCGCGGATGGACTCAGGGACATCCAGGTCGAGGTGCTGCGCCCGGGCCTGACCGCTACGGGGGTGCGGAGCCGACCGCGGTAGACCAGCGTCCGAGCACGAATAGACTGACCGCCATGCGGTGGTGGCGGGCGGCGACGGGGACGATCGAGCGCGTCCTGATCCGGCCTTGCCGCGCGGCAGAGGGCAGCGCGGGGTTCTGGCTCTTTGTCAGCCACCTCGTCACCACGTTCGGCATCGCGCTGTCGAACTTCCTCCTCTTCTTCACCCTGATCTGGGCCGCCGTTCGGCGTAAGCGGCTCCATTTCGCGCGCGGCGACGAGGATCGGCGGCGGCGGCAGTTGATCCTGCTCCCCCTGGCCGCCTACTCGGGCTGCTTCGTGCTCTCGGCGATCTTCTCCTACGATCCCGCGACCAGCCTCCAGGAGCTCTCCACGCTCTACGCCGTCCTGACGCTGCCGCTGGCGCTCCTGCTCGTCCGTGGCGAACGCCAGGTGCGGGTCGCCATCGCGTCCCTCGTCGGGATCTCAGCCGTACTCGCCGTGTACGGCCTGGCCCAGTTCGCCTTCACAGGCTACGGCCCGCTCCATCAGCGGATCCCCGGGCCGTTCTCGCACTACATGACCTTCTCCGGCGTCCTCCTGCTCGGCCTCGCCCTGCTCGCCGGCCGGTTGAGCATCGCGGGTGGTTGGCGTTCGCGGACGAACTGGGTCGGTCTGACCCTGGTCGGCGGCGCGCTCGTTCTGACCCTGACCCGCAGCGCCTGGCTCGGCGCCTTCACCCTCGCCGTCACGGCGATGGCCCTTCAACGTCGGCGCCTCTTCCTGAGTTTCGCCGGCGTGCTGGTGCTGACCGCCATCTCGCTGGCGGCGGTGGCGCCGACCCTGTGGCCGACCTACTGGCAGCGAGCAACCTCCATGGTCGATGTCCGCAATCCCTCGAACTACGACCGGCTGTGCATGCTGTGGGCAGGCGGGCGGATGATCGCCGACCGCCCCCTGACGGGAATCGGGCCGGCCATGGTCCGCGAGTGGTACCCGGCTTACCGCCATCCGACATCGGTCCGGGCGCGGGTGAAACACCTGCACAACACGTTCGTCCACATGGCCGCCAGCCGCGGCATCCCGTCTCTGCTCGCCTATCTCTGGCTGATGGCTGCGGCGGCGGCGATGGCGTTCGAGGGCTATCGTCGCGAAGGAGGGCGGGCCGGGCCGCGAGCCGATCTCTACCTGGGCGTCCTGTTCGCCCTGCTGGCGCTCAACGTGGCCGGCCTGTTCGAGGCGAACTGGCGCGACACGGAGATCCAGCGCTGGACGCTGTTCCTGCTGGCCCTGCCGGTTATTCTCCGCGCTCCGAACGACAAGCCCGGAGATTCGGCATGCACCTCGACCGCCTCAGCCTGATCCAGATCCTTGACCGTCTGTCGGCCCGGGAGGTCTCCTGCGTCGAGTTGATGGACGCGACCCTCGAACGAATAGAGGTCACGCAACCGAAGCTCAACGCCGTCGTCAGCCGGCGGCCGCGCAGGGAGTTACTTGCCGACGCCGAAGCGGCGGACGCGCGCCGCGGTTCCGGTGACGCCCGGCCGCTCGAGGGCGTGCCCCTCGGCGTCAAGGACCTCGAGGACGTGGCCGGCATGGTCACGTCGATGGGTTCGCGGGTGTTCCGCGACTCGGTCGCCGAGGCGGACTCGACCCAGGTGGCGCGGCTGCGCGACGCCGGCGCGATCGTCGTCGGCAAGACGAACACTCCCGAGTTCGGGTTCACCGCGATCACCAAGAACCCGTTGTTCGGCGTGACCCGCTCACCATGGAACCTCGAGCGCACCCCCGGCGGCTCAAGCGGGGGTTCCTCCGCGGTGCTGGCGGGTGGCGTGCTGCCCCTCGTCACCTCCTCCGACGGCGGCGGCTCGATCCGTATCCCGGCCAGTTTCACCGGCGCGTTCGGCCTGAAGCCCAGCCAGGGCCGGATACCGCGCGGGCCGATGAAGGCCTGGGACTACGGCAGCACCGCGGTCTACGGTCCTCTCACCCGCACCGTGGAGGACGGGGCCCTGTTCCTCGACCTGGTCGCCGGCCCGTCGCCCTGCGATCCCGCTTCACTGCCCCATCCCGGTCTGAGCTACCGCGAGGTGCTCGAGTCAGGTCTCCCGTCTTCCGTCCGCATCGCCTGGTCGCCGGACCTCGGATACGCGAGGGTCCAATCGGACGTCGCAAGGGTGGCCGCGGACGCGGCGACCGTGTTCGATCAGTCCGGTCTCTCGGTCGAACCGCTCGAGGAGCACGTACCGGGCGGCCCGCCGATGCTCACGGCGGCATGGGGCACGCTGGGCAACTTCCTGATCGCCGGCCAGATCCACGATCCGCTTCGGAACCGGCGCCAGGACATGACCCACTCGTTCGCGGAGGCGCTGGAGCGCTCCTGGGAGATGACGCCCGAGACCTTCGGCGCCGCGGCGCGCGAACGGGCGCAGCTGAATCTCTGGTGCGGCGAGGTCTTCAGCCGCTTCGATCTGCTGCTGACGCCGACCGTGCCCTACGATCCACCGCCTGCCCGCGGACCCTTCCCTGCCCACACCGAGGGCCGGGAGCAGGTGCCGGCGGGGGTCGCGGCGTTCACGATTCCCTTCAACATGTCCGGCCACCCGGCGGCGACGGTGCGCGCCGGCCTTTCCGACGCCGGTCTGCCCGTCGGCCTGCAGATCGTCGGGCCGCGCCATCGGGACGATCTCGTGCTGCGAGCCGCCAGGCTGTTCGAACGTGCCCGTCCCTGGCACCCGAACTGGCCGGAGGTTTGACCGCAGCCGGCGCGCGGCCTCAGGGGATGACGGTCACCTTGACCGCTCCTGACCGCTTGTCGCCCGCGATCTCGAAGGCGCGCTCGATCTCGTTCAGCGGCACCTGGTGGGTGAGCAGGCTGTCGTAGCCGTCCCCACCCGCAACCAGTACGCGCACCGCCTCGTCGAAGTCCACTTCGCCCGGCCGCCGCGAGTAGCAGTTCGACCATTGCAGGCGCGCTTCCTTGCCGAGCAGCACGAGGGGGTCGAGGGTCAAGGGCCCCATGAACACACCGAGTACACAGATCGTTCCGCCCGGTGCGAGGGCGATACCCGCTGCCGTCATCGTATCCGCCAGGCCGCCCACCGTTTCGACCACGAGATCGGCGTCGTAGCCGGTCAGGACTTCGGGAGAACCGGCGTCGAGCACCTCGTGCGCGCCGAGCCGTTTCGCCGACGCGGCCTGGTGCGGGTGACGGGCCGTGATCGCCACATGGCCGAAGTCCCAGGCCCGGGCCACCGCGACCGCCGCGAGACCGATGGAACCGGCGCCCAGGATCAGCAGCTTCGCCGGCGGTTTCTTCCGGTCCGCATCCGCCAGCCGAAGTCCATGAACGGCGACCGCGAACGGTTCGGCGAGGGCGGCAAGAGACGGCGGCAGGGAACGCGGAACGCGGTACAACCGATGGCCCGGCACGACAACGGCATCCGCGAAGCCGCCCGGCCGCTGCAGGCCGTAGAGCTCGAGTTCCCGGCAGATCGAGTCCCGGCCCCCGCGGCACGGATCGCAGTCACCGCAGGATGCGAGCGGCTCCACGACGACCGGCTCTCCCGCTTCGAAGCCCGAGACACCGGCTCCCAGGTCATCCACGATACCGGCCATCTCGTGGCCCATCACCGAGCCCGGTTCGATGATCGGTTTCGGGCTGTGAACCAGATGCAGGTCGGTCCCGCACACGCCGCACGCGCTGATCCGAAGCCGAACCTCGCCCGGGCCGGGTTCCGGCAGCGCCCGCTCGGCTACCGCTACTTCACCGGGGCCGAGATAGACGCCCGCGCGCATCGCGCGGATCGTAGCAGCGGCCTGTGATCAGAAACCGAGTTCGGAGCAGTCGGCTGATTCGCCGTTCACGGTGCAGGCGCAGTCACCGTCCGTGCAATCGACGTTGATCTCACACTCGCCGGAATCCCCGCAGGCCGAGGCCGCGAACTCGAAGGAGTTCGCGTTGGCCACATCGACCGTGCAGTCCTCGCCGTCCCCGCAGTCGACCTTGACCTCGATGACGCGGGTTTCGTTTTCCCCAACGGCATGTTCTCCGGCCCCAGGCACGGGAGGCCGCGGTGGCCGCGGAGTTTCCGGTGCGGCACTGGACATCTCGACCCGCCGCTCCCGCTCCTCCAGCGTGGCGCTGATCTTCTCCATCTTGCCATCGCGCCAGACCTCGAGCACGACCGTCTCGCCGTCCTCGCGGCCGCCAACGGCCCGCGCCAGCGCCGATGACGATGCGACCGGCTCCCCGTCGACGGCGGTGACGACATCGCCGACCTCCAGACCGGCACGCAGTGCCGGGCTGCCGTCCACGACTTTGCCGACCATGACGCCCACGTCTTCCGGCACGCCGAAGTGGGTGCGGAGTTCCGGGGTCAGGTCGGAGAGCTGCACGCCAAGAAACCCGCCGCCACCGTGCCGCAGGTGCAGACGCGAACCGTGCTCGCCGAGCCCCTTCAGTACCTGGTGCACACGGCGCCGGACCGACTCGCCGGCCTCGCCCTCGCCCCCGTGGTCCCCGATCATGATCACGCCGTGGCCGTCGGTCTCGAGGATCTTGACGTTCTCCTCGGTAACCCACTCGTGGTCGCCCTCGTGGAGAACCCGGACGTCGCCATCGTCACTGACGAAGAGCATCCGGCTTACACGCTCGTCGCAGTCCTCGCCGTCCGCGCACTCGATGAGCTTCTTCACCTGGATCTTGCGGACCTTCTTCTCTTCCCCGTCGGCGGCAACGGCCGGCGCCACCACCGCCAGCGCCAGACCGAACGCCAACCAGACCTTGATTCGTGACATGTCGCTTTCCTTCTCCAGTTCCTGATCCCTCTGATTCTAGTCGGCTGACCACAACGCCGGGCCGCCTCTGTAGGGATAACGCCGGCCGGCCTGATTCGTTCCAGACCGGCGAGCCGACCGGTTCAGGAATCCTCCATCGACGCGCGCACCGTCCGCAGGTCCTTCAGCGCCGCCTTGGCCATCGATCCGCCGTCGCGAGCCACCTCCACGAACCGGAACCCCTGCCGGATTCGCTTCGGAGCCTCCTTGACGGTGCCGGCGACGCCAGCAAACAGCCCGTGTCTCTTACAACCGTCGAGGATCTTGTCGATCGCGGCGGTGAACTTCTCGTCCTCCTGGTCGGCAGCCGGCCGTAGCCCCAGCGACACGCTGAGATCGCTCGGGCCGACATAGACGCCGTCGAGTCCGGGCACGGAGAGGATGTCGTCCAGGTTGTCGAGCGCCTGCTGGGTCTCGATCATCGGGATGCAGTAGATCTGCTCGTTCG
>JAPOVF010000185.1:0-4391 GCA_026708285.1 Acidobacteriota bacterium
AGGAAGCATGGCCGGAACTGTCCACCCCGAACCGCTGCCACGAGTTCCTCAGCGGCGGAAGTCTGGTCCGCGCGCAGTTCGATCCGCGGCGCCTCGCTCTCGCCGGCGAGACGATGGCGCGCCAGGTCCATCGTCTCGATCTGCGTGAACGAGCGGAGAACGCCAAGTCGTACCAGGCGGCGCACGACCGCGGCCGATGCGCCGGTCCGGGGCCGCAACTCCTCCACCGTGGCCGGCCGGCCCAACTCGGCCAGATACTCCACGACGAGCCGCCCGACCGGCGACCTCCCGCACGCCTGAACCTGGGCCTCGAGGTCGCCCGCGGGCAGCTCGACCGCCGATCGGTAGCGGGCGCTCCGGCTGCCCGGTTCGACCACCCGGATCCGGCCGCTCTGCCGCCAGCGCTCGATCCGGTCAAAGAGCGCCGCCTCTCCCAGTTCCTCCCAGATCGCGGCCAGGGAAAGCCGGCCTCGATCCAGAAGCAGCCGTTGCAGTGCCTGGCTCATCGGATCGCGG
This sequence comes from Acidobacteriota bacterium, assembly GCA_026708285.1. Taxonomy (GTDB): domain Bacteria; phylum Acidobacteriota; class Thermoanaerobaculia; order Multivoradales; family Multivoraceae; genus Multivorans. The sequence goes on from JAPOVF010000185.1 coordinate 517, forward strand.
CAGTTGTGGAGCGCGCCACGGTTCGTGAGTTCCGCACGCGCGTCGCCCCAGCCAGGGAGCCGGGCAGGGACCATGTTCTTCAGCACTTCGCCGATGGGCGCGGCGTAGTAAGAGGAAGCGAAGCGGGCGATCTCCATCAGCTCTTCGGGTAGGAGCGGTTCGAGGTCCAGGACCGATTCGATCGGGCGCAGTTGGCTCTCGACATCCGCCGGTGGACGCCCGGGAAGGCCAACGACCCAGCCCGTCAGGCGGCGACGACCCACCGGGACCCGGGCTCGGACGCCAAGGCGGATCAGGCTGCTCCAGCGCCTGGGTACCCTGTAAGTCAGCGGATCCGGCAGCGGCAGCGGAACCGCGACTTCGGCGTACTCGCCTGCGGCGACTCCACTAGCCAGCCTGGCCCCCCGCGGCACAGTTGCCGCAGACGCCGGCGGTCAACTGAGCTTCGGGCACATGAACACCGCATCGCCGACACCGAAGAAGCGCACCTGCCCGTTCCGAGCCGCCAGACCCCCGGGTGCCACGCCCCGCGGTTCCGGCAGAGGCGCTACCGGGCCCGCCGCCCCGACTCCACGAGCTTCCAGTTCGGCTCCGGCCTGGACCGCCCGCAGCGGAACGTTGCAGTACCTGGAGGAGCCGCAGAAAGGAGCGTGCTTCAGCGGCTCGCGGCGATCGCAACACACCGCGCACCATTCGCGAGATCCAGATCCATGCCAGCAACAGGGCGATCAGGATGACGAGGAGCCGTGTCACGACAACGGCAGCCTATCTCGCGCCGGCTACGCGTCCCTTCCCCGGTCTGACGTGGGTCGCTGTCAGCTACGGTCGCAGCCGCGCGGCCTCAACTGGCCTTGGCCTTGGAGATCTTCTCGAGGCTGCCGGTGAGCGCCTTCTCCACCAGATCTTCCGCTTCCTCTTCGCCGATCTCCCGGACGTGCAGAACCTCGCTGACGATGAAGTACTTCGCCTTCTCGTACATCTTCTTCTCGCGAAACGAGAGACTCTTCTTCTGACTCACGAGGCGCAGGTTCTTGAGCACCTGGGCAGCGTCGGTCAGGGAACCGGTCCGCATCTTGTCGAGGTTCTGCTTGTACCGGCCCTTCCAGTCCTTGTAGACGTCGATGTTGCCGTCCTCGATCAGCCGCAGCAGATCCTTGATCTCCCGCGCCTTGGCCAGACGCCGCAGACCCACGCGATCAAGATTCTCCTCGGGCACCATGACCTTGGAGTCGTTCCCCAGCACCCTCAGGTGGTAGTACGTCTGTTTCTCGCCGCCGTCCGGGGCGCTCAGAGCAATGCGTTCCACCACGCTCACGCCATGGTTCGGATACACGACCTTCTCACCGACTCGGAACACTCTGCACCCCCTACAAACCCGCGACAGTCGCCTGCCCCGATAAACGTCGCCGGAACCCTGAATGCAGTTCCGAGATCGGCCGCCGGTGGCTCTTGTGAATACCTTCTAACTTACGGATAGCCACGCACTTAACGGGTGCGGATTCTAGCCGAGAGGCCCTTGATCGTCAAGGCTGTTTCCGCCCCATTTGTGCCTCGAGCGAAGGGATTCGCTCTAAGTCATTGAAGGCTCTGACTTTGCGGCTCCACTACTGGAACATGTGCGGTGGCAGTGCTACTCTGCCGCCCGGTCGCCGGAGCACGCCCGAGGCGTGCGATTCTTGTGCCGGAGTGGCGGAATGGCAGACGCAGGGGACTCAAAATCCCCCGCCCCTCGGGGCGTGTGGGTTCGACTCCCACCTCCGGCACCACCCTCCGGCGGCGCCGCCCGTCAACTGTCGGCTTCGGCGTCGTCGACGAGTTCGATGCCCTTCTGGTCCAGCAGCATGCCGATGGCCCTGAAGTAGGCCAGCAGGGCCCGCCTGTAGCCCGTGATCGCCTCGACCTCACGACTTCGCGCCGCGGTCAAGTCCTCCTGGATCTCGAGCACCTGGAAGCTCGTCCAGAGTCCGTTCTCGTATCGCTTCTGGGCCGCGTCCAGGTTCTTCTCGGCGAGCTCTCGCGATACCCGGGCGGAGTCGATCTGCTTGCCCGCGGTCTCCACGCCGCGGGCGGCCGTGCGAACCTCGGTGCGGATCGTGAGCATCAGGTCCTGGAGTTCGAGCCGTCCCTGGTCCAGCGCGAGTTCCGCGATCCGGCTCTGCGCCTTGGCCGACCGGTTCTGCAGCGGCTTCGTGAGGTTCAGGCCGACGTTCCAGCCCTCGAAGACCTGTCCCAGGATGCCGTCGTAGAACTGACCCAGGGTCGAAAGGTAGTCGAGCGAGTCGACCCGGACGTACTCCTCCGGGCACGGCTCGAACAGATCCGCGATGCTGGGCGGCCCCGGGCGATCGCACGTCACCCGTTCACCGCCGAGCGCATTCCGGCCGTAGCTCACGCTCAGGTTGAGGTCGGGCCGGCGCTGGTTCTTGAGAAAGTCCGAGTCGATCACCAGCGACGCGATCTGAAGCTCCTGGCGCTCGATCTCGGCACGCCGATCGAGTGCCCAGCGAAGCGATGCCTCCAGGTCGATGACAACCCGGGAAATCTCCGGCGAGGTGGTCGGCACGATCTCCAGGTCCCAGAACGACGTCTCGTCCAGATTCAGAAGCCGCCTGAGCTCGTCCGCCGCATCCTCGATCTGCGCCTGCACCCGGATGATCTCCTCCTCCCGCGTGGCGATCCCGGCCTCGCTCTGCACGAGTTCGAGCGGCGCCAGGGTTCCCACCTCGATCTGAATCCGGTTCATCTCGTGAAGTTCCTCGGCCAGGGCCAGACTCTCCTCCGCGACCTTCAGCTGCTCCAGGCCCTCGACCAGAGCCCAGTAGCCGTTGGCCACCGTCTGCACCGTGTCGACCACCTGCACCTCCAGATCCTCCAGGCTGATGTCGCTGTTCAGCCGCGCCACCGCGAGATTGCGTTCCGTCATCTTCTTGCCCCGGTTCCGGAGCAGAGGCTGGTTGAAGGCGACCGTCAGGCTGGACCGCAGGCTCGGGTTGATGTCGGAAAAGCGGGAGTTCGACGTGGAGCGGCTGTTGTCGAAGTTGATCGAGAAATCGCCGCCGGACGAGATCGGCTGGCGCAGCTCGACGCCTGCGGTGATCGTCTCGTTCTCCGTGACCGCTGCGCCGTCGAGCTGGGAGACCGACGGCCGGCTGTCGCTGTTCACGTTCGTAGTGACCCCGAGCACCAGGTCGTAGATGCCGAACTCCTGGCCGATCCGGAACAGCGACTGGGACCGCTGGTAGCGCTGCACCAGCAGACCGAGGTTGTTCCGTAGCGCGATCGCGATCGCCTCGTCCAGATCGAGGAGGAGCTGCTCGTCCGCGATGTCGAAATCGGGAACGACAGGCTCGGTGATCCAGGTCGAGCCCACTTGCACCTGCGCCTTCACCGGGGACGTCGAAACCGCCGGCAGGAGGAGAACGGCGCAGACTGCGGCGATCATCGCCGCCGGCTTTCGGACTCTCGGAGCTGGGAGCAGTTTCATCGACTACGTTCCTTCCTTCGACCGCGCCCGGCCGGGATGGCCGCTACGCCTCGTGTCTTCCTCTTTGACGCGAGAGGCGCGAGGTTGTTTCACCTGACCCCATGCCCCAAACACCTCAGGCCGCCGCAGTTCAAGCCACGCGATCCCGGCCTCCCGGGGCGGAACCGGCCCCACCCTATCCCGTGCCGGAAGGACCATTGAGCAGATCGTAGGCGACGGCTCGCGCCTCATCCAGGCCGGGTGTCTGACGGTCCTCCGGGATGCCTCGAAGGATGTCGAGCGTGCGAAGCGTCCTGGCGACCGAGCCGGACAGACCGGCGACCACCACTTCCGTTCGCTCCGCCGAGGCCACTTCGAGCAGTCGCCGGATCAGCATGGCGGCGCTGTCGTC
>JAPOVF010000185.1:5049-6674 GCA_026708285.1 Acidobacteriota bacterium
AGCGACGTCAGCAGACTGTCGACGGAGCCCAGGAGCGCGAGAATCAGCGCGGGCTGCAACGCCTGGACGAGGAAACCCGCGGCCGGAATCCCGATCTTCAGGGATGGAAGCCCCGCGGGCACATCGCCAAGGACCGGCGCGCCGCCCAGCCAGAACACACCCAATAGGGTGCCCACGATCAGCGAGAGCAACGGTCCGGGCAGGTACTTCGCCAGCCTCTTCGGCCAGAGGACGCCGACGGCCAGGGTGAGCAGTCCGACTGCCAGCGCGTTCACGTTCACCGTCCCCAACGCTTCCGGGAAGGCCCGGATCGCTCCCATCGCGCCCCCGGGCGCGGGCGGCGATCCGAGGATCGGCAGAACCTGGATCAGGATGACGATGATCCCGATGCCCGACATGAAACCGGACACGACGACATAGGGCGTGTAGACCACGTAGCGGCCGATTTTCGCCAGCCCGAGGAGTAACTGGAGCAGGCCCCCGAGGACGACGACGGTCAGCGCCTCGGTCAGATTCGACGCGTGGGTTGTGATGATCACCGTCATCGCGACAGTCATCGGCGCCGTCGGGCCGGAGATCTGGGACCGCGTGCCGCCAAACACCGCGGCAAAGAAGCCGACGGCGATCGCCCCGTGCAGACCCGCCACCGCTCCCATCCCCGACGCGACACCCAGGGCCAGCGCCACCGGCAGTGCGACGACCGTCGAGGTCAGCGCGCCGAACAGATCTCCGCGGAACGTCTGGATGTCGTAGCGCACGTACTGCCGCTAGCGATTGCCCTGCCGGGACGACCTGTCTTCCACGATCGGCTCCTCTTCTTGCCCTCGCGGGCGCGGAATTCCGGTGCCTCTGCGCCTCGAAACGCCATGCTACATTCCCCGCTCGATGAACGTTCTCGAAGGGCTTCCGGCTCCCCGCCGCGGCAAGGTCCGCGACATCTACGACCTGGGCGACCTGTTGCTGCTCGTGGCCAGCGACCGCGTGTCCGCCTACGACTTCGTGCTCTCGCCGGAGATTCCGGACAAGGGCAAGGTGCTCAACCAGTTGACGAACTTCTGGTTCGATCGGCTGGGAGACACGATTCCGAATCATCTGGTCGAAGTGGATGTACGCCGCTACCCGGCCGATCTGCAGCGGCACGCCGACCACCTCGAAGGGCGCTCCGTGCTCGTACGCAAGGCGGAAGTCGTTCCCTACGAGTGCGTGGCGCGCGGCTACCTTGCGGGGAGCGCCTTCAAGGAGTACCAGGAGACCGGCCGGGCCTGCGGGCACGATCTGCCAGCGGGGATGCGACGGGCGGAGAAGCTGGACCAGCCGATCTTCACGCCGGCCACCAAGGCGGAAGAAGGGCACGACGAGAACATCGACTACGACACCCTGGTCGAAGGCGTAGGCGCCGAGATGGCGACGATGCTTCGCCGGATCACCCTTGAGCTGTTCAGCCGCGGCCGGGAACTTGCAGCGCAGCGCGGCATCATCCTGGCGGACACGAAGTTCGAGTTCGGACTCGTCGACGGCCAACTGCTGCTGATCGACGAGGTTTTGACGCCGGACTCGTCGCGCTACTGGGACGCCGCGGCGTGGTCGCCGGGCACCGAGCCGGTGTCCTACGACAAGCAGCCGGT
>JAPOVF010000366.1 GCA_026708285.1 Acidobacteriota bacterium
CGCCGACGACTCGACCCTGGTCAGGGAGTTCGAGCGCCAGGACGGGGAGATCTTCGCGCTCGCGGTGGACCCGCGCGGTGACCGTCTCGCGGTGGGAGGCGCCGCAAAGGCGGTGCCGATCTACGACCTGGAGACCGGCGAGCGAACCGCGACCGCCTCCGGCCACAGCGCCGGTATCTACACGATGTCGTTCGACCCAACCGGCGCCGAGCTGGCGACTGCGGGCTTCGACGGTCGCTTGAGGCTCTACCGCGCCGGCGATGGCGAACTGCTGCAGGAGTTCGTGCCGGTACCGCTCGAAGGTAGTCCCCAGGGAGTGACGACCGCCGGAGGAGCACCGTGAACGGCCATCGACTGCTCCGAGGCGCGTCCCTTTCGCTCGCCGGCATCGCGTTCGCCACGGTCGCCGCCGCGGGGCCGCCGCCGAATCTCGTCGACATGCATCCGCACGGCGGCCAGCAGGGGCGGGCCCTGCGGCTGGTCATCGAGGGTTACGGCGTCGCAGGCGAGATGGAGATCGAAAGCACGCTGCCCGGTTCGTTTGCCCGCCTCGGTGAGGCCGCCGACGCAGATCGGCTGCAGAAACAGCGGCGGCCGAACGACCGTAACCTCCAGGCGGCCGTCTTCCTGGTGGAGATCGACGCCGGCGCCTCGCCGGGGCTCTATCCGTTGCGCGCCATGAGCGACGACGGACTGTCGAACGCCCTGCTGTTTCGGGTGGACACTGTGTCCGAAGTCTCCGAGCAGAGTCTGCGCAACGCCGGTGCCGTCACCGAAGAACCGCGGCTCGATGCACTGCCGATCGTCGTCAACGGCACCCTCGACGGGGCGGAGCGGGATCGCTACCGCTTCCAGGCGGCCCCGGGCGAGCGGATCGTGCTGGAGGTCGAGGCGCGGCGCGTCGGTTCGGCGATCGATCCGGTGCTCCGGCTGCTCGACAGCGAAGGCCGCGAGATCGCCTTCAACCAGGAGGGAACCGGCATCGACGTCGACGCCCGTCTCGACTGGGAGGCGCCCGAAACCGGGGAGTACGTCGTCGAAGTGCACGACGCCCGCTTCAGCGACCAAAGGCGGAACTTCTACCGTCTCAAGCTGATCGCCGCCTCGGACTACGAGTACGCCGACGCCGTCTTCCCGTTGGGAGCGCGCCGCGGCGAGGAAACGCGATTCGGGCTCACCGGCGGCAGCACCGCCGCCACCAGGGAAATCGCCCGCGCCGTCGAAACGGAGAACGCCTTCGACACGATAGGCCCGTCCGTCGCCGCGAAGGCCAGCGCGGCCCTGCCGTTCCGGGTCGTCGTCGGCAGCCATCCCGAGGTCCTCGAAAGCGACCCGGCCGCCGATGAGGCCCTGGAAACGCCCGTAGTCGTCAACGGCCGGATCGACGACACCGGGGAGGTGGACCGCTACCGGATCGCCGCCGAGCCCGGCCAGAGGCTTCTGATCGAGGTCGACGGAGCCGCGCTCGGCTCCTCTGACCTCTTCGGCGTGCTGACCGTCACCACACCGAACGGCGAGTACCTTGCCTCCTCCGGCGACGACATCCCCGATCCCGACACCTTCCGGTTGCTGTCGCCGACCGCCACCTCCTTCGACCCCTGGGTCGTGGTCGAGACACCGCAAGGAGTCGACGAACTGCACGTCGCGGTCGAGGACCTGGTGGGCCGCGGCGGTCCCCGCTTCGGCTACCGGTTGACGGCGACCGGGAACGGCCCCGACTTCGAGTTGCGCCTGAGCACGGCCCAACTCACGCTCAACAGCGGCGCTTCGAAACCGATCGAGGTCGGCGCGGTGCGCCGCGGCTATCTGGGTCCGATCCGGCTCTACGTCGAGGAACCGCCCGCCGGGATCGAGGCCCGGGACGGATGGATCACCAGGGAGGTGCGCGACGTCGACACACGCACCCTGTCGCGCGCCGGGCGAATCCTCGTCACCGCCGACCTCGCCGCTCCGCGCCAGCGCTTCGACCTGGAGATCTGGGGCGAAGCCGTGCTCGAGGACGGCACCATGATCCGCCGCCGGGCGACCGTGCCGGGGAGCACGACCGCGGTCCGCGCCGGCGACGGTCGCAGCTACACGACGGAGGCCGAGCGGTCGTTCAGCGCTCCCTGGCTGGAGACGCGCCTGCCGGTCCTGCTCACCGGCCGGCCCGGACCGCGGCTGGTCGCCCTGGAGCCCGAGACGGTGAGGCTGGTCAAGGGCATGCCGTTCGACTTCGAGTGGAAGTTCGAGGCGCCACCGGGAGACGACGCACCGGTGAAACCGCCAATGGTCGTCACTGCCCTGATCGGCGTGGGCGTGGGCGAGTTTCGGGTCGAGACGACCGAGAAGGCCGACTACAACAAGTCGGAGGGCAGCAAGCTGATCCGAAGCAGCGACGGCACCCAGCACGACCGCTACACCGTGACCCTCACCGGCGAAGTCACGGTGGGCGGACGTCCCGAACGCCTCTACACGCCCGGCACAACACTCGAGATCGTCCCAGGCTACCGGATCGAAGTCGCGAAGGCGAGTGTCCGGTCCGGCAGGAAAGGCACCGTCGAAGGTGTCCTGCATCGCGAAGAGAGCTTCCAGCAACCGGTCGAGCTGCGCGCCGACGCGCTGCCCACCGGCGTCGTCTGCGACAGCACGGAGGTCGAGCCCGGAGACGACGGCAGGTTCCGGCTGGACTGCGAGGCGTCGGACGCCGTCGAAGCGGGCGACTACGACTTCCTGATCACCTCGTCGTCCTGGCTGGCGGGCGAGCGCGAAGTCCGCTCCGCCTACACTACGGTCCCCGTGACCGCGCGAATGGAGGTGAAGGGCAGATGAAGGATCCCACTAGGTGCGCTCTGCTCGCGGCGCTCGCCGCCATCGTCTCCGGCGCCGCCGCCACCGCCGCGACCGACACCGCCGAACCCGTCACCTTCATCCGCGACGTCCTGCCCGCCATGAACAAGGTCGGCTGCTCCAACGGCACCTGCCACGGCGCGGCCAAGGGCAAGAACGGTTTCAAGCTGTCGCTGCGCGGCTACGACCCCGAGTTCGACTACCAGTCGCTGCTCTACGACATGTCCGGCCGGCGGTTCAACCGCGCCGACCCGGAGCGCTCCCTGATGCTCGCCAAGCCGACGATGCAGGTCCCCCACGAAGGCGGCCTGCGCCTCGATCCCGGCGGCCGCTACTACAACCTCATCCTCGACTGGATCAGGGCGGGCGTGCCCTACGGGGATCTCGCACGCGACCGGGTCGAACGCCTCGAGATCCACCCGGCCGAGGTCTTCATGAACCGGCCGGGGATGCGGCAGCAGACGACCGTCATCGCGCACTACGGCGACGGCAGGAGCCGCGACGTGACCCGCGAGGCCCACGTCACGAGCAGCAACACGGAAACGATGGCGATCGAGGAGACGCCGTCCGGCCCCGTCGCCGAGGGACTGCGGCGCGGCGAGAGCACTCTGCTCGTGCGCTACGAGGGACAGTTCACGACCGCGCCCGCCACCGTACTCAGCGGCCGGGAGGGCTTCCAGTGGACGGCCCTGCCCCAGGCCAACTACATCGACGAGCTGATCGACGAGAAGCTCCAGCGGATCGAGGTTCTGCCCTCGGCGCCGGTCGACGACGCCGCCTTCCTCCGCCGCGCCTCGCTCGACCTCACCGGCCAGATCCCGACCCCGGAACGGGTGCGTGCGTTCCTCGCCGACGACACGCCGACCCAGGAGAAGCGGAACCGCCTGGTCGACGAACTGATCGCAAGCGACGCGTACGTCGACCACTGGACGCTCAAGTGGGGCGACCTGTTGCGCAGCAACCGGAAGTTCATGAGCTACAAGGGAATGCTGACCTTCCGCGGCTGGCTGCGCGAGGCGATCGAGGAGAACCGGCCCTACGACGAACTCGTCCACGAACTGGTCACGGCCTCCGGCAGCACCCTCGATCAGCCGGCCGCCAGCTACTTCCGCGCCGCCCGCGATCCGAAGGAGGCGATGGAGACGACCACCCAGCTCTTCATGGGGGTGCGGATGGTCTGCGCCCAGTGTCACGACCACCCGTTCGAGCGCTGGACCCAGAACCAGTACTTCGAGATGACAGCCTTCTTTGCCGGCCTGGGTGTGCGTCCGGGCTTCCGAACCGGCGAGGAGATCGTCTTCGACAAGCGCCGGGACAACGAACAGTTGCACCCGAAGACGAACGCGGTCGTGCCGCCCAAGTACCTGGTGCCGGTCGAGGGCGCGCCGGAACCCGGCAACGGCTCCGGGCGCAGGGCGGCGCTCGCCGACTGGCTCACGTCGCCGAACAACCCCTACTTCGCCCCGGCGATCGCGAACCGCGTCTGGAGCTACTTCATGGGCCGCGGGATCATCGACCCGGTCGACGACATCCGCGCCTCGAACCAGCCGGTCAACGCGGCCCTCCTGAACGCGCTGACCGCCGACCTGATCGAGAACGACTTCGACCTCCGCCACCTGATGCGGACGATCGCCACCTCCCGGGCCTACCAGTCGTCCTTCCAGACGAACGAGTGGAACCAGGACGACCGGATCAACTTCTCCCGCCACGAACCGCGGCGCCTCAGCGCCGAGCAACTGGCGGACGCCGTCGCCCGCGCCACCGACTCCCGGTTCGAGATCGACACCCTTCCCGAGGATTTCGACGCCACGGCGCTTCCGGACCCGCACGTGATGACGGCGAGCATGGGCATCGAGGGCTTCCTCGATCTGTTCGGCAAGCCGGACCGCGAGACCGCTTGCGAGTGCGAGCGGAAGACGGAGATGAGCCTGCCGCAGGCGCTCAGCCTGCTGAACGGCTCCGTCATCGCCGACGCGATCGCCGACCCCGAGGGGCGGGTGGCGAACCTCGTCCTCGGAGGCCTGGACAACGAGGAGCTGATCGCCGAGCTCTACCTCGCCGCCATCGGCCGTCTGCCGACCGGCGACGAAGCCGAACTCGCCGAGGGCCACTTCGAGTCCTCGGCCAGCCGCACCGCGGCGGCCCAGGACCTGATGTGGGCGCTCCTCAACTCGAACGCCTTCCTCTTCAACTCGTAGGAGCAACCGACCATGCTCGTCATCCCAGGACAGTCCGGCCACACCTGCGACGGCCCGACCCGGCGCGAGTTCCTCCGCGTCGGCTCGCTCGGCATCTTCGGCATCTCGCTCAGCCAGACCCTGGCGCTCCGGGACGCACACGCGGCGACCGTCGCCGCCGACGCGCTCGCGGGCGGCAAGGGCTTCGGCAGCGCCAAGTCCGTCATCCTGCTCTTCCTCCAGGGCGGTCCCAGCCACATCGACATCTGGGATCCGAAGCCCGACGCGCCGTCCAACATTCGCGGCGAGTTCGGCGCGATCGACACGAAGATCCCGGGCATCCGGCTCTCCGAGACGATGCCGCTGCTGGCCGAGCATGTCGACAAGTGCACCCTGATCCGCTCGATGAGCTACACGCCGAAGGGGCTCTTCAACCACACCGCCGCGATCTACCAGATGCTGACCGGCTACCCGCCGGACCGCGTCTCGCCCTCCGGCCAGCTCGAACCGCCGACCCCGGCCGACTTCCCGACGGCCGGCTCCCACGTCTCCAGGCTCAAGCCGCTCGACGACGCAATGCTTCCCTTCGTCGAGATGCCGCGGCCGCTCCAGGAGTCGAACGTCATCGGCAAGGGCGGCGCCGCCGGCTTCCTCGGCAAGGCCTACGACCCCTACCGCCTCTACCAGGACCCGAACCAGCCGATCGAACTCAGCGACCTGGAACTGCGCGAAGAGACCTCCCCCGAGCGCCTCGCCGGCCGATTCGAGCTCCGCAAGGGCCTGAACGCCTCGCTGCCCGAGCTCGAGAAGGCGGTCGCCGACTCCGCGCTCGACGAGTACTACGAGAAGGCCTACGACCTCGTCCTCTCCGGCAAGGCGCGTCAGGCGTTCGACCTCTCGAACGAGAGCGACGAGATGCGCGAGCGCTACGGCAAGAACACCTTCGGCCAGGGCGCGCTGATGGCCCGGCGGCTGATCGAAGCCGGCACCCGGTTCGTTCAGCTCAACTGGCCCGCGGTGGCGAACGGCAACCCCGAAGTCGACTCCTGGGACACGCACGCCGCCAACTTCGGGCCGCTCAAGAACCTGCACTGCCCCGTCCTCGACCGGGCGCTGTCGGCCCTCCTCTCCGACATGGACGACCGCGGCCTCCTCGACGAGACCCTCGTCGTCGCCGTCGGCGAGTTCGGTCGCTCACCGCGCCTCGGCGTCAGCACCTCCGGCAACAGCAACTCCCCGGACGGCCGCGACCACTGGCCCTACTGCTACACGGCCATGGTCGCCGGCGCCGGCGTCTCCCGCGGCCAGCTCTACGGCGAGTCCGACGAGACCGGCTCCGCCCCTCGCGAGAAGCCGGTCCACCCGAACGACCTGCTGGCCACCGTGTACCACACGCTGGGGATCGATCCGGCGATGGAGATCCTGAATCACCTGGACCAGCCGAGAGAGCTGGTGAAGGGCGAGGTGATTCGGGGTCTCTGGGCGTAGACCGGCCGTCCGGGCCGATCGACGCGCTCCGTGAACACCCGCGCCATTCTCGTCGGGCTGGCGCTCGGCCTGGGGCTCGGCATCGCCGCGTCGGCGACGGGTTCGCCGACGCTACTGTGGGCCGCCGAGGCCGTCGAGCCGCTCGGCCAGGTCTTCCTGCGCGCGATCC
>JAPOVF010000255.1 GCA_026708285.1 Acidobacteriota bacterium
TCCTGGGGCCGTGGATACGCAACGACGCGCTCAGCGAGGATGCGGTCCTCAAGAACGAGAGCATGTGGCGCAGCCGGAAGGTCATCCCGCACATCATGGTGGAACTGGCGACCAGTGCGGCGGACCGCCTGAGCGCGGTGGAGATTCGCGCTGACGGCGAGCGGTTGCTGCTCAGAAACTCCAGCAACGAGGAAACCGCCTTCAACCTCGACGGGCGACTGCACACCGATCCGGCGGGCAACCAGAGTCAGATGCTGCTGGCCGACGGTACATTCCGGACCGAGCTGTTCGTCGCCGGCTGGCTGGTGGTCGAGACCTTCTACCGGAGCGACGACCAACTGCTGCGGATGACGGACATTCAGAATGCCCGGTACTCCAGTCTCAGGGTCCGCACGGTGTACGGGTACGCCGGCGGCGAACCGCCACCAGGGCCTCCGGCCGTCGGCGACGTTCACCGTCACGACCGACAGGCCGTGATTCGCATCGTGCCGCCGGAACGCCGCTACCGGGAGTTGCTCAGCGGCAGGGTCGAGATACAGACCCTGGCTATCGACCCGGTCGTCAGCGCCGTCGACTTCTTCCTGGACGGCCGCCACATCGGGCGGGTCCGCAAGCACCCGTTCAACACCCATCTCGAACTCGCCCGCCCGCCGCGCGAGCAGACGCTGGAGGTCCGGGCCTACGGTTTCCGGGGCGCGTACGCGGGCGCCGACCTGATCGTGCTCAACCGGCTCGACGCGCCCTTCGCCGTCCGCATCGCGGACCTCTCCGGCGCGGCGGCAGACGGAACCGAAGCCGTGCGCGTCGAGGCCAGGGTTTCGGTACCCCGGTCCTCGACGCTCGAGCGGGTCGACTTCTACCGCGGCGAGGACCTGGTCGCGACCGTAAACGACTTCGGCGGCACGGCCGAACCCGGAACCGCGCGCACAATCCCGGCGGCCGCGCTGATCCCGGGGGTCGAAGCCAGCGACTTCGTCCGCGTCTCGGCGACGCTCGCCGACGGTCGCTCGCTGGAGGACGCCGCGCTCGTCGAGGGTTCCCAGTACCAGAGCGAGATCGACATCCGACTCGTCCAGTTCCAGGTGCTCGTCACCGACCGCGACGGCAATCCGGTCAGCGGTCTGGCGGCCGGAGATTTCGAGATCCGGGAGAACGGCAAGCGGCGCCGCGCCGAGGAACTGCACACGTCTCGGGACGTGCCGCTCGTTCTGGGTCTCGCGATCGACTCCTCGACGAGCATGGAACCGATCTGGCTGGAACTCAGGTACGTCGCCGGCCAGTTCCTCGACCGTACCCTGGCCTCCGACGACCGTGCCTTCCTCGTCGACTTCGACGCCATGGTGCGCCTGCTGCAACCGCTGACCGGGGACAAGTCGCTGCTTTCCGCGCGGCTGGATCGTCTGATTCCGTTCGGAGGCACGGCACTGAACGACGGCCTCCTGTTCTCCCTCCTGCAGTACCGGAGCGAGCCGGGGCGTCGCGCCCTGGTCGTGATCACCGACGGCATAGACGAGCACAGCCGCTCCCGCCGGGAACAGGCCACCGAGTTCGCCGAGCGCCTCGGCTTGCCGATCTACTTCATTCAACTCGATCCAAGCGGGCTACGGTTCGAGGACGGAAGCCTCGCCGCCATCGGCATCGCCCGGCCGCGGCTCCGGCGGATCAGCCGGAGAACCGGCGGACGGCTGTTCACGATCGAACTCTCGCCCGACACGGCTGCCTGGACCGCGGAACTCCGGGCGGCCTTCGACCGGATCGAGGAGGACCTGCGCCACCAGCATGTCCTGACCTGGTACAGCGACGCATCGTCGGACTCCGCGTCGGTCCCCGGGGTCCGAATCACCCGCCGGGGCCTCACGCTGCGGAGCGCGGTGCCGCTCGCAGGGATCGAGTAGCCCGAAGAAGGCAAGCAGGTGAGGGCCTTACCTCCATTCCCGGTCGGCGTCGCGGCAGCGGCCATGCTTGCGCTGGCTCCGGCGCTCTCTGCCCAGGATGCCATCCGCATCATTCCACCCGACCGCGAGCACCGCGAACGGCTCAGCGGTCGGGTGGAAGTCCAGACTCTGATCATCCATCCGTTGATCACCGCAGTCGAGTTCTCCCTGGACGGCGACCGCGTACAGCGAGTCACGGAGAAGCCCTTCACGACGCACATCGAACTCGCCGATCCGCCCCGCGAGCAGGCACTCGAAGTTCGAGGCTTCGACGAACAGGGGAACCACCTGGGCAGCGACCGGATCGTCCTCAACCGGCTCGACGTGCCCTTTGCCGTGCGCATCCTGGAGATCCGCCGCGAGCAGGCGAGCGAGTACGCGACGGCCCGGGTCGAAGCCGCCGTATCGGTGCCGCGATCCGCGACTCTGGAACGGGTCGAGTTCTACCGCGGCGAACGCCTGGTCGAAGCCCTGCGCAGCTTCGGCGAGGAAACGGCTACCGGCGCGCCGCGCACGATCGCCGTCGAGAGCCTGATGGAGTGGGTGCCCGCGGACGGCTTCGTCCGCGTCGTGGCGAGGCTCGCCGACGGCCGCGAGTGGGAGGACGCGGAGCTCCTGCAGGGCGCCGAACATCGGGGGGAGATCGATGTTCAACTGGTTCAGCTTCAGGTGCTCGTGACCGACCGCAACGGAAACCCGGCGAGCAATCTGCGGCCCGAGGACTTCCAGGTCCGCGAGAAGGGCGAGCGGCGCCCGGTGGAAGGTCTTCACCAGTCCGGCGATGTCCCGCTCGTCCTCGGGCTCGCAATCGACTCCTCAAGCAGCACACGGCTCATCCGGGGGAGTCTGATCGAGGTCTCCGCCAGCTTCCTTGAAGCCGCTCTGGCGACAAGCGATCGCGCCTTTCTCGTTCACTTCAACGACGCTGTAGCCGTGCTACAGCCTCCGAGCGGGCACAAGGAGCTCCTCACCAGCCGATTGCACTACCTCGATCCGAAGGGCGGTACGGCGCTCAACGATGCGATCCTCTTCTCCCTGTTGCAGTACCGCGACGAGCCTGGGCGCCGCGCGCTCGTCGTGATTTCGGACGGTCTCGACGAACACAGCCGGTCCGAACCGAATCAGGCCGCCGACTTCGCGAAGCGTCTCGGTGTGCCGGTCTACTTCATCCAACTGGAGCCGCTGCAAGCCTGGGTCCTCGTCAGCAGATCAGACAGATCACGAAACAGGTCCTACTCCACTACCGCCAGGCTACGAGAACATCGGAGGGCCCGGCAGCGTCTCCTGCGGATCAGCGAGCAGACCGGTGGGCGCCTTTTGCCGGTCGGACGTTCAACCGGAAGCGTGCCCTGGCCGGAACAGCTCGCGACCGTGTTCCGTCGGATCCAGGACGATCTGCGTCACCAGTATGTCCTCACCTACTACAGCAACCAACCACCGGGCACCGCCATCGTGCCGGAGGTTCGAGTGACCCGGAGGGGACTCAAGCTGCGGAGTGCGGTACCCCTCGGGGCGATCGAATAGCAGTTGCCGGCACCCGGCGGCAGGCTCGGGCCTTGGCCCCTACTGGCCGCCCGTCGCCGCCGCTTCCCTCTCCTGGGCCCGGGCGCCGGAGAGGATGTTGGTCAGGCCGTAGTTCCCCTCGTGGCAGGCGTACTCGAAGATCGGGTCCTCCGTGCGGGCGAGATCGATCATCATCGTCCAGGGGCGGACCCAGGTCGTTTGATCCTCGTATGTGATCTCCCACTCGATCGTGTCCGGGCCGGTGCGCGTGAAGCGCTCGACCACCTTCAGACCGTCCGTCGCCCTGCCGCTGGCTCCGCCGGCGGCGGAGTAGTTCTTCGTCTCGACCACCAGCGAGTCGCCCTCGAACCAGCCGCGCGAGTTGCCGTGCCAGAGCCGCAGGTCCTCGGGAAGAGCTGCCGGGGCCTTGAGCGGGATGATCCGCACGTCGTGGATCAGCTCCTGCAGGATCGCGACATGGTCCGCGGTCTGGAAGAACTGGAAGTAGCTGTTGTATCCGGCCAGGGTGTTCGGCACGCCGAAAGTGATGCAGCGCACGCCGAGGGTCATGTCCTCCGGGCCGTCCGGAACCTCGTCGCCGTAGGCCACCGCCGCCCGCATGCGCTCCATCGCCTGCTCGGTTAGGGCCGGAATCCGGCCGTCCGGCGGGTCGACCACGAGTGACGTGCGGTTGTTCAGTTCCCGGTCGACGAGCCAGAAGGAGTTGTAGTTGCCAGTGACCTGGTCGAAGCCGCGGAATTCCGGGTCCTCGAGGACCCGCTGGATCAGGTAGTCGCCGAGCAGATCGCCGGCCTGGGACCCTTCCCTGATCTCGTCGAGCCGGCGCTTGAGATCGGCGAGTTCCTCGTCGGTCAGGGTCGCCTTCTCGCCGAAGGCCTTCGGCCGCTCCAGCGGCGTGGCGCTGTTGTTCGCCCAGATGCCCTGGAGGTCGGGGTGGCCGTCGGCGGTCCGTGGAACGGACCACTCCTCCGCTCCCGACGTCGTTGCGACCAGAAGCAGGATCAGGAACGTCGGCATCAGAGCACGGGCGAAGTCATTTCTCGGCATCATCTCAACCTCCCGGTCGACGGAATCACCAGTATACGAACGGCCCGGTATCCTCCCGGCGCCAATTCCAGGGGAGACCACCGCCATGCAGCTCAGCCAGTCCGTCGCCGTAGAACGCCACGAGGAGCCGGGAGTTGGAGTCATCGGCGCGATCTGGATCGACAACCCGCCGGTCAACGCGCTGAGCCAGCACGTACGCGAGGGCCTTGCCGCGGCCGTACCAGCCGTCGCGGCGGACTCCGAGATGCAGGCGGCCGTCCTCGTCTGCCGGGGCAGGACCTTCATCGCCGGTGCAGACATCCGTGAATTCGGCAAGCCGCGGCTCCCTCCGGACACGAACGAGGTCCGGCGGATGATCGAGAAGTCGCCCAAGCCGTTCGTCGCGGCGATTCACGGCACCGCGCTGGGCGGCGGTCTCGAGATGGCGATGGCGTGCCACTTCCGGGTCGCCGACCGGAACGCGCGCCTGGGCCTGCCTGAAGTCAAGCTCGGCATCCTGCCGGGCGGCGGCGGCACACAGCGTCTGCCCCGCCTCGTCGGCGTGCCGCGGGCACTCGAGATGATCACCAGCGGCGAGCACATCACCGCCGCCGAGGCCCTTGACCTGGGACTGATCGACGCAGTAGCGGGCAGAGAGGGGGAAGACGGCCTCGTCGCCGCCGCGTTCCGCTTCGCCCTGCGCGCCGTTGCGGAGGGACGGGGCCTGCCCCGGGTGAGAGACATCGAGAGTCACCGCGACGCCGTCCGGGAGAACCCGACGATCTTCAGCGATTTCCGGCGCCGGATCGCGCGCCGAACCCGGGGCTTCAACGCCCCCGAAGTCTGCATTCAGTGCGTCGAGGCAGCGGCCGCACTGCCATTCGACGAGGGACTCAAGCGCGAGGCGGCGCTGTCGCGGACGCTCCATGCCGACCCGCAGTCACGGGCCCAGCGCTACTACTTCTTCGCCGAGCGTGCCGCGCGCAAGATCCCGGACATCCCGCCGGACACACCGGTCCGCGACATCCGCCGCGTCGGAGTGCTCGGCGCCGGCACGATGGGCGGCGGTATCTCGATGGCCTTCGCCAACGCCGGCTTCCCGGTCTCGATCGTCGAGCAGAATCGGGGCGCGCTCGACCGTGGTCTGGCCACGGTGCGGGGCAACTACGAGCGCAGCGCTGCGCGAGGACGGTTCACCGAGCAACAGGTCGAGGAGCGCATGGGCCTTCTCGCGGGCGGTACGGACCAGGGTGCGCTCGCCGAGTGCGACCTCGTGATCGAGGCCGTGTTCGAGGACATGGAACTGAAGAAGCGTGTCTTCGCCCAGCTCGACCGGATCATAAGATCCGGCGCGCTGCTGGCCACGAACACTTCCTACCTGGACGTCAACGAGATCGGCGGCGTCACCGGCCGGCCGGAGGACGTCGTCGGCATGCACTTCTTCAGCCCGGCGAACATCATGAAGCTGGTCGAGGTCGTGCGGGGCGAGAAGTCCGCGGCCGACGCGGTCGCCACGGCGATGTCGATCTCCCGCGCCATCGGCAAGGTGCCGGCCCTGGTCGGCGTCTGCCACGGCTTCGTCGGCAACCGCATGCTGTTCCAGCGTCGCCTGCAGGCCGATCGTCTGGTCCTCGAGGGCGCGCTGCCCTGGGACATCGACCGGGTGCTCTACGACTTCGGCATGCCGATGGGCCCGTTCCGGATGAGCGACCTCGCGGGCCTGGACGTCGGCTGGAACGCGGAGACATCCTCCTCCAGCACCTTGCGCGAGATGCTCTGCGAGCGCGACCGCCGCGGCCAGAAGACGGGCCGCGGCTACTACGTGTACGACCAGGCGACACGAGCCGCCGCGCCGGACCCGGAGGTCATGGACCTCGCTCGCAACCTCGCCGGCCGGCTGGGGATCGAGCAGCGCGAGATCGGCGATGAGGAGATCCTGAACCGCTGCCTGCTCTCCTCCGTCAACGAGGGAGCAAAGATCCTCGAGGAGGGCATCGCGCTGCGCGCCAGCGACATCGACGTCATCTGGATCAACGGCTACGGCTGGCCCGTCTACCGCGGCGGCCCGATGTTCTGGGCCGATGAGTTCGGCCTCGACCGCATCGTCGACATCCTCGACGACTACGCCGCCCG
>JAPOVF010000176.1 GCA_026708285.1 Acidobacteriota bacterium
GCGTCATGACCAGCCGTTGAGCCAGCTTGAGTGAGAGCCTCTGTTGCAGCACCATGATCGTGTTCGAACGGCAGTGGTTCCCCGGGGCCGGTCTGTCCCAGCCCGAGACCGTCGTACGCCGCCACCGCGTCTGGCGTGTGGCCGTGCGTCGACGGACCCTCAGCAAGACCAATGCCAAGGTGACGCTATCACCTGGCGCTAGAGGGTGAACTCGGCGCCGAGGTAGATCTTGCGGACCGTCGGATCGGCCGAAAGCTCCGCCGGCGTCCCCGTACGAAGAATCCTGCCGTCGTTGATGATGTACGCGCGGTCGGTGATCTTGAGCGTCTCTCGCACGTTGTGATCCGTGATCAAGACACCGATGCCCAGGTCACGAAGCTGCCTGATGATCGCCTGGATATCCAGTACTGCGATCGGATCAATGCCGGCGAACGGTTCATCGAGGAGGATGAAGCTGGGACTGGTCGCAAGTGCGCGGGCGATCTCGAGCCGCCGCCGTTCGCCCCCGGAAAGCTGGTTCCCCCTGGAGCGCCGGACGGCTACAAGGTCGAAATCTCCGATCAACTGGTTGATCCGGCGGCGCTGTTCGGCGCGGCCCAGCCCGATGGTCTCGAACACCGCTCGCAGGTTGCCCTCGACGGAAAGTCGCCGAAACACCGACGGTTCCTGAGGCAGATAGCTGATCCCCTGCTGCGCGCGCAGATACATGGGAAGATCGGTGATGTCCACGTCGTCGAAGAACACGCGGCCGCCATCCGGTCGGGTCAGGCCGACGACCATGTAGAAGGTCGTCGTCTTGCCGGCGCCGTTCGGACCCAGTAGACCGACGACTTCGCCCTGGCCAACCTCGATCGACACATCCTGGACGACTGGCCGTCCCCGATAGACCTTCCGCACATCCTCCGTACGGATACGATGGCTGGAAGCCGGCCGTTCCGTCACGGGTCGCCGGCTCCGGCAGCCGTACTGCCGGACGGCCCCATCTCGTAGCGGCCATCGTCTAGCCAGTAGATCAGGCGCGTTCCTCCCAGCCGATCCTCTCCTTTGCGAACGACGATGCCGCCGCTGAGCCGGATGATTCGATCCGCCAGAACATAGACGACCCGGTCCGCGCCCGCGTAGAGATCCTGGACGACATCCTCGAGTCGAGCGTCGCCCAGGCAGTACAACGCGCGCGTCTCGACCTTCTCCGAGTCGCCGTCCACGGCCGCTGTCTCCACCGTCAACTCGTCGCAGCCCAGACGCTGATCTCCCATGGCTGCCGACACGCTGCCGCTGTAGCGCAACTCGCCGTCGTCCTCCGAGAAACTCAACCGCTCCGAGGCCACACGCCACTCCTCGCCGTCGACGTCGACCTCCCGACTGTCGACCCTTGCTGGCACGACCGCCGGTGCCGCGTGCCAACGCGTCTGGACGCCGCCGCTCGCCAGGAGACGTTTGCGGTCCCCACTGATGCGGAGCTGTGCGGCGACCACGTGGTACTCACCGACGAACGCCTCGACCTCCCCGCGAAACAGGCTGTCGTCCTCCTCACAGAGCACGGTTTCCTTCGACTTGATCGTAGACGGACCGTCGGCCGGATCCCCGCCGGCCAGCGGCAACGCGCCTCTTCCGTCTTCGTCGGTCCCACGAAGCGTGATCGTGACGCCCCCACTCGCCTCAGAGCAGGCCGCGGCCTGATCGAACACCACGTGCGGCGCCTCGAGCTTTCCCTCGGTCAGCAGCAGCTTCCCCGGTTGCCCGGAGAACTCGACTCGCCCGGTCGAGGGATCGATTACGGCCCGTTCCGCGAGCGCACGGACAGGTTCCCGGCTGGTATCCGTCAGTTCCACGTTGCCTTCGAGCTCCAGCCCGGTCAGAACGCCATCGCTGTCGAAGCGGCCGCTGGCGACGCCGCTCGAGGCCCGCCGTAGCGGTTGGCTTCGCCCCGGAATGTGCTCGTCGAGCACGACCCTCCCCCTCGAGTTGAACTCCGCTGGTACCCCGTCGACAAACGTGAAGGCAAGGACCTGGGCGCGAAGGCGCCGCCTGGAGCCATCCCCGTAGTCCATGCGCAGCACGCCCGGACCTCCACGGTTCGAGCCGCTCAACAGGAGCCGGCTTGGGCGCTCAGCGGAGTCGAAGCCCACATCCAGAGCGTCGCCGATCAGAACCAGCATCGAACTCTGAACGTTCAAGTCGCCGTCCGCCCTCGCTGGTCCGCCATTCCCAGCCGGCGCCTGCAGCACGATGTCGCCACGGGCCTCCAGCGCCGCCAACGCATCTCCGGACTCCCCGTCCATGCCGAGCTTCAGGGAGCGGGCGACAAGGTGCAGGTCGCCGACCCGCGTCGTCGTTCCGCCCCTGGCGGTCAGGATGCCCTCCTCCCACCCGTACTCCAGGGAAGGAGCCGCCAGTCTCAGCGGCTCCTCCGAATCGCCGAACTCCATCACCGCGTCGCCGGCCGCCCTCATGCGCCCTTCACGCCACCGATACTCCAGCGTCTCTGCGCTCAGGAACACCGGCCGCGGCGCCTCGTCGGTCTCGCCGGTCGCCGCGGTTCCCGTCACCGTCGCCCCGCCCCTGAAGTTCGCCACCTCCTGACGGAAATCGATCCGCAAGCCGTCGCCAACGGCGGTGAGGCCTTCGAACGTGATCCGGCTGCCGTCCGCACCCGTAAGGACCATGCCGCCCTCAGCAAGGTCCATCCAGTCCGTCGCTACGCCGAGGCCGTCCGTTCCCTCAAGCGACACGTCACCCTCCAGATGCGTTGCGTTCGTGACCTCGTTGTACGTCGCTCCATCCGCGTGCAGGCGGTAGTGGTCGTCGCCACGGGGATAGTCGACGGCTACCTCCTTCAGCACCACATTGCCCTGATCGTCGGAACTCGTCCGGGCGCCCCGAATCCGGAAGACCTCCACGCCTTCACGCTCGAGCGTCGATTCGAACTGCTCCGCGCTGAGCTGGACCGTCTCCGGGTCTTCCACCGCGACCTCGCTCGCACCCGCCTCCTCCTCGCCTTCTGCCTCGACAACCAGTGGAACGCGCTCCTGCCGTTCGCTCAGGAAGATCGTGGCGAGACCGGCGACGCCGGCAATCAGGAGGGTGAGCAGAAACGTCCTCAGAACCCGCGTGCGGCGTTGCCGACGCTGCCCGAACTGCACGTCCCTCCGGTCGCCCGGGCGGTAGACGGACTCCTGACCCGGCGCCACGTCGGGCTCGGAGGGCGTCTCAGTGCTCACGCAGGGAGTCTACTTGGCCGTGCCGGTTCCGTTCCCCCCAAGACGCCTGGCGTCCTCGATCCTGATCACGGGACCCCCAGCGTAGGCGTCCCATTCCAACGCACCGAGCACTTCGAACAGCCCATCCAGGTGGGCCAACCGGTCGCGCCAACCCCAGCCGAGCAAGTGCACGGTCCGCCTCGCTCTCAGATTCCCCCTACCCGCCTCCCTGACCCGCAGCTTGACGTGGTTCGTGCCGAACCCCCGAACCCGACCGCTGCGCTCGAGCGGCCGGAGCCGGATCAACGGCCGGCGATTCCCCTCGCCGTGCGGCTCCAACCGCGCGAGCTCGCGGAACAGCCCCGGCCCGACCTGCTCCGGACAGAGATCCAGCTCGTATTCACGGCGCCGGACCAGCAGTTCGGGTGGCCAGGCCGCCGCCCTCACCATCTCGGCCTTGAGAGCCGGCAGTTCGCTCATGTCGACCGACAGGCCGATGGCCTGGGGATGCCCCCCGAACCGCACCATCCGCGCCCGAAAACCGCTCATGAAGGAGTGCAGATCGACGCCGGGAATGCTCCGACCCGAGCCCGTGCCCGTCTCCGCTTCGACACCCAGCAGGACGACGGGACGATGGAACTCGCGGGCGAGGCGCCCGGCGGCGATACCGACCACTCCCCGATGCCAGTTCTCACTCCAGGCCATGAGCAGTCCGGGGCTCGGTCCCTCGGTCGAGAACGCCTCGCCGGCCTCCTCCACCACGCGCCGTTCTTCCGCCTGCCGCTGGCGGTTCAGAGAGTCGAGTTCCCCTGCCAGGTGGTCCGCCTGGTCAATGTCCTGCGTCAGGAGCAGGCGGAGCGCCAGGTCGGCACTGGCCAGCCGTCCGGCCGCGTTCAGCCTCGGTCCCAGACGAAACGCGACTTCCGTCGACGACACCGGGCCTTCGATCCGGGCGACCCGCATCAATGCACGCAGCCCTGGCGACCGGGACTTCGCCAATGCCTGCAGGCCGAGCGCGGCGATGACGCGGTTTTCGCCCACCAGGGGCACCACGTCCGCGATCGTTCCCAAACACGCGACCCGCAGCAGAGAGGCCAGCGGCACCTCACGGCCGCTCCGCCGCAGCACGGCCTGCGCCAGCTTGAAGGCCAGACCAGCGCCGCAGAGGTGGCGGAATGGGTAGCTGCAGCCGTCCTGGTGCGGATTGACCTGGATTGCACCCGCCGGAAAGTCGCTTCCGGCGACGTGATGATCGGTCACGACGACGTCCATTCCGCTCCCGATCGCCTCCTGCACCGCCTCGTTCGAGGTGGTGCCGCAGTCCACCGTGACGATCAGGGAGGCACCCGCGAGCCGTGCCTTCGCGACCTGAGCGACCTGAAAGCCGTAGCCCTCCGTCAGGCGGTTCGGAAGGATCGGAACGACTTCGGCGCCCAGGGCGCGCAGCACCGCGGTGAGCATCGCGCAGGCGGCCACTCCGTCGACGTCGTAGTCCCCCACCACGGCCACGGTGCCTCCCTCTCCGCATACCGCCGCCACACGTTCCACGGCCTGCTCCATCCCCAGAAGCAGGAAGGGGTCGTGGAAGCCGCGGCGATGCGGTCGGAGGAACGTCTCCGCCTCCGCGGCCGTCTCGATCCCTCTGCGGGCGAGGGGCGCGGCAAGCACCCCGTAACCTGCCGCAAGCAGCGTTGCAGTCGTCTCGGGCACGGGCTTCTCGATCCATTCCGCCGGCTGGTCGCGCTGGCTGTTGCCCTGCCCCGCCATCGTCACATGAGATCCTGCGGGTCGACGTCGACGCTCACGTCCGCGGACGGCGCCGGCACCAGCTCACGGGCCAGCCGCCTGACGTCGGCGCCGCTTCCAGAGCGCATCAGGAGTTGGAAACGCCACTTTCCCTTGAGGCGCTCGAGCGGCGCGGGTGCCGGACCTGAGAAACGTACGCCCGCGGCCACTCTGTTCGTCCGCGCGGCCTTCGCCAACTCGGTGATTCGCCGCCAGCCGCGTTCGCGGTCCCGGTCCCGGACAACGATCTGGATCATGCGAGTGAACGGCGGGTAGTGGAACATCCGGCGAAAGCGCATTTCCTGGCTGGCAAAGGCTTCGTCGTCTCCCTTCAGCAAGGCCTGGATCGCGTAGTGGTCCGGATGGTACGTCTGGATGACGAACCGCCCGGGCCGATCGCCTCGGCCGGCCCGGCCGGCGAGTTGCGTTAGAAGCGCATAGCCTCGTTCGGCGGCCCGGAAATCCGGGAACCCGAGGTAGGAGTCCGCCGCGAGCACCGCTGCGAGCGCGACATCGGGAAAGTGGTGGCCCTTGGACACCATCTGTGTGCCGATCAGGATCTGTGTCTTGCCACTGCGGAACCTCTCCAGAACCGCGGCGGGGCCACCGACGCGGCGGGTTGCATCCCGGTCCAGGACGTCCACTGCGGTGCCCGGGAACCGCGCCCGCACTTCCTCCTCCACCCTCTCCGTACCGGCGCCGATCGGCTGCAGTGCGTCTTCTCCGCAATCCGGACACAGCGTCGGCGCTTCCTCACGGGCGCCGCAGTAGTGGCAGATCAGTCTTGATTCCCGGCGGTGGAAGCTCTTGGGCAGTCCGCAATCCTCGCAGGGCATGTTCTCCCCGCAAGCCCGGCACAGCAACTGCGGAGAGTAACCTCGCCGGTTTCGCAGCAGGATCACCTGCTCCCGCCGTCTCAGACTGCGGGTGATCTCGTCGATCAGGCAACCGGAGAAGGTCACGTCTCCCGGTCTGCGAGAGCCCGAGGCCTCCTCGCGGAGGTCGACCAGGATGGGTTCGGGAAGCGAGCCGGATCCCACCCTGGTCGTGAGCCGGACCTGGCGATATCGACCGCGCTCGACGTTCAGCCGCGTCTCCAGACTTGGCGTGGCCGAAACCAGCACCGCCGCTGCCGAGCTCGAGCGGGCACGTACCAGCGCCAGATCCCGTCCGCTGTAGCGGGGCCGCGTGTCCTGTTTGTAGGCCGCGTCCTGCTCCTCGTCGACGACGATCAGACCCAGCTCCTGAACGGGAGCGAAAACGGCCGAGCGAGGTCCGACAACGACCCGACACGCGCCGTTCCGGATCCGCTCCCACTCCTGGCGCCTCTCCGACGTACCGAGATTTGAGTGCAACAGGGCGACCAGGTCGCCGAACCGCTGCCGGAGCGTTCGCGCCAGTGCCGGAACCAGGGCGATCTCCGGAACCAGAACGATAACGGAGCGGTTCCCCTCCACCGCCGCTTCGGCCGCCCGAAGGTAGACCTCGGTCTTTCCCGACCCGGTCAGTCCACCGAGGAAGCATGGCCGGAACTGTCCACCCCGAACCGCTGCCACGAGTTCCTCAGCGG
>JAPOVF010000073.1:0-15922 GCA_026708285.1 Acidobacteriota bacterium
CGCCTTCCGCCAGCATCGTCGACTTCGGACCCGGGCCGTACTGGATGGCCGCGGTCCTGGGCGCGTAGGAAACCGGGTAGCTGTGCCGCCACAGCTCCTCCCCGGTCGAAGCCGAAAGGGCGAGAACGACTTCCTCTTCGCCCTGTCGCGCGTGGATGAACACGCGGTCACCGACCACGATGGGCGAAGACTGACCACCGCCGACGGGAACCTTCCAGAGCTGGTCGAGGGCCGCGGGAAGCTCGGCAGGGAGTTGGCCTCCAACCGCCTGCCCGTCGCGATTCGGCCCTCGCCACTGCGGCCAGTCGGAGCCCTGTACGGCAGATCCGAACGTCATCGCTCCGAGGGCGAGCAGCGTGGCCGTTCCTTTTCCGAACGGCCGGCGTCCTTGCCTTACCTCGAAACGTCCCGAGTTGGATGCTCTGCCCATGATCCGTGCCTCCTCGTCCGATGTCCTGGGGTCGCTACACGTTGTCCGAGTGCCTCCCGCGGCGTCAAGGGACTTTCCTTAGCGAACCTTGGAGAACCTTTGCACACTGCTGCCAACCGCCCGTTCGCGCCCCGGCCGAGACGCGCGGGGCACAAAGCTGCTAGGGTACGCGCCTCATGCGCCCGCTGCCCATGCCGGCGGCGTGCGCACCGCAGGAGAGCGAGCATCCGCAACGCGAGGAAAGACGGAGATATGGCCACCAAGGCATCGGTCGCCAAGAACGAGCGCCGCAAGAAGATCGTCGAGAGGTACCGGAAACGGAGGGAAGAGTTGCGCGCCCTGGTCAGGGACGAGCGCCTTCCTCCCGAACAGCGCTTCGAGGCGCAGCTTCTCCTGAACAAGCTGCCGCGCGACGCCAGTCCGGTTCGCGTGCGCAACCGCTGCGCCGTCACCGGACGGCCGCGGGGCTACTACCGGAAGTTCGGCCTGTCGCGCATCGCCCTGCGGGACCTCGCTCTCCGCGGCGAGCTCCCCGGCGTGATCAAGGCGAGCTGGTAGGGGCTCAGCCTCCGAGCGCGGCGGATAACTCGGCCAGCATCCGCCGCTCTTCCCGGGACACGCTGCCCAGCCCGAGGAAGCCGCCCGCGGCTTCCGCGACCTTCTGAGCGCGGCCCATGATGTCGTCGCGTACCGCTGCGGCGTCCGCCTCGTCGAGTTCGGCGACCAGCGCCGAGGCGTAGCCCTTCCAGGCCTCCAGCAGTTCCACCCCTGGACGTCGCTCGAGCCAGGCGAAGAGCAGCCCGGCGGCGGTCGATCCCCTGGTCACTCCCGCCTCGCGCGCGGCCTGCAGGATGGCCTCCCGCTCGCCCGCATCCATCGCATGGTCGGACCACGCCACTTCGATCAGCGGCACGAGGCCCACTGCCACTAGCGCCTCGCCGTGCACTCCGGCGTCGAGCAGACCGCCGAGGACCTCACGGTGCACGATTCCCGACGCCGCGGCCAACTCATCGAGCTGCTCCTCGCGCTCCTTCTTCGCCCGCAAGCCCTCGATGAGTTCGCGGTCCATGTTGCGAAAGAAGGCATCCTCGAGCGAGTCGCCACGCTCCTTGAGTAGGTCGGTGGTCATCTTGCTTCCGGCTCCTCTGGTCTGATGCGAGTGGGCGATTCCGAAGCTGAACCGGGCCTTCGAGCGCGCGGGATCGTAGCACCCCTCCGACCGTCGGGCCGGTGCTACGATCCACCCCTTCGCAACACAGGTTTCGTCGAGACGGAACTCACTGCTCAGGGGAGACACCGCCGATGTTCGATCCACGCGCTCAGGTTCGCGGACGATTGCTGCTCAGCTTCGTTCTCTGTTCGTTGGTGGCCGCCACGCCGGCCCTTGCCCAGACGATCTGCATGCCCCAGTTCTTCGCCGACGCCCTGGCCGACCTGAAGGACGAGCACGCCGGCCTCCGCTTTCTGTCTGGCGACGATGTCGATCCCGGCGAGTGCGAAGGTCTGATCGCGGGCTACCGCGGAATCGAGAACTACCTCGTCGCCGACAGCAAGCTGCGCTGGATCCAGAGCAACTCCGCCGGTGTCGAGGGCTTCCTCGAGATCCCCGACCTGCGCGACAGCGACATCGTGCTGACGAACGCGAAGATCATTCAGGGGCCCGAGATCGCCGACCACGCCTTCGCCCTGTTGCTCAACTTCACCCGCAACCTGAAAGCGTTCAACGCCCAGATGTCCGAGGGCTGGAACACGGACCGAGAACTGCCGATGATCGAGCTCCGCGGGAAGACGGCCGTCGTGATCGGCCTTGGCGGCATCGGCACCCAGATCGCACAGCGGGCTGCGGCCTTCGGCATGACCGTGCTCGCCGTCGATCCGAAGGACATTCCAATCCACCGCGACGTGGCCTACGTCGGCAAGCCGGACGAACTCGACGACCTGCTGCCCCGGGCCGACGTCGTCTTTTCCTCCGTGCCGCACACGCCGGCCACGGAGGGCATGATCGGCGCGCGCCAGTTCGAGCTGATGAAGCAGGACGTCTACTTCATCAACATCTCGCGCGGCAAGATCGTCGACACGGACGCCCTGGTGGCGGCGCTTGAGAGCGGCAAGGTCCGAGCCGCCGGACTCGACGTCACGGATCCCGAACCGCTGCCGTCCGACCACCCGCTGTGGACCATGTCGAACGTGACGATCACGCCCCACCTGGCGACGATCTCCGATCGCCTGGAGGAGCGGCGGACGAGGCTGCTGCGCGACAACATCACGCGCTTCGCGACCGGCAGGCCGCTCCGCAACGTCGTCAACAAGCAGGTCGGCTACTAGAAAAACTGGGTGCGCCTAAACCACTGGGTGCGCCGGCGTTCCCCGCCGGCATCCGGCGCGATGCCGCGAAGCGGCGAGCCCGAGCCGTACGCCTTGATCCTCCGCCGTCACAGAGCAATCCTCGCCCTCCTCCTCTGCGCCAACGCCGCGGCCGCCCAACCCGCCGCGGAGACGCCGCCCCAGCTTCTCGACGCGTTCACGTTCCGCCACATCGGACCGATCGGCAACCGGATCTCGGCCGTGGCCGGGGTTCCGGGCGGTCGAGGCGTCTACTACGCGGGCGCAGCCTCCGGCGGGCTCTGGCGCAGCACCGACGGCGGCGTCGGCTGGGAGCCGATCTTCGACCGGCAGGAAGCCGCCTCGATCGGCTCGATCGCGGTCGCTCCGTCCGATCCGAACGTGATCTGGGTCGGGACCGGCGAGAGCTTCATCCGCAGCAACATCTCGATCGGCAACGGCGTCTATCGATCAACCGACGCCGGCGACAGCTTCGAACACCTCGGCCTTGACCGCACCGGCCGCATCGGGCGGATCATCGTCCATCCCGAAGACCCCGACACCGCACTGGTCGCGGCACTCGGCCACGCCTACGGGCCCCAGGAGCGTGACGAAGCAGGTCGCGGCGTCTTCCGCACGACCGACGGCGGCGCCACTTGGGAGCACGTCCTGTTCGTCGACGCCGACACCGGCATCATCGATCTCGCGTACACGCCGGACAATCCGCGGCAGGTCTACGCCGCCGCCTGGCAGATCGAGATCAGAACCTCCGGCCGCACCAGCGGCGGCCCCGGCAGCGGCCTCTACCGGTCCAGGGACGGCGGCGCCACGTGGGCGCCTCTCGAAAGCCCCGGTCTGCCCGAGCCGCCACTGGGCAAGATCGGACTCGCCGTGTCGGCCGACGATCCGGACCGCGTCTACGCCCTGATCGAGACGAGTTCGAACCGCGACTTCGCTCCCTCCGATCCCTTCGCCGGCGTCCTCTGGCGCTCCGACGACCGGGGCGACTCGTGGCGGCTGGTGAGCCGCGACCTCAGCCTGATCACCCGGCCGCTCTACTACACGCGAATGGCCGCCGCGCCCGACCGCGCGGACGAGATCACGTTCGTTGCCACCCGGCAGTCGGTCTCGCTCGACGGCGGCCGCACCGTCGCAACCGAGGGCTTCGACCAACCCGGCTGGGATCATCACGACATCTGGATCGATCCGGTCGATCCGGGCCGCAGGATCGTCGGTCATGACGGCGGCGTCAGCATCACGAACGACCGCGGCCGCTCATGGTACCGCCCACAACTGCCGATCGCGCAGATGTACCACGTGTCGACCGACGACCGGGTGCCCTACTACGTCTACGGCAACCGCCAGGACGGGCCCTCGATGCGCGGACCGAGCCGGGTGCTCTACGGCGGCCGCACGGCGGGCATTCCGGTCGGCGAGTGGCACTCCGTCGGCGGCTGCGAGGTCGGTTTCTCGATGGTCCACCGCGCCGACCCGGACCTGGTCTGGACCGGCTGCTACGACGGCCAGCTCGAACTCTACGACCTGCGCTCAGGCCAGGCCCGCGACGTCAGCGTCTGGCCGCTGGCGATCGAGGGTTCGCCGGCGTCGGCGCTCGAGTACCGCTTCCAGTGGACCGCCCCCTTCGCCACTTCGCCGCACGATCCGGAGGCCGTCTACGCCGGCAGCCAGTACGTCCACAGGAGCCGCGACCGCGGCCAGAGCTGGCAGCGCATCTCCCCCGATCTGACGACCGCCAACCCCGCCCTGATGCGCCGCACCGGCGGCCTGACCCTAGACGACGCCGGCCCGACGATCGCGCCGGTCGTCTTCGCGATCGCCGAGAGCCCGCTCGAGCCCGGGCTGATCTGGGCCGGTACGAACGACGGCCAGGTCCAGTTGACCCAAGACGACGGCGCATCCTGGACCAACGTGACGGCGAGCCTTCCCGGCCTGCCGCCTCTCGGCACGGTCCGGAACATCGATCCCTCAAACGTCGACGGGGGCACGGCTTACGTCGCCGTCGACCGTCACCAAGAGGGCGACACGACGCCGTATGTCCTCCGCACCACCGACTACGGCGCGACCTGGACCGACCTCGCCGCAGAACTGCCGCGGGGTCCGCTTGCGAACGTTCACACGATCCGTGAGGACCCGGAGCAACCGGGGCTGCTCTTCCTGGGCACCGAGAATGCCCTCTGGGTCTCCTTCGACGACGGGGCCGGTTGGCAGCGTCTCTCCCGCCGCAGCGACGGCGAGGCGAACCTGCCTCCGGCCCCGGTGCACTGGATCGAGGTTCAGGAGCACTTCGACGACCTGGTCGTCGCCACCTACGGCCGCGGCATCTGGATCCTCGACGACCTGACCCCGCTACGCGCGATCACCCGCGGCCTGTCCAACGACGGCCCCGAGCTATTGCCACCACGCGTCACCTACCGCTTCCGCACCCGCGGCGCGCCGATGGCCCAACCCGACGTGCCCGCGACCGGCACGAATCCGCCGTACGGCGCGCTGCTTCACTACTGGATTCCGGCAACCGCCTCCGGCGAAACGCCTTCCAACGTGGACGCCGAGAGTCAGAGGCGCGCGACGATCCGTATCCGCGACGCCCGCGGCAACCTGATCCGCGCCCTGGACGATCTGCCGGCGGAACCGGGCCTTCACCGCACGGACTGGGACCTCCGCCACGAGCCCACCACCCAGGTCCGGCTGCTGACGAAGCCGGACGAACGGCCCGACTGGGAAATGCCCGAACAGGGCTGGCGGCCGCTTCCGGACGGCGGCCGCTTCTCGATGCTCGCGGCCCCGGGGAGCTACCGGCTCGAACTCGTCCTCCGTGAGGACGGGACCGGGGCCGATGACGAGGCGGAAGGCCTCGTCGAGCCGAGCTCTGCGGTCGAGATGGACCTCCTGCTCGATCCGGACTCATCCGCTTCCACCGACGACCTGGCCACCCCGTACGCCCTGCTGGCGGAGATCCGCGACGGCATCGAAACCGCGGTCCGGGTGATCAACGGGGCGGAACGGCTCCGCATCGACCTGCGGAAACTCGAGGATCGCCTCCGGGAAAGCGACGAGGCCGACTTCGCCGAGGCAGCCGCACAGACCGCCTCGCTCCGGGAAGAGCTCCGCACGATCGAAGAGGCCTTCTTCGATCTGCGGCTCACCGGTACCGGCCAGGACAGCCTGCGCTGGGAGCGCCGGCTGTACGCGCGGCTCACCTACATCGCGCGCTCGGTCGCACAGGCGGACGCCCGGCCGACCGACCAGCAGATCTCGGTCTGGCAACGGCTCAGTGCCCAACTCGCCGAGCAGCAGGATCGTTTCGACGCTACGCTTGCCGGCCCGCTGGCGACCCTCAACCGAACCCTGGCCGAAAGCGGCTTCCAGCTGGTAGCTCCTCCATGACCGCCGCCGCAGCCCCGACCGCACTTCGCGTCGAACCGGCGACCGCCCCACCGGCGCGGCGCCGCATCGAGGCGAGCGGCACCGAGCTCGAGGTCTACGAGTGGGGCCGTCCGGACCAGCCCGGAATCCTTCTCGCCCACGGCATCCAGGACTTCGCCCTGACGCTCGCACCCGTGGCGGAGGCGCTCGCGGCGGACCACCGGGTGGTGGCCTACGATCTCCGCGGCCACGGGGACAGCGCCCATCCCGGCATCTACACGATGGCCCACCACATTGCCGACCTGCACGCCGTTTTCCTGGACAGTGAACTCGAGCGGCCGCTCGTCATCGGGCACAGCCTCGGAGGCCAGGTCGTCGCCCAGTGGGCCGGCATCTTCGCCGAGCTGCCACGGGCCATCGTGCTGATCGAGGGTCTCGGTCCGCCCTATGCGCTGAACCGCTTCCCCGAAGAGGTCAAGCAGAAGCGGGCCAGGATGGGGATCGAAGCGCTGACCCACCCGCGCAAACACCGGATGGTCGCGTCCAGGAACCACGCCTGGGACCTGCTGAAGCGCGTCCACCCCCGCCTCGATCCGGACCGCGCCCGCGAGTTCGTCGATCTGGGCACTCGACCTCTCGCCTCAGGAGGCCTGGAGTGGAAGTGGGATCCCCAGGTGGTCACGACCTGGATGTCGAACGTGCCTGAAGCCTCCGAGGAACGCTGGAGCTGGGTCACCTGCCCGACACTCATCCTCACGGCCGGTCTGGCGAACGAGTTCTGGAGCAGCCGCCGCGGCGTCGACGAACAGCACGCCACCCCCGAACCGGCCGAAGTCGCCCGTCGCGTCGCCCTGTTTCGGAACGGCGAACACGAGGAGATCGCCGCGGCAGGCCACATGGTCCACTACGACGCCCCGGATCAACTCGTCGAGTCGATCCGGGGCTTCGTGGAGCGGCTGCCTTCAGCCGACTAGGAGCCGCTGCTGCCGATCTCGACGTGGACCGACCACCAGGCGAAGCTCTGGCCCGCCGCGTCGAGCTCGACGTCCAGCATCTCGCCGGCAGCCAGCGTGACGTTCGGCGTGGGGCCCAGTTCCGTTCCGTTCGACAGGTGGATCTCCACCCGTACGTTGGAGATCGGCCGGCCGGTCGTGTTCGTGATCGTCCCCTCGAACCTTTCGCCAGGCCTGTAGTGAGACATCACGAGGTCGACGCCCTGGCGGCTTTCATAGGCTGTGTCTCCGGGGTTGTAACGGTTCCCGGACTCGCCCAACTCTCCTCCGCCTTCACCACTTTCGCTGTGTCCGCTCCCTTCCGCTCCCTCGCCCACCCCGGCGGGGCTGCGGAAGTCGTCGCAGGCCGCCAGGGCGAGGATCAGGAACATCGGTATCAGAATCTTCTTCATGGGTCTCCTCCCATTGTTCGCTCATCGTGAACAGGTCGTTCATCGCGAACAATGGCTGGTGCAACCCACATGCCAGAGCATCTCCCCGCCAGAGCGGCGCGCTCCGAGGGAGACCGCGGAGCCGGCTCAGTTGGCTCCGTCTTCGTTTCGCTCCAGCGGGTAGGTCGCCTCGATCGTGTACCGCGCCCCCGACGGGTGCAGCATGCTCGAGTACAGCTGGAACGACGCGACTTCGCAGACCGGGCTGCGGAACAGGGAGTGGGTCGCCAGGTACCTCTCCAGGTCAACGCGCGGCGGCGGCCGGCGGAATCGAACCAGGCTGACGTGGGGAGTGAATCTCCGGCGCTTCAGCGCCACGCCGGCTCGCCGCAGGCCCCGCGTCACGGCACTGGCAAGGTCTGCAAGCTCGGCCTTCGGCGCCGCGCCCGTCCAGAGCACTCGCGGGGCGCCGCGCCCGGGAAAGCAACCGAGGCCGTGAAGCTCGACATGGATCGGGTCGGCCTCGACCTCGGCCAGAGCATCTTCCACCCGCTCTACGGCCGCGCCGTCGACCTCGCCGATGAAGGCCAGCGTGAGATGCAGACCGGCGTCGTCCAGCCAACGGGCGTTTCGAAGGCCGAACTGCAGGCTTCGGACGGCCGCCTTCAACTCCGGAGGCAGGTCGAGGGCAACGAACAGCCGGGGCAACGCGCGTCTAGGGCGCCAGGAGGTTGGTGAGGAGGTCGGCCAGGCGGTAGCCGGCGAGGGCGGCGCGCTGCAGGGAGATGTCGTAGGCCCGGTCGGCGTAGGCACCGGACGGTGCTTCCCCGCGAATGAGGTCGGGGGGATAGAGGGTGTTCCGGACGATCTGGTTGGACTCCCGTGCCCAGGCTTCGAAGTCGCCGGACTTGAGGTTCGCCCGGACCGCGTCGTCTAGCGGGTGGCGCGCGCGAGCCTCGGCCGCGACCCGGTCCTTGCGGGCCTCGTACTCGCGGTCGCGGAGTTCGCCGAAGGCCCTCCAGAACTGCTCGGGCGGCGGTTGGCGGTTGGCCCGGGAGGTCAACTGAGCAAGCGCCTGCCGCCGGTGCTCGGCCCGGAACCGGCCGTCCAGGGCCCCGTCCCAGAAGGCGTGCAGATTCCGGTTCCACTCGTCGAGACCGAAGCCGTTGCCACCGCGGTCGCCTTCGCGCTCGTCCCGCCGATCGGTGACCCGCGACGCGGCGTGGAGCGGCTGATGGACGTCGCCGACGAGGTGAAAGATCCAGGCCAGGTGGATGGCCCGTCTGCCCGGCCGACCGGACGTATCGGCAACGGACCGCGCAAGTTCGATCAACTGACTCACGGCATTCGGCTCGGGCACCGGCAGATCCGTGTCGTGGGCGGTCCCGTCGGCGCCCTGGCGCCAGGTCCAGCCGATGTAGTGCCAGGTGGGCCGGTTGTGCTTCTCGAGTTGCCGCGCGAGGTCGGGCCAGTAGGCGGCGCGCTCGAACAGGATGCGGTCGCCGTCCTCGGAGTTCACCGCGTCGTTAAGGCGGTAGGCGAAACGCCCGCAGCCCCGGCGCTGCTCCTGGTTCAGGTCGAGACAGTGCATCAGGCTGTCGCGGGGAGCCTCCCGGAACAGGGCGAGGACGCGTTCGCGGACCTCCGGTTCGAGTTCCTGCCAGGCGATCCGGGCCACGACCTCGTGGCCGAAGTCGTTCCAGGCGTGGACGGGCGTCGTCAGCGCCAGGAGGAGCGCGAACAGGACGATCGGATTCCATCGTCGTGTGGGCATGGTTGAAGTGTAGCGACGGATGCCGTTGATAAAGTGCGCGCCGGTTCGCCCTCGCAGAAGCCCCGTCCACCGTGTCCAGCGTTCAGAACTTTACGCTCTACGACGTTCTCGTCCGCAACGCGACGGCGTTCGGCGACCGGCTGGCGCTGGTCACGGAGGATGGCGAGGAACGGAGCTTCGCGGAACTCCGCGAACGAGTCGACGCGCTGGCGGCGGGGCTCGATGCCCTGGGGCTCGACGTGTCCGACCGTGTCGCGGTACTGGCCCAGAACTCGGCGGCCTACGTCGAGCTCTATCTCGCCTGCGCCCGCCAGGGCATCGTCGTCTACCCGATCAACTGGCGGCTGCAGCCCGGGGAGATCGAGATGCTCGTCCGCGAACGGGCGAAGCCCCAGGCGTTCGTCGCAGGCAGCGACTTCCTCGACGCGGTACCTGGCGGCCCCGGCGATGACGCGATCCCCCACTGGTTCCAGTTCGGCGACGATCCGGCGGAAGGCTACGCTTCGCTGGACTCGCTCTACGCCGGCGCCGGCGCGGCAAACGACCTGCCGCGGCCCGACGTCTCCGCCGCCGAACCATTCGCCGTCATTGCGACCGCCGCCGTCGACGTGATCCCGCGCGGCGCGCTGCTCAGCCACTCGAACCTGGTCTGGGCCAACCTGCAGGAGATCGCGTCGCTCGGCCTCGACGGCTCGGACCGCAACCTGGTCGCGCTGCCCCTCTTCCACATCGCGGCGCTCGGCCACCTGCTGAGCGTCTTCCACGCCGGCGGAGCCAACGTGATCACCGCGAAGTACGACCCCGCCCAGGCCGTCGAACTGATCGACCGCCACCAGATCACGATGATCAGCGACTTTCCGCCGGTGCTCACGACCCTGCTCGACGCGGCGGCCGAGGCCGGCAGCCGCCTGCCCAGCCTCCGGCACGTGACCGGCCTCGACGCACCGGCCACGATGGAGCGCCTCCACCAAGAGACCGACGCCACCTTCTGGGCCGGCTTCGGACAGTGCGAGACGAGCGGCTTCGTGACGATCCAGAACGCCCGGGAACGGCTCGGCTGCGCCGGCAAGGCGGCCGAACTGTGCAGCGTCCGCCTGGTGGATGATGACGACCGCGAGGTGCCGGTCGGCGAGGACGGCGAGATCACGGTGCGCGGACCACTCGTGTTCCTCGGCTACGACGGCCAGCCCGACGTGACCGCCCACACCTTCCGCGGCGGATGGCATCACACCGGCGACATCGGTCGCTTCGACGAGGAGGGCAACCTGTTCTACGTCGCCCGCAAGCCGGAGAAGGATCTGATCAAGCCCGGCGGCGAGAACGTCTATCCGGCGGAGGTCGAAGCCGCGATCCTCGAGATCGACGCCGTCCATGCCGCCTGCGTGTTCGGGGTCAGCGACGACCGGTGGGGCGAGGCGATCCGCGCCATCGTCGAGGCCGCTCCGGAAGCCGGCCTCGACCAGGAAGCGGTCCGCGACCACGTCGGTTCGAGCATCGCCCGGTTCAAGCGCCCGCGCGATGTGATCTTCACCGGCAAGCTGCCCCGCACCGACAAAGGCGAAGTCGACCGCGCCGCCGTGAAGGACCGCTGGGGAGACGCCTGACCCGCGGTGGCGAGAACGCCGCGCACTGCTGCCGCCGACCTCGAGATCACCGGGATCGAGAACGCGATCCTCGATCTCCTGGTGCGGGTCGAAGACCGGCACCTGGACGAAATGGGCCTCGACAAGGGGATCATGAAGCTCGTCTCGGCCGGGGAGCAGGAGGCGATTCTCGACCACGTCCTGAACCGCGGCGGCGAAGTCCTGCAGCCCGAGATCGAAGCCGGCGGCTCCTGCGCCAACGTGCTGCGCGCCGCCTCCCTGCTCGGAGTCGAAGCCAGCTACAGCTCCGCCATCGCCGACGACGACGTCGGTCGACTCTTCGAGCGGGGGCTGGAGGCGAGCCGGGTCCGGAACCGGCTCGCCCGGATCGACGGCGTCACCGGAACGTCCGTCGTACTGGTGACACCGGACGGTGAGCGCACGATGAACACGCACCTCGGCGTCTGCCGCCAGTACCGCGCGGAGCACGTGCCCGAGGACGACATCAGACGGTCGAGGATCTTTTTCACCACCGGCTACATCTGGGACACGCCGAACCAGATCGATGCGATCGAACACGCGATCGAGGTGGCCCGCGACGCCGGCGCCAAGCTCGCCATCGACCTCGCCGACCCCTTCGCGGTGGGCCGATCACGGGACCACCTGCTGCGCCACAAGGAACACGGCTTCGACATCCTCTTCGCCAACGCCGAGGAAGCGCGGATGATGACCGGGCTGGAACCCGAAGCCGCGGCCCGGGAACTGGCCCAGACGATCGAGGTCGTCGCAGTCAAGCAGGGCGTTCGCGGCGCCTGGGTGGTGCGCGGCGAAGAGATCCATCATGTCCCCGCCCACCGGGTCGAGGTGGTCGACACGACGGGCGCCGGCGACTGCTTCGCCGCGGGTTTCCTCTACGGCCTGTTGCGCGAACTGCCGATCCGCACGTGCTGCGAGATCGGCATCGCCATGGCCGCCGATACGATCACCCATCTGGGCGTCAAGTTGTCGCCGCACATCCGGGAACGCCTGACCGCGATCGAACACGAACAGCCACTGCAAGCCGCCCAGTGACAGGAGAGTGCACATGAATCGGCACACCGCCCGCATCGAAGATCTGACCGCATTCCGGGCCGCCGCAAGACCGTTCGGCCCGGGGTGCAGGGCCGCCGCGAGGTGGCGCCCTGTCGCCGTCGCCGTCGTAGCACTCTTCCTGCCGACCGTCTCGCCAGCCCAGGACACGAACGCGATCGAGCCGCATCACGTGGCGACTCTGCAGAGCGTCGGCACGGTCGAACTGTCGCCGGACGGCAGCCTCGCCGCCTACCTGCTGGCGGTGCCCAGGCGGCCGCTCGATGAAGACAGCGGCTCGTCCTGGACCGAACTCCACGTCCTCGACATGAGCGAGCCCGGCTCGTCACGGCCGTACGTCACCGGGGAGGTCAATGTCGGGCGGCCCACCTTCCGGGGCAACGGCGAGATCCTCTACACCGCCCGCCGCGGCACGGACAAGGCGTCCGTCCTGTACGGCATCCCCATCGGCGGCGGCGAAAGCCGCAAGCTCGTCGAACACGCGGTCGGCATCGGCTCCTACGTCCTGTCGCCGGACGGCAACCGGATCGCCTTCCTGGCCCGCGAGGAAACCGCGAAGGACCTGGAGAAGCTCCGCGACCAGGGATTCAACCAGGAGATCTACGAAGAGGACCGTTCCCTGACCCGGCTATGGATCGCCGACGTTCCCACGCTCGAAGCCGACCGCCACGACGAAGCCAAGGGGCCCGTCCTGGTCGAGGCAGTCGAGGGATCCGTGCTCTCGGCGGTCTGGAGCCCGACCGGTGAACGCCTCGCCGCCGTTGCCACGCCGACCGCCCTGATCGACGACTCGTATACGAGCAAGTCCGTCGTGGTCGTCGACGCGACGAAGGACGACTACCCTGTCGTCTCCTCGACGCGCGCGATCGGCAAGCTCGGCCAGGTCGAGTTCAGCCCGAATGGCGAACAGGTCGCCGCCGTCTCGGCCGCCGACCCGAACGACCCGGCCGCCGGGCGGCTGATCCTGTTCGGCGGCGCCGGCGACTTTCGCGACCTGATGCCCGACCTCGAGGGTCACGTCGCCTCGTTCGCCTGGGAGGACGACGAACATCTCCTCTACAGCGCCTCGGTCGGCGTCTGGAGCACGTTCGGCCGGGTCTCCACGTCCGGAAAGGCGACGACCCTGATCGAGCCCGGCGGCCCGATCAGCCTGAGCTTCAGCCGCGCCAGGGAGGTCAGCGGACTCGCCCTGGTCTCGGAAAGCCCGGATCATCCGCGCGAAATCTACCGCTACGACCCGGCCGACCCGCAGACCGCGCCGGTGCGGATGACGAACTCGAACCCCTGGCTGGACGATCTCGCCCTCGCCCGCCAGGAAACGATCCGTCACCGTGCGCCGGACGGCCTCGAACTCGAGGGTCTGCTGATCTATCCGCTCGACTACGACGAGGCAACGCGGTATCCGCTGATCATGATCGTGCATGGTGGTCCGGAGAGCCACTACAGCAACGGCTGGTTGACGAGCTACTCGAACCTGGGCCAGCTCGCG
Organism: Acidobacteriota bacterium; assembly: GCA_026708285.1. Taxonomy (GTDB): domain Bacteria; phylum Acidobacteriota; class Thermoanaerobaculia; order Multivoradales; family Multivoraceae; genus Multivorans. Next base: position 13,456 of record JAPOVF010000073.1, read on the forward strand.
GCGGCCCGCGGCTTCGCCGCTTTCTACCCGAACTACCGTGGCAGCACCGGCCGCGGCGTCGAGTTCTCGAAACACGGCCAGGCGGCCGCGGCCGGCAAGGAGTTCGAGGACTTGGTCACCGCCGTGGACCACCTGATCGAGATCGGTCTCGTCGATCGTGACCGCGTCGGCATCACCGGCGGCTCCTACGGCGGCTACGCGTCGGCCTGGGGAACGACCTTCTACTCCGATCGCTTCGCCGCCTCGATCCCATTCGTCGGCATCTCGAACAACATCTCCAAGATGGGCACGACGGACATTCCCGAGGAGATGCACCTCGTTCACCACCTCAAGCGCCTGTGGGAGGACTGGGAGTACTTCGAGAAGAGCAGCCCGATCTACTACGTGCAGCGCAACCGCACGCCTACCCTGATCCTCCACGGCAAGGAGGATCCCCGGGTCCATCCCAGCCAGTCGCTGGAGCTGTACCGGCACCTCAAGACCCTCGGTCAGGCCCCGGTGCGACTCGTGCTCTACCCCGGCGAGGGACACGGCAACCGCCGCTCGGCGGCCCGCTTCGACTACATGCTGCGCACCCTGCGCTGGATGGAGCACTACCTCAAAGGCCCCGGCGGCGAACCGCCGCCCCGCGAGATCGACTACGCGGCCTACCTGCCCTGGGCGGAAAAGACCGACGAGAACGAAGAAGCGGGCGACGGAACCCCGGAAATCGAGTCGACCGGCGGCGCCGAGTGAGCCTGGATCGCCGCCACGGCTTCGACCTCGGCGCGGCGCGGTCGTGCGCTCTCGCCGGCTGCCTGCTCCTGCTCGGCTCGGCCTGTGCCGAAGAGTCCCCGCCGCCGGCCGAGACGACTCGCGAGAGCGCTCCCGAAGCGCCGATCTGGAAGCCGCCGCCCCCGCCCCCGCGGCCGGAGAGCTGCGGCGTCGGCTGCCTCGAAGGCCGGGGGAACGCGACGGTGAGATTCCAGATGGCCGGCGGCGATCACAGCGCATCCGTCACCGTCGCGGAAAACGAGGGCCTGTTCGCCATCGGGCCGCCGATCAACATCTCCGAGAACGTGACGAACTGGTCCGGCATCACCACCTTCTTCAACAGCGAAGCCGGCGTGTACCCGATCCGGATCCGGGCAACGGGCACATGGAGGCTGACCGTCGTGAAGGGCAAGCAGTCGTATGCGGAGTAGATCCACGCACGTAGCCGGGACGACGCGGCGATGAGGTGGGGCGTGCTCTTGCTGCTGGCCGCGGTCTGGCTATCCCTGTCCGGGCCCTACACCGTTCATGAATGGCTGATCCTGGTCTTCGGACTGGTCTCGGTCGCCTTCGTCTGGCGGCTCTACGCGGCGCTCGACCGGGAAGCCGGCGGCGACTGGGAGTTCTTCCACCCCGCCGCCTGGCTGCGCCTGCCGCGCTTCCTGGTCGCCTTCGTGTACAGGGTGGCCCTGGCGAACCTCCACGTCGTGCGGCTGATCCTGGCGCCGGGCAGCGAACTGCACCCGCGCTTGCGACGCGTTCGCGCCAGCCAGAAGACCTCGTTCGGCCAGATCCTTTACGCGAACTTCATCACGCTGACTCCGGGCACGATCACGCTGGATCTGCGCCGGGGGGAACTCCTCGTCTACGCACTCGACGCCCAGAGCGAGGCGGACGTCGTGGACGGCTCGATGGACCGGGACGTGCTCCGCCTGGAAGGACCTTCCGACTGATGTACCTGGCAGCGATGGCCGCGATCGTGGTCACGATGTTCCTGGCGCTCGCGCGCGCAGCCATCGGCCCGACCGTGTTCGATCGCATCCTGGCGGTCAACATGTTCGGCACGAAAACGGTGCTGCTGATCGCGGTCAGCGGCTTCCTCATGGGGCGGCCCGAGTGGCTAGATCTGGCCCTCGTCTACACCCTGGTCAACTTCACCGGCACACTCGCGGTGCTCCGTTTCGCGCGCTTCGGCAACCTCGCCCGCGACGACAGGAAGGCCGACAGATGACCGGCGCGCTGGACGTCGCGACCGCGGTCCTGCTGGTGATCGGCGGGCTCTTCTGCGTCGTCGGCGGCATCGGCCTGCACCGGTTCTCGGACTTCTACCAACGGACCCACGCCGCATCGGTGACCGACACCGCCGGAGCGGGGCTGATGCTTCTCGGCCTGATGTTCCAGGGCGGCGTGTCGATGGTCACCCTGAAGCTCATCCTGGTACTCACGTTCCTCCTGTTCACGAGCCCCGCCATCGCTCACGCTCTGGTCAAGGCAGCCCACGGTCACGGCCTGGCGCTGGAACTCGAGGTGTCCGACGAAGAAACCGACCCAGGGCCCGGCGACTCCGGCCCCGCGGCCGGCGGAGAGTGACGATGCCGCCGGTCGAACTGCTGCTCATGCTGCTGTTGCTCGCGACCGTCATCGTCGTGGCGAGACTGAAGGACCTCTTCGCCGCCGCCATGCTGACCGGCATCGCCAGCCTGCTGGCGGCCGG
>JAPOVF010000073.1:16062-74900 GCA_026708285.1 Acidobacteriota bacterium
TGGTGATCGTCGTCGCCACCGGGGCGGCGCTGATCTACGGCACCTGGGGCATGCCGGTCTACGGCGATCCGGAGGCCGTGATCCACCACCACCTGGCGCCGGACCTGATCGCCCAGACGGAGGAGAAGATCCACATCCCGAACATCGTGACCGCGATCCTCGCCAGCTTCCGGGGCTACGACACCCTGGGCGAAGTCGTCGTCATCTTCACTGCCGGCGTCGGCGTGGCACTGCTGCTGGGGGGTCTGCACCGGCGCGGAAAGGAAGAGGAGTCGTGAGATCCACCTCCCGCGTCCGCGAGATGCCGGTGCTGCGCGTCATCGCACGCGCTCTCGTGCCGATGATCCTGCTGTTCGGCCTCTACGTGCAGTTCCACGGCGACTTCGGCCCGGGCGGCGGCTTTCAGGCCGGCGTCATCTTCGCCGCGGGGCTCATCGTCTACGCGCTGATCTTCGGCCTGGGCGCGCTGCGGCGCGTCGTTCCGCCGATCCTGACCGAGCGGCTGATGGCCGCCGGGGTCCTGCTCTACGGCGCGGTCGGCGTGGTGGCGATGTTCCTGGGCGGCGAGTTCCTGGACTACTCGGCTCTCGATCCGCTGACGACAGGCCATCACGGCCAGCACCTGGGGATCATCGCCATCGAGCTCGGCGTCGGCATCGCCGTCGCGTCGACCATCATGCGCGTCTACTACGCATTCGTGAGCCGCCGTCCCGGCGGCGCGGGAGCCGCCGAAGCGCCGGGAGACACGCCATGAGCCTGCCCGAGGCGTTCTCCGGGCTCTGGGCCTACTGGCTCATCATCGCGCTGATGATGGTCGGGCTCTACATCGTCATCGCGCGCGACAACCTGGTCAAGAAGGTGATGGGGCTCAACATCTTCCAGGCGGCGGCGATCCTCTTCTACGTGACGATGGCGAAGGTGGCCGGCGGCACGGCGCCGATCGTGCAGGAGGGCGCGGAACACGGCGGCGGCCACGGCACGGCTGAGGTCGTCTACTCGAACCCCCTGCCCCACGTACTGATGCTGACCGCGATCGTGGTCGGCGTCGCCACGACCGCCCTGGCCCTGGCCCTGGCCGTGCGTATCCACGGCGAGTACGGCACCGTCGAGGAGGACGAGGCGGTCGCGTGGGACATGGAGCACGGATGAGAGTTCCGGCGTGAGGGACCAGATCGTCGTCCTCGCGGTCGTCCTGCCGCTGCTGGCGGCGCCGGCGTGCGTGCTGCTGCGACACCCGCGCGTGACCCGCCTGTTCAGCCTCGGGGTCGTCGCCGCGTGCTTCGCGATCGCCGTGGCGCTTCTGGTCGAAGTGCGCGGCGGCAATGTCATCTCCTACCAGCTCGGCGGCTGGCCGCCGCCGCTCGGCATCGAATACCGCGTGTCCGTGATCAACGCCTACCTGCTGGTCCTGGTCACGGCGATGGCCCTCGTCGTGCTGAGCTTCCACTCGAGCGGCGGCCCGCACCGGGTGCCGGAGAGGCGACGGCACCTCTACTACGCCGTCTTCCTGCTCTGCATCTCCGGGCTGCTCGGGATCACGATCACGGGCGACGCCTTCAACATCTTCGTGTTCCTTGAGATCTCGTCGCTGTCGTCCTACATCCTGGTCAGCTTAGGCGGCCACCGGCGTGCCGTGATGTCCGCCTTCTACTACCTGGTCATGGGCACGATCGGCGGCGTCTTCTTCATGCTCGGCGTCGGCCTGCTTTACCAGGCGACGGGCACCCTGAACCTGCGCGACATCGCGGCCCGCCTCGAGCCGTCGCTCGACGATCGCAGCACGCTGCTTGCACTTGCGCTTCTGGTCGTCGGCATCTCGATCAAGCTGGCGGTCTTCCCCCTGCACCACTGGCTGCCGAACGCGTACTCCTTCGCGCCGCCCAAGGTGAGCGCCTTCCTCGCCGCGACCGCGACGAAGGTGTCCTTTTACCTGCTGGCGATGATCCTCTTCACGATCTTCGGCGCACCCTTCGTGTTCGGGGAGCTGCAACTGCACATGGTGCTCATGCCGCTCTCGATCCTGGCCATGTTCCTCGCCTCGGGCGCGGCCATCTTCCAGACGGACCTGCGGCGGCTGCTGGCCTACTCGAGCGTCGCCCAGATCGGCTACATGACCCTTGGCCTGTCGACCGCCAACGCCGTCGGCCTGGCGGGCGGCCTGGTCCACCTGTTCAACCACGCGGTGATGAAGGGCGGGCTGTTCCTGGTGGTCGCCTGCCTGCTCTACCGGGTCGGCTCCGTCCACCTCGACGCGCTTGCCGGTGTCGGCCGCCGCATGCCGCTCTCCTCCGCCGCGCTGGTCGTCGGAGGCCTGAGCCTGATCGGCGTGCCGGGCACGGTCGGTTTCGTGAGCAAGTGGTACCTCGTGTCCGGCGTGCTGGAACGCGGCTGGACCGCGGCGGCGGTGCTGATTCTGCTGAGCTCGCTGCTCGCCCTGGTCTATGTGGGACGGGTGGTCGAGGCCCTGTACTTCCGCCGCCCCGCGGCCGATCACGTCCGACCGGATTTGCGCGAGGCGCCGCTGGGCATGCTCGCGCCGACCTGGATCCTCATCGCCGCCGCCGTCGTCTTCGGCCTGACCACGGACTGGACCTACGGCGTCGCCGCCGAGGCCGCCGAACTCCTGCTCCAGGGCGGCATCTGAGGCCGGGTCGATGAACTCCGGGACGACGATTGCGGTCGCGTTGCTGCTGCCGGTAGCGGCGGCGGTCTCCTGCCAGGTCTTCGGCCGCCTCAGGCATCCGAACCTGCGCGACCTGGCGACATCCTTGATCGGCGTCGGGACGTTCGCCGCCGTCTGGCAACTCGGCGACGACGTCCTGCGAGGCGGCCGGCCGGAACTCGTCCTGTTCGAGGTCCTGCCAGGAGTCGAGTTGGCGTTCCAGGTCGAGCCGCTCGGCCTGCTCTACGGGCTCGTCGCCAGCGGCCTGTGGATCGCCACGTCGATCTACGCCGTCGGCTACATGCGCGGCCACCACGAGCGGAACCAGACCCGCTTCTTCACCTTCTTCGCGCTCTCGATCTTCGCCGCAATCGGCATCGCCTTCGCCCGCAACCTGTTCACCCTGTTCCTGTTCTACGAGGCGCTGACGCTCCTCACCTTCCCGCTCGTCACCCACCACGGCACCGACGAGGCGAGGCGCGCCGGGCGCGTCTATCTCGGCATCCTGCTGTTCACCTCGATCTCCTTCCTGCTGTTCGCCATCCTCTTCACCTGGCGGCTGACCGGCACCGTCGAGTTCGCGCCCGGCGGCATCCTCGCCGCGGACACGAGTTCCGGCATGGTCACGGTTCTCCTGCTGCTCTACGCCTTCGGCGCCGGCAAGGCGGCCCTCATGCCCTTCCACCGCTGGTTGCCGAACGCGATGGTCGCGCCGACTCCGGTCAGCGCACTGCTGCACGCCGTGGCGGTGGTCAAGGCCGGCGTGTTCGCCATCCTCAAGGTCGTCGTCTACGTCTTCGGCCTCGACCTGCTCCGCGGCAGCACGGGTTCCCTCGCGCTGATGACGATCGCTTCCTTCACCATGCTGATGGCAGCGGTGGTCGCGATCCGGCAGGACAACCTGAAGGCGCGCCTCGCCTACTCCACGATCAGCCAGCTCGCCTATATCGTCCTCGGCGCGGCGATGGCGACGGCCACCGGCATCCTCGCCGGCGGCATGCAGATCGCGATGCACGCGGCCGGCAAGATCACCCTCTTCTTCTGTGCCGGCGCGATCCTGGTCGCCACGCACAGGAAGAAGGTCAGCGAGCTCGATGGCCTGGGCCGGACGATGCCCTGGACCTTCGCCGCCTTCTTCGTCGCCTCGCTCTCGATCATCGGCATCCCACCCCTCGGCGGTTCCTGGGCCAAGTGGTACCTGATGGTCGGCGCGCTCGAGACCGGCTTCGCGGGACAGGCCGCGTTTCTCGGCGTCCTGATGCTGAGTTCGCTCCTCGCCGTCTTCTACCTGATGCCGATCGTCGTCCGGGGCTTCTTCGCGGCACCTCCGGGTGGCGACGGGGGCGGGCCGCGGAAGATCTCGGAAGCGCCGCTGCTCTGCGTCCTTCCCCTCGTGCTCACCGCGCTGCTGTCGCTGGCGCTGTTCTTCGCCGCGCCCGACCTGGTCGATCTCCTGAGGTTCTAGACTGCGTGCTACGGCCTGGAGTCACTCGGGCTCGCCGCTTCGCGGCATCGCCCCCAGTGCCGGCCGGAAGGCCGGCGCACCCAGTCTCTTCACCCAGCGGCCGTACCGCAGCCGCTCCTCGGCCGGCACGAGCCCGAGCCATCTCCTGAACTTCCGGCGGTCAGCAAAGCGGGACACTTCCGCCAGTCGCACCTCGACCGGCAGAAAAGCGCCGTACGGGTCCTCATCTACCGGGTCCTCCCCCGAGGCGAAGCGCAGCAGCAGGCGCCGCTCCAGTCGCTCGAACTCGGCCTCCAACTGATGCTCGACCCGCAGCGCGGCGCCGCAGGAGGAGACCGCTGTCCAGCGCAGCGGTTCGTACCGCGGCTCGACGTAGAAGTCGAAGCTGTTCGCCACAAGACCCTGCAGGCGGCTGGGGTCGCCGCCCGAAGGCGCCATCTTGACCCCGGGCATCAACGCCTTCCACTGTTCGAAGCTAACCGGCCTCGGCTCGCCGAAGTCCGGATCCGGCGTGGGGGTGTGGAGCGCCATGGCAACCACGATCCATCCGTGGCCGGACAAACCCACCGCCAGGTCATCGGCGGCCCGCACGCCGTCGTTGTCCAGGGCGAGGAACCCGTCGCTGAGCCAGAACAGGAAGCACGGCGGATCGCCGCAGCGAGGAACGGCCTCACCCAGCAGGCGATCGACCGATTCGAGCATCACGTCGACGTCGGTCGGCAGGCCGGCGGGCCGATTCTCCGACTCGAAGTAGGCATCCCGGCCCAGGCCCGCGCCGGCGATCTCCTGAAGAACCGCCTGCACCGCCCGCGGCTTCGTCGACGCCCCGAGTCGAAGCTCCACGCCGTCCGGCGCTCCGTCGTCGACCGCGATCTCGACCGGGCCCAGCGCGGTCAGGGACCGCGCCTGTCGCGCCAGCGCTCCGGCGCCCAGTCGAACCGTTTCGGGCTTCGAGAGCACGGCATCGACGTAGACGAGAACCGGCCGCGGGTTCGCCTTCAGGTCGAGCGCCGACACACCCGTCACGCGGCGACGCTTCCCATTCACTTCGACCACAAAGTCATCCGGCTCGAACTCCTCGGGCGACACCCTGCCCAGCCGCGGCAGCTCGATGACCACCGACGACTCCGCGACATCGACTTCCTCCACGAAGGTCCGGTCCGGCGGCGACTGGGCAGACAGAGCCGCGGCGAACAGGACGAACGACCCGGCGGCGATCCTCACGGCAGCGCCAGAATACCGAGGCCCGAATCCACCGAGGCTATAGTCGCAGCTTCGAATGGCGCACCACACCACGCGACGCGCATTCCTGGGGGCGGTCGGTGCGGCCGGCGGCGCGTCCGTCGCCTGCAGTTCAGGCCTCACCGGAGGCCCCCCGGAGCCCGCCTTGAGCCACGAAGCGATTCCGCTCGACAGACCCATCGCGGTCGAGGACATCCCGACCCCGGCGTTGCTCATCGACGTCGCCACGATGGAACTGAATCTGGCGAAGATGGCGGCCCATGCCGAGGAGCACGGCATCGGGCTTCGCCCCCACACGAAGACCCACAAGTGTCCGCTGCTGGCCAAACGCCAGATCGAGGTGGGTGCGGTCGGCGTCTGCTGCGCCAAGGTCAGCGAGGCGGAGGTCATGGTCGAGGCCGGAATCGAGGCCGTGCTCATCACCTCGCCCGTCGTAACCAGGGACAAGATCGGCCGGGTCGTCGCCCTGTCGAAGAAGAGTTCGGAAGTCGCGCTGGTGGTCGACAACCGCGCGGCGGCGGAACGGCTGAACGAGGCGGCCGCGGCCGCTGACGTCACCCAGCGGGTGCTCGTCGACCTCGATGTCGGCACCCGGCGCACCGGGATCGCTACCGGCCAACCGGCCCTCGATCTGGCACGGACAATCGGCGGTCTGTCCAACCTCGACCTCCGGGGCCTCCAGGCATACGCCGGCCACCTGATGCACGTCCACGGCCACGCCGAGCGGCAGGAGCGTTCGCTCGCGGCACTCGAGGCCGCGATCGAGACGAAGCGGCTGATCGAGGCGGACGGCATCGAAATCAGCGTCCTGACCGGGGGCGGTACCGGCACCTGGGACATCGACTCGCAGGTCGACGGCATGACGGATCTCCAGGTCGGCTCCTACCTGTTCATGGACGAGCAGTACCGGCGGATCGGGAGCCGCGACGGGGATGTCTTCGACGACTTCGAGACCTCCCTATTCGTCGTGGTCACCGCGATCAGCCAGCCGGTGCCCGAACTGATCACGACGGATGGGGGCTACAAGGCGTTCGCGTCGGACGCCGACCGGCCGCAGCTCGCCGACCTCGCCGGCGTCGTCTACGGCTGGGGCGGCGACGAGCACGGCATCCTCCGGATCGCCGAGGCGACCCGGCCGCCCCAGCTCGGCGACCGGCTCTGGTGCGTCACGCCGCACTGCGATCCGACGGTCAACCTCTACGACGTGTACTACCCGGTGCGGAACGGCCGGGTGGAGGAGCTGTGGCCGATCAGCGCCCGGGGCAAGTCGCAATAGTCGAGCGGCGCCCCATCGTCGGCGTGATGGGTTCGGGCACTGAAAGCCACGAGGATCTGGCCGCGCCCCTGGGCCGGGCGATCGCCGGGAACGGCTGGCATCTGCTGACCGGCGCCGGCCGCGGCACGATGACGGCTACCAGCCGCGCCTTCGCCGAGGCGGAGAACCGGGAGGGCCTGTGCCTGGGCGTCGTTCCGAGCCAGCAGGACGGCGACGGCTCGCCCGACGGCTACCCCAACCCGTGGGTGGAGGTCGTGATCCGCACCCACCTGCCGCTGTCCGGCGCCGCCGGTACCGGTCCGTTCTCGCGCAACCACATCAACGTCCTCTCTGCCGACGCCGTCGTCGCGTTGCCGGGCAGCGCCGGCACCTGGAGCGAGATCGAGCTGGCGCTCCGCTACGAACGGCCTTTGGCGGTCTTCGATCGTCCTCCGGGCGACAGCGACCAATCGACCGGGGCCGCCGCGGCCGGCACGCGCGTGTTCACCGACCTCGACGAACTCGTCGACTGGCTGCGCCGCACCGTTACCATCCCGCCCCGATGAACGGCGCGGTCCAGGAGATGGTCGACCTGCTGCAGATGGAGCAGATCGAGGAGAACCTGTTCCGGGCGCAGAACGGACCGGGTAACCACGTCTTCGGCGGGCAGGTGCTGGGCCAGGCGATCGTCGCCGCCTCGAGGACGGTCGGGGATCGACACCTGCACTCGATCCACGCCTACTTCCTGCGACGCGGCGACCCCGAACGCCCGATCCTGTTCGACGTCGACCGCATCCGCGATGGGACGAGCTTCACCACCCGGCGCGTCGTCGGCATCCAGCACGGTCAGGCGATCTTCAACATGTCGTCCTCCTTCCAGGTCGAGGAGGGCGGGCTCCAGCACCAGTCCGACATGCCCGATGTGCCGCCGCCCGACGAACTCCCCTCCGACGGCGACATCTACAGGAAGATGGCGAAGGACGACCCCTCCTACCGGCGTTTCGCGCACCGTTTCGAGGTCATCGACAGCCGCCAGGTCGAGGGCATCCAGATGCTCCCGCGCGGCGACCGCCCGGCGACCGAACCGCGCAAGAACACGTGGCTGCGCTGCCGCGAGTCCCTGCCGGACGACCGCATCGTTCACCTCTCCCTTCTCGCCTACATGTCCGACCTGGACTTCATGGCCGTGTCCATGCAGCCGCACGGTCCATCGATGAAGGGCTATCGCGTCCAGGGAGCCAGCCTCGACCACGCGCTCTGGTTCCACCGCCCCTTCCGCGCCGACGACTGGCTGCTGTTCAGCAAGGAGAGCCCCGTCGCGGCGCGCGGCCGCGGCTTCGTCCGCGGCCATGTGTTCAACCAGCAGGGCGAGTTGATCGCCTCGGCGAGTCAGGAGTGCCTGATCCGGCTGCGGGAGCGGGAGCACAGCGTGGCGGGCTGAGCGGGGACGGCTTGACAAGAAACGACCGGTCCTGAAGACTGGTCAGATGGAGACGATCAACGCCACCGACTTCAAGGCACGCTGTCTGGCGATTCTCGACCGCGTAGCTGCAACCGGCGAACCAGTCGTGATTCTGAAGCGCGGCCAACCAGTCGCCGAACTCTCCCCAGCGGTTCGGTCCGGTGCTGCGTACCCGCAGCACGAGTTGAAGGGCACCGTGACCGAAGTCGGCGACATCGTGGAACCGGCGGTGCCCGCAGACGAATGGGAGAGCACGCACCGTTGACGCTACTGGTGGACACGCATGTCCTCATCTGGTGGCTCGACGATTCCGGCCGGCTTTCGCCAGCCCAGCAGGAGGCTGTCGCGACAATCGACCCCCAGTCGCCACTCCTGGTATCCGACATCTCACTCTGGGAGATCGCGACCCTATGCAGCCTGGGGCGAGTACGCCTTTCGTTGCCCCTGCGAGAGTGGCTCGACAAGGCGGTAGCGCCGCCGCTGGTGCGGCGACAAGGGATCTCGCCAGCGATCGCTGAGCATGTCGCCACCCTTCCCGATTCGTTTCACCGAGATCCCGCCGATCGAATTCTCGTCGCGACGGCGCGAGTACTTGGCGCGACTCTGCTGACGCAGGACCGGAGAATCATCCAGGCAGCGCTGGTCGACACCTTGGCCTGAGCTCCTCCGTCTCAACGCACCTAGCCGGGCTCGCTATGATCCGCGCTCCACGCGCTCCCCGGGACTGCCATGATCGACCACGCACGTCGCTCCAGCGACGCCCTTCTCGCTGAACTCCGCGACGCTCTCGGGGAGGACGGCGTCCTCGTTGGCGGAGACGTGACGGCGAGGGCCGGCGACGGTTCGGGCACTGTCCCCTGCGTGGCCCGGGCAGTGCTTCGACCCCGCACCACGCAGCAACTCTCGGCGGCTCTCGCGGCCTGCCATGGCGCAAGCCAGCCGGTGGTGCCACAGGGTGGGTTGACCGGTCTCGTCGGTGGTGGTGTCGCCGGTGATCTCGAAGTCGCCATCACCCTGGAGCGAATGACCGCGATCGAGGAGATCGATCCGGTCGGCCGGACGATGACGGTAGAGGCGGGGGCCGCGCTGCAGAGCATCCAGGAGGCGGCCGAAGCCGAAGGGTTGCTGTTTCCGCTCGACCTGGGCGCGCGCGGCTCATGCACGATCGGCGGCAACGTGGCGACCAACGCCGGAGGCAACCGGACGATCCGCTACGGCATGACCCGCGATTCGGTACTCGGCCTGGAGGCCGTGCTTGCCGACGGCACGGTGCTCTCGAGCCTGAACAAGATGGTGAAGAACAACGCGGGCTATGACCTGAAACACCTCTTCGTCGGATCCGAGGGCACCCTGGGAATCGTCACCCGCGTCGTCCTGCGCCTGGAGCGGCGCCCCCGCAGCCACGACTGCGCCCTGCTGGCGGTTCCGGGCTTCACCAAAGTGGTCGAGCTGCTGCGCCGGCTGGAAGAGGAGATCGGCGGCTCGATGAGCGCCTTCGAGGTCATGTGGCGCGAGTTCTACGAGCTGGTCACCGGCCCGCAGGCGAGGACGGCGCCACCGATTCCGCACGGCGACCCTTACTACGTGCTGGTGGAGTCGCTGGGTGCGCGGCCCGAGCAGGACGCGGCGCAGTTCGAGGAGACGCTCGGCGAGTGCATGGAAGCCGGCCTGATCGGGAACGCGGTGCTTGGCCGATCGAAGGCGGAGCGGGACGAGATCTGGGCGTTGCGCGACGACGTCGAGCAAATGAACCACCTGGCGCCGATCTTCACCTTCGACGTCAGCCTGCGAATCGCCGACATGGAGAGCTACGTGGGGGAGATCAAGGCCGCCCTGACCGAGCGGTGGCCCGCCAGCCACTGCATCGTCTTTGGCCACCTGGGCGACGGCAACCTGCACGTCGTCGTCGCCGTGGGCGACCGCTCGGACGAAGCCCGAAGCGCAGTCGAGGAGATCGTCTACGGACACCTCGAGCCGATCGGCGGCTCGGTGTCGGCCGAACACGGCATCGGCTTCGAGAAGCGGGCCCACCTGGGCCGCAGCCGCACCGCTGAGGAGATCGCCCTGATGAAGACGCTCAAGCGGACCCTCGACCCCAGGGGCATCCTCAACCCTGGGCGAGTGTTCGAGGCAGAGGGCGCTCCGCCGACGGGCTCGCACGCCGGTGCCAGCGTGCGGCTTCCCGGCTAGGGACCTTCAGGCGTACTCGGGCGCCAGATCGTCGCGCAGCCGCTCGAGCAGTTCCTTCGTCTTCACGATGCCGTCGTCGGCCGCCATCCGGCCCTCGAACTCGATCCCTACCCAGCCGCGGTAGCCCGCGTCGAGCACGATCCGCATCATCTGCCCGTAGTCGATCGTCGTTTCGTCGCCGGCCTCGTCGAAGTCGTAGCTCTTGGCGCTGACAGCGCGGGCGTAGGGCATCAACTCGGCGACGCCCTCGTAGCGGTCGTACCACTCTTCGGGTTCGTACGAAGTCCGGAAGTTGCCGAAGTCGGGCAGGGTGCCGACCCGTGGATGGTCAACCATCGCGATCGTGCCGGCGAGCCACTTGCCGTTGCTGGAGAGGTAGCCGTGGTTCTCCACCAGGACGTCAACGTCGTAGCCGTCGGCGTACTCGCACAACTGGCGCAGGCCGTCCGCAGCCAGCTTCTGCTGCTCCTCGAAGGAACCGGCGCTGGCCGCGTTGACCCGCACCGAGTGGCAGCCCAGGAAGGCCGCCGCCTCGACCCACTTGTGGTGATTCTCCACCGACCGCGCGCGCGCCTCCGTGTCCGGAGCCCCGATGTCTCCCTCCGCATCGCACATGATCAGAAGGCTGGTCACGCCCTCGCTGTCGCAGCGGGACTTCAGATCCGCCAGGTACTCCTCGTCACGGGCGCGGTCGAAGAAGAACGTGTTGACGTACTCGACCGCCTCGATCCCGTGGCTGCGCGCGCGCGCCGGGAAGTCCAGGTGATCGAGTTCACCCTGGTAGAGCACGCTCGGGTCGTCCCGGAAGGACCCGTCGGCCAACGCGCTCAGGCCCGGCCCGAACAGCTCGCGGAAGTAGGACCATTCGGCCAGGGAGATGCGGTAGAGGGGGTCGGCGACGGCCGGGACAGCGGGCTCCTCCTCGGGCGCTGCACCCTCCATGCAGCCCGCGGCGGCCGCGGCGCCGAGCACGGCGCCCGTCTGCAGAAAACGTCTGCGGTCCATCGTCATCGAGCTCACCTCCAGCCGAGAATCCAGGGAGTGTAGCGCGCCCCGAAACCTCTAGGCCTCATCTCCGTAGTGGTGAGACAGGAGGAGTACAACTCGACATGGAAGTCCTGACCATCCTGACCCTCGGGGCCATCGCCCTCGCCGTGCTGGCCGTCTTCGCCGCCATCGCATTCGTTGTGAAGATCGCCTTCAAGCTCGTGCTTCTGCCGTTCAAGATCATCGGCTTCATCGCCGCGACCCTGCTGGCCGCGATCCTGATTCCGATCGCGATCATCGCGCTGCCGGTGACCCTCGCCGTCGGCGTCGTGCTGCTCGTCGTCGGTGGGCTGGTGGCCGTCGTCTGCGCCGGATTCGGCCTGCTGAGCGCGATCTTCTAGGAGAGAATTCGCGCTCGCCGCTCCGCGGCATCGCCCGGATCGCGGGCCAGATGGCCCGCGCAACGGCCGGCGCACCCAGTCAATGCACCAGGTGCCACTCGGTCTGGCGACCCGCCAGGTAGAGCACCTGCTCGCCGTCGTAGACGGCGCTCTGTTCCAGCTTGATCTGGACGTCCTGGCCGCCCCACATCTCGAGTTCGACCTTCACGTTGCCCTCAATCGCGTAGGCGGTGTCCGGGTACAGCGGCCAGTCGCCCCGGATCGGCGTCGGCCCCTGGTTGTCCCACATGCCGATCGTCGGCCCCGGCGCGTGGCCGAAGACGCCGAGAGGATGCGTGTAGGTGCTGGAGCGCAGACCTTCGTCGGTGGCGATCGAGATCGTCGCGGCAAGGATCTCGTTGCCGGTGCGGCCGGTCCTGAACTCGCTCGTCAGGATGTCCTGCCAGCGGTTGCCCGCCGCCAGCGCGTCCTGGAGTCCGGCCGGCGCCTCCCGCTCACCAAGGCGCAGTACGTAACCCATCTCCTGGGTGTCGGTGCACAGCCCGATGTAGCAGATGCCCACGTCCGTATGCAGCACGTCGCCGCGCTGGATGACGAACTCGCCGCTACCGCCGCAGAACGGCTCGTCGGCACCGCATTCGCTGTCCTCATCGGTGGCCCGGCGCTGGGCGTTGACCGAGGGCAGGAACCAGATGTCGAGACCGAGATCCTCGAAGCGCTGGGCGATGTACCAGACCACATCGTCCGTCGTCGTCGCGCCCGGAGTGATGACGCGCTCCGAGAAAGCCTCCGCGATCACGCCACGAGCCAACGAGACGATCTGCGGGTAGGCCTCCATCTGCAGCGGGCTGCGGGTCTCGATCCAGCGCACGACCAGCTCCTCGGCGCTGGTCACCCGTTCCTTGAGTCCGGGCGTCAGCACTTCGAGCAGCCGTTCGTGCAGCGCCGCCGACAGACCGTCCGCGACCGGCCAGTGGCGCGAGACGTTGATGCCGATGCGTTTCGGGTCGCGGTCCCCGATCACTTCGCCCAGTCCCTGCCACTGCTCTTCCAGGTCGCCGCCCTCCCAGGCCGACTCGTACAGAGCGCCGTACGGATAGCGGTTGACGGTCAGGAGCTCCACGCCGCCGTTGTCCGGCCCGCGGTCGAAGAACACGAGCATCGTCGTCCGCCGGGCCGCGAACACAGGCCGCGGCACCAGGCTGAAGAAGACCGGGTCCTCGTTGTACTCCCGGTTGATCACCAGCCACATGTCGATCCCGGTCTCGCGCATGAGTCGCGGGAGGAGCGTCTCCAGGCGTTCCTCGAGCATGCGGTTGAAGGGCTCGACCCGATCGCGGTGCGGGAGCACATGGCCAGGGCCGTCGAGCACCCGGCCCTGCTCGAAGTGGCCGGTCTGCGCGAAGGCGGGGGTCAAGCCCAGCGTGAGCGTGACGACGATGGCCGTCGCCGCGTGCGCGCGGGATCGCTTCATGTTCGCAGTACCTCCAGATGTCCCTCGACCACCGCCGTTCGAGCCGTAGCCAACAAGGCAGTTCGAACTCCAGCGTCCCCCGTCAACGGGACCCGACCGCCTCCGATCAGGCGCCGCACGAGTTCCACGCCGGCGTAGCGCGCGGCCAACTCCGGGTCGAGGCCGGGTGGTCCGGCTTCGACCGCTGGCTCGCCCTCCCGTTGCTCGAGGCCGGTGTCGTCAGGTTCCCGCTCGTCGCCGGAACGTCCCGCGGCCGCGGAAAGGAAGGTCCGGACAACCTCCTCGGGCTGCCGGGCAAGCAGCAGATGGGCGAGCCCTGTACCCACATCGAACTCGGCATCCCCCCACTCGCCGTACTGCGGATCGACGACGCGGACGTCGCCGTCCGGCAGGTGCAGCCAGTTGCCCGGATGAAAGGTGCCGTGCACGAGACAGGTGTCCGAGTCGCGGTAGCGTTTCCCGAGTTCCGCCACCGCCTTCCGGAACTCCCCATCGGACCGCATGGCCATCGCCGACGCCCCAAGGCCCTCCTCGAGTTCATCGAGCGCAGGGCGGTCGAGCGCGGGACCGTCGGGGCCGAGGCCCTCGCCGACGGGAGGCGCGAGGCCATACGGCGCCTCGAACAGGAGCCGGTGGTTCAGGCCCTTCATGCCCGGATTCGACAGCTCCCGATCTTCGCATCCACGCGTACTCTCGTGGAGCGCCCGAAGGAACGAACCGAGGCCGGCCGCTGCGCCCTCGTCCAGCACACGACCGCAGTAGAGCACCGTCAGGTCCGAGGAGCCGCGGAAATCCTCCAGAAGCACGATCGATCGCTTCTCGTCGCCGCCCAGGAGACGCGGCATGTGCGACGCGGCCTCCGGCAGTCGGGCCACCTGCCGGTAGAAGCGGAACTCGGCACGCCCCCGGCCAGCCGGCATGGCGACCGACTCGTCGCGCCGGAGCCAGGGCAGGGACTGCTTCAGGACCGCGGTGCGCCAGCCGCCGCGCAACTCCTGCAGTTCCACCCGCATGACGGTGCTCGAGTTGCCGCCGAGCCCAGAGCAAGCGGTGACCTGTTCCTCGTCGCCCAGCCAGCCAAGAGCCCCCATGACCAGATCCACCCGTCCCGCCTGGCGGTGAGACAGAATGTGAACCTCTGGGTGTGCCTCCTCGAACTCCGCCCGCCGGCTCATCGGCGCAAGCTATCACCGGGTTTACGTGTCGTTGTGCGGAGCTGCGTTCTACGGCGCAAGCTCCTAGAATGCGCCGCATGGGCAGGGTCGACGGCGCAGGATCCGAGGTGCTACGGATCGCGATGTGGTCCGGGCCCCGCAACATCTCGACGGCGATGCTGCGCGCCTGGGGCAACCGCGGCGACACCTTCGTCTGCGACGAGCCTCTTTACGCGAACTACCTGCTGGAGCACGGTCTCGACCACCCCGGGCGCGAGGACATCCTCGCCCGTCACGACAGCGACCTCGGGCGGGTCACCAAGTGGTTGACCGAGGACGCTCCGGAGAACCGGCCGATCTTCTACCAGAAGCACATGGCCCATCATCTGCTTCCGGAAACGGACCGCTCCTGGGTCTCGCGGCTGACGAACGTCTTCCTGATCCGCGATCCGGCCGAGATGCTGACTTCATTGATCCGCATCCTGCCGCAGCCCACCCTGGCCGACACCGGCCTGCCACAGCAGCGGGAGCTCTTCGACCTGGAGTCGGAGCGGCTCGGAGAGGCGCCGGCGGTGATCGACTCCGCCGACGTGCTGCGCAACCCGCGCGCCGGCCTGGAGAGCCTGTGCCGCGCCGTCGGCGCCGAGTTCGACGAGACGATGCTGAGCTGGCCGCCCGGGCGCCGCGGAACGGACGGGGTCTGGGCGCCCCACTGGTACGGTGCCGTCGAGAAAAGCACCGGCTTCGCTCCCTACAGGCCCAAGAACGAGCCCGTACCCGACTTCCTCGCGGGCGTCCTGGAAGAGTGCCAGCAGCACTACGATCACCTCGCCGCGCACCGGCTCCTCTTCTGACCCGAAAGACCGCACGACTTCCATGCTCCAGAAGGCGAACCCAAAGAACCGGGATCTGCTGATCAACATCAACGGCGACCTGATCCACCGCGATCAGGCCGGGATCAGTCCATTCGACTCCGCCGTCCAGGGGGGCGACGCGGTCTGGGAGGGTTTGCGGCTGTACGACGGCCGGATCTTCAAGCTCGAACGGCATCTCGACCGTCTGCGGGACTCGGCGCTTGCCCTGGCCTTCGCCCGGATTCCCACCCACGAGGAGGTCATCGGCGAGATCCGCCGCACTCTCGAAGCGAACGGGATGCGGGACGACGTCCACATCCGGCTGACCCTGACCCGCGGTACGAAAGTCACTTCCGGCATGGATCCGAGGCTCAACGTCGCGGGACCGACGCTGATCGTCCTCGCCGAACACAAGGCGCCGGTCTACGGATCCCGGCCGATCCGCCTGATCACTTCGTCGATCCGCCGCTTCCCGCCCGACTGCATGGACCCGAAGATCCACCACAACAACCTGATCCAGTCCATTCTGGCGAAGATCGAAGCGAACGCGGCCGGCGCCGATGACGCCCTGATGCTGGACCGCCAGGGTTTCGTCGCCGAGACGAACGCGACCCACGTCTTCATCGTGCGAAGCGGCGTGGTCACGACGAGCCACTGCAGGGCGTGCCCGGAGGGCGTCACCCGCGAGACGGTTCTCGAACTCTGCCGGGAGAACGACATTCCCCACGAAGTCGCCGACTTCAGCCAGGCCGAGCTCTACCGCGCCGACGAGGCGTTCTGCACCGGCACGATGGGCGAACTCGTGGCGGTCACCGAGGTCGACGGCCGGACGATCGGCGGCGGCGAGCGGCCGGTGCTCGAACGGCTGCAACAGCTCTTCCGCGAACTGACCGCCTACTCCGGCTATCCGATCCTCGACTGACGCGATGAACCCGGAAGGCGCCCCGCCCCCGGCCAGTCGTCTTCAGAGGTGGCTGCTGGGACTGCTGCTTGTGTGGTCCTTCGCCGTCCGCCTGGTCTTCAGCTGGCCCGATCCCACGATGAACCGGATCTGGGACGAGCGCTACAACGCTGGCAACGTCGCCGCGATCCTGGCCGAAGGGCAGTTCCAACCGGTGCGCGCCCACTATCCGACCCTGTCCTACATGCCGCACGCCCTGCTGCTGAAGACGTGGGAGGCCGCGCGCTCCCTTCCCGGCCTGCGAGCCGCTCCCTCCGCCGTGGCGATGGCCCCGCAGGGCAGGCCCTTTCTGACGCCCTTCGGTGTCCGCGCCTGCCGTTTCCTTCAGGTCGTCGTGGGCACCGCGTCGCTCTGGGTCCTCTACCTCATCGGCAGGCGGCTGTTTGGACCGGGCGCGGCCCTGACCGCGGTCCTGCTTCTCTCGGTCACCCCCTGGCACCTGCGCCAGTCGGGAGCCTTCAAGCCCGACATCATGATGGTCCTCGCCTCGGTCGTTGCGCTCTACGCCATGCTGGCGGCTCGGAACCCTGGTGGCGCGTCCCCGCGCCACCAGCGTCACAGTCCGAGCGCCCGTCTTCGGGCGCTCGGATGTCAGAACGGCAGTCTGAAGAGCTTTGCCGTCGCCGGGGCCATGGTCGGAGCCACCGCGGCCGCGAAGTGGAACGGGGGCGCGCTCGTCATCCCGCTGCTTGCGACCATCGCGCTCGGAGGAATCCGGGACGTCGGACTCGTCGTGCGGCGGACGGCCGCAGCCGGCGCTGCCGCGGTCGGCGTGCTCGTGCTTCTCAATCCGTGGCTGCTGCTCGTTCCCGATCTCTACCGCCGCCACCTGAGCTCGACCGTTACCCAGTACCAGGAACGACTGGCAGTGGCGGGTTCCGGATGGTTCGACCAGCCGCTCAGCGTCGTCACCAGCCTCGCAAGCGGTGTCTACTTCAGCCCGATCCTGGGCGCCCTCGCCCTGCTCGGGCTCGCCTGGCTCCTCGTTCTCGTCCTCCGCACCCGAACGGCGTCCGCCCCGCTCCCGGGCGCCGGAGGCTCAGCGACGGTCGGCGACGCCTGGATTCTGCTGTTCTTCTCCGGCGGCTACGTGGCAGCGCTCTGGGCCGCCACGCGCTATCCGAAGCCGCCCAATTGGCTGATCGTCGCCCCCGTCGCCGCACTCGCCGCCGCCTGGCTGATTCACCGTGTTCTCGGATCGGCCCGAACCGCTCACCCCGTCTGGGTGCGCCGAACGGCGGTACCGGCCCTGGTCCTCGTCTTCGCCGGCGCGTTCGCCGCCAAGGCCCACTTCGTCCACCGAACCGTGCATGACGAGAACGTTCCGCTCACCGTCGACGAAGCGGCCCGCGTCGCGGGCGCCCGCAAGCCGCTGCGGGGTCGAACATTCATCACCGAACTGCCACTCGGAGCCCAGGCCTTCGATCCCCGCACATGGGAGAGCGCCTTCGTGCCCACCGTCATCCGGACCGACGACCTCGCGGAGGGGCTCGCGGTCGAGCCCCGAATGGCCGACGTGCTGCTCTTCGCCGCTTCCCGGCTCGCGCCCGACCAGCATCCGGCACACCGGGAGCTGGCAGCCGCCGACGGCGCACAGGTCCAGCGTTTCGAACCCGGACTGTTCCGCCTGCGCGGCGAACCCGTGGTCCTCGTCCGCCAACCGTTCCAGGCTGTCGGACCTCCCGCCCCCGCACCGTTCGCCATGGCTGGGGAAGGCGCGTACTCGGTAGACCTTAGTTCGCTTGCTGGCAGCGTCGACGGCAGGCTTGCGTCGCTGGTCTCCCTCGAGATCGCCATCCGCACGCCGTCGCGCGACACGGTCGACGTGACCGTCGAGATCGACGGAGACCCTCTCCCCTGCCGGCCGACCCAGAAGGGCCGAGAGCGACGCCGCTGCCTCACGCCGCGGCTTCCGCTGTCGTCGACACCGGTGGACGTACGAGTGGCACCGGCCCGTGAAGTGATCCAGGTGACCGTCTTCCGCTGGCGCCGGCCGGACTGACTCGATCCCGCGCCCTGCACGGGCTCTTGCCGTTCGTCCAGTTCTGTGCAACGATCCCTATGCTGCGGTGCAGTAAGCAGTGCAGCATACAGCCCCTGACCTCCCCAGATCCGCCGTCCTCTGGAGAATCCGATGGCCCCGGAACTGAACCGATTCTTAAGCCCCCTCGACGCTGCCTTCCTCTACGTGGAGCGCCCCAACGCAACCATGCACATCGGTGGCTGCATGGTCTACGAAGGCGAGTTCTCCAGAGAACACGTGGTCGAGCAGGTCGCCGCCCGCATGCACCTGCTGCCCCGGTACCGGCAGCGGGTCGTGTTTCCGCCGTTCTTCGTCTCCCACCCGCTGTGGCTCGACGACCCGAACTTCGATATCGAACACCACATCGACGAAGTCTGGCTGCCAGCCGACAGCGACGAGCAGATCCTGGCGCGGGCGGCCGCCGAGGCCTACAGCGGCATGCTCGACCGCGATCGGCCGTTGTGGAAGGGGATCGTGCTGCGCGGCATTCCGGGCCATACCGCCGTGGTCTGGAAGATCCATCACGCGATGGTCGACGGTGTCTCGGGCGTCGATCTGACCATGGTGCTGAGCGACTTCTCGCCGACCGACGAGCTGCCCGAGCCGCCCGCCGAAGCCTGGTCGCCGACGCCCCTGCCCGACTCCCTGAGCCTGCTGCAGGAAGCGATGCAGCATCGCCTGGGTGAACTGAACCGGACCTGGACCGAGGCCGCCTTCGACGCCCTGCGCCCCGACGTCATGACGGAACGCACACGCGAGATGATGTCCGCCAGCAGCGCCACGCTGTCGGTCAGCGCCACTCCGGCGCCCCGTACGGTCTTCAACCGGCCGGTCGGCGGCGACCTGGGCTTCGCCTGGGCCCAGTTCGCCTTCCCGACGATGCGCGCGGTCAAGTCCAAACTGGGGGGCACTGTGAACGACATCGTGCTCACCGTGCTCGCGGGCGGCCTCGGCCGCTATCTTCGGTCGCGCGGCCAGGACACGGCCGGACTCGAACTCCGCGCCATGTGTCCCGTCAGCATGCGGCAGGAGAACGAACATGGCCAGCTTGGCAACCTGGTCTCCAACATGATCGCTCCGCTCTTCGTCGGCGTCGACGATCCGGTAGAACGCCTCGAGAAGGAACGGGACGCGATGAACAGGCTGAAGGAAGCCGGCCAGGCCAAAGCCTTCTACCAGTTGAGTCAGTTCGGCGTCCGCGTACCGCCCCTGATGGCGGCCATGGGAGCGACGCTGCCCTTTTCCCAGACCCTCTTCAACACCGTTTCGACGAACGTCCCAGGTCCGATGATCCCCCTCTACTTCGGACCGCACAAGCTGGTCGACTGGCTCCCGGCCGGTATCGTGTCGAACAACATCGGGCTGTTCCTCGCCATCCTGACCTACAACCAGCGCATCACTCTCGGCATCACCGTGGACTCCAGGCTGATTCCCGATCCGTGGTTCCTCACGGAGTGCCTCGAGGACGCCTATGACGAACTGCGCCAGGCCGCCGACATCGACGATGAGGAAGCGACGGGAGCCCGCTGTTTCGCCGCCGGCGCGGGCGAGGCCGAGGCCAAGGCATCAAGCCCGGAAGCCGCGCCTCTTCAGGGAGTCGCATAGTGCGGGGAATCGTCCGGTGACATCGGCCCAGCGCCGCCCGACCAACCCGATCTGGAGCGTCAACCCGCGCCTGCTGCGGGACACCGTGCCGGCCGCCCTGCCGCTGTGGCTCGAGGGCTTCGCCATCGCGGAGTTCTCGGTGCTCCCGATGACGCCGACCTACCACGGCTTCGGCGTACCGCGCGGCGATGGCGCGGCGGTCGTCGTCGTGCCGGGCTTCACCGGCACCGACGGTTACCTGGCGCCGATGCGGCGCTGGCTGGGACGCATCGGCTACCGGCCCTATCGCTCGGACATCGGACACAACGCGGATTGCCTGGAGCGACTGGGACATCGACTGACGGCGACACTCGAAGCCGCCGCCGCACAGACGGGCCGCCGCGTCCACGTCGTCGGCCACAGCCTGGGAGGCGTGCTCGCCCGGGGCGTCGCCTGTCTGCGGACCGACCTGGTCGCCTCGGTGACCACGATGGGAACCCCGATCAGGGGAGTCCGCTCCCACCCGCTGGTCATGCGGCTGGCGGAGGTCGTTCGCCGGCGCGCCGTCGAACGGGACGACAGCCGCGATCCCCGCTGTTTTTCGGGCGACTGCCGGTGCGACATCGTGCGTGCGGTTCAGGGTGTTTTCCCCGAGGAGATTCCACAGCTCGCGATCTACACGCGCCGTGATGGCGTCGTCGCCTGGCGTTACACGCGCCTTTACGACCCCGCGAAGAACGCGGAGGTTCCCGGAACCCACAGCGGTCTCGCCGCCAACCCCCTGGCGTACCGCCACCTGGCACGCTTCCTGAGCCGCCATCCCGCGCCGGACGAACAGGCGCGATGACGACCGCCAACGAACTGCTCGCCGCGGACCGGGCGTTCCTCTGGAACCTGGAACGCCAGAATCCCGGTTTGCACATCGCCGGCCTGGCGCGGATCGAAGGCAGCATCGGGCGCAGCGAGGTCCTCGGGCAGGTCCAACACCTCCGCAGGCTGCCGCGCTTCGGACTCCGTGTGGAGACCGCGCCGTTCGGGGCCCCGCGCTGGCGCGCGGCGGACTTCGATCCGGAGCAACACGTTCACGTCGCGGTCGACGGCGACCGGAACGCGGCGTTAGGCGATGCACTCACGAAGCCTCTCGACCCTTCGCGGCCGCTCTGGGAGATTCACCTGCTGCCCGAACACCACGACAGCGGCGACGCGCTGCTGGTCAAGACGCACCTCGCCGCGGTGGACGGCCTGGGCACGAACGATCTGTTCGATGTCCTCTTCGACACCAGCGCCAGGAACAGCCGAGACGATCCGCCGGTGCCGCTCATGGCTGGCGACAGCGTCCACAGCACCGGGCGGCGCGCAAGCTGTTCCGGCAGGCGACTGGCCGAATGGGTCGAGGACTGGACCGGCGCCGGACAGGATCTTGTAGACGGCGCGATGCACTTCACGTCCGAAGAGGTACGCACCGCCCTGTTGACCCTGAACGAAGCGATGCCCGACGCTGCGCTGCCCCCGCTGCCGCTGCCCTTCAACCGGGGAGGGAAAGGGCGCCGGCGCCTGATCCGGCACGAAGTCTCGTACGCCGACATCCGCACGATCCGCAGCCGGCTCGGGGGCGCCCTCTCGGACGTCGTCCTGGCCATGGTCGGCGGCGCCCTCGAGCGCTACCTGACCGGTCGCGGCGTTCCGGTCGCGGGCCGCAACCTGAGGATCGCCCTTGCCACCGACGTTCCCGGACGCGGCGGCAAGCGGCGCAGCCTCCTCCCGATCGAAGTCCCGCTCGGACTGGGCGCCGCACACCGGTTTCGTGCCGTGCATCAGCTCGCCCGGCTGCTACGAGCGGCTCACGTTCCGGACGTTCTGGCGCGCCTTGCCCGCGTGCAGCAGCGAGGCGGTCGTCTGGCCGCGGCCGCCGCAGCAACGACCTCCCGGATCCGGCCGCCCTTCCACCTCGCGGTGGCCAACGCGACCGGTCCCCAGATCCCCGCCTTCCTGGCGGGCCGAACGGTCATCGGCTACACACCCTCCTGGCCCGTCGGCTTCGGTCAGGGGCTATCCTGCGCGTTCTTCGCCTACAACCAACTGCTGCACGTCGGTCTCACAGTGGACGAGGGAGCCTGTCCGGACGGCGACGCACTGCCGGACCTGCTCGCCGAGTCGCTCAGCGAGCTCCGCGAAGCTGCCGGCAGCTCCCCCCGCCGGCCGGTCCGCAACCCGCCACTGGAACCGCGACCGCGTGCAGATCAGACCTTGGAGACCTAGATGAACAGACCCATGATTCCCAAGCAGGTTCTCGACTACCAGAAGCAGGTGCTGGAGTTCCAGAAAGCGGCGTTCGAGAACGGCTACAACGCGATCGTTGCGCTGCAGGAACGGCAACTCGAACTCGCCGACCGGATGATCGACCAGGTCCCGAACCTGCCGGATGAAGCCCGTGCCCTGATGCAAACCTGGCGCGACGCCGCCGCGGAGGGTCAACAGCAGTTCAAGAACACGGTGGACGGCTCCTTCGCGGCCATCACCACCTACCTCGACCGGCTCGCCGACGGCTCCCCGGCCGAGGAACAGGCCGTCGAAACGGAGGCAGCCGAGTGAACGACATGGCCAACGACTACCCCCGCACCGTCCGTCTGAAGGGCAAGTCCTTCGAGTTCAGGCTCCTGGGCCAGGATGACCGCGACGACATGCTTGCCTTCGCGCGCGCCCTTCCGAAGGAGGATCTCCGGTTTCTGCGCGTCGACCTGACGGATCCGAAGGTCGTCGACCACTGGATCGAGGGCGTGAGCACGGGACTCCGGATCGCCGTCCTGGCCCACGTTGACGGCCGGCTCGTGGGCTACGGCAGCCTGAACCGCCGCGAGTCTTCATGGATGCGACACCTGGGCGAGATCCGGATCATGGTCCTGCCGGAGGTCCGGCAGGCCGGTCTCGGAGGCCACTTGGCGCACGATGTCTTCCAGCTCGCCCAGCAGATCGGACTGACCAAGATCGTGGCCCAGATGGCCCGCGAGCAGCGCGGCGCCCGCCAGATGTTCCACAAGCTGGGCTTCTCGATCGAAGCCCTGCTCGCGGATTGGGTGATCGACCCCAACGACGCGACCCACGACCTGATCCTGATGTCCTACGACGTGACGGGTCTCGAGGCCGGGGCCGGAGCGTAGGCCGGATCAGCTCCCCTCGGCGTCGGCGTCGGATCCGCGCCGGGCCGCCAGGCCCGGAAACCACAGTTTGAACATTTCCTGGGGGTCGGCGTACTTCAGGTTGGCGGTCAACCGATCGCGGAACCGTTCCAGCATCTCGTTCTGAATCCCCGCCACGTCGGGAAGACCGAGAAAGGCGCGCGCC
Organism: Acidobacteriota bacterium; assembly: GCA_026708285.1. Lineage (GTDB taxonomy): Bacteria > Acidobacteriota > Thermoanaerobaculia > Multivoradales > Multivoraceae > Multivorans. Next base: position 39,119 of record JAPOVF010000073.1, read on the forward strand.
TCCTCGGGTGTGCAGTCGATATCCAGTTTGATCTTCAAGTGTGCTCCTTCGTCCGCGCTGTTTCCGGCCAACCGGCCGGCCACCGCCGGTCCTGGGAATGAGGCGCCTGCCTTGCCGCAGGCGATCGCTAGCATACGACCGACCCGGGAGGACACCGCGATGAACGTGCGTTTGAGATGTGTCGGCCGAGCCGCCCTCCTGACCATCTGCCTGCTCGGCCTCGGCGGGGGGCTCCACGCGCAGACCCCCGCCACCGTGATCCAGGGGGCACGCGTGTTCACCGGAGACTCGGTCCTCGACACCGCAACGGTCGTGATCCGCGGCGGCAAGATCGAGTCGGTCACGACGGGTACCGACATTCCAGCGGCCGCCGGCACGGAAGCGGCGGTCGTCGACGGCGCCGGGTCGACCCTGCTACCAGGGCTCATCGACAGCCATACGCACAACTTCGGGCCGGCGCTCGAGCAGGCGCTGAACTTCGGCGTCACGACCGTTCTGGACATGCTCACCGCCGAAGCCATGGCGGCGCAGTGGCGACGGCAGCAGGCAGCGGGGGCCGTTCCGGACCGGGCCGACGTCTTCGCCGGCGGCCCGGTCACCGTCGCTGGCGGGCACGGCACCCAGTTCGGCGTCGCGCTGCCGACCCTGGACGACCCGGAGCAGACCGACGCCTTCATCGCTGACCGGGTGGCCGCGGGCGCCGACTTCATCAAGGTGATCTACGAAGCGGGTTCCGCCGGGCGCCCGCTTCCCACGTTCGCGGCCTCGACCCTGCCCCGGATCGTGGCCGCCGCGCACAGCCACGATCTGCTGGCTGTCTTCCACATCAGCACGGTGGAAGCGGCTGGGGAGGTCATCGACGCGGGTGCCGACGGCCTGGTCCACATGCACTTCGACCGCGCAGGAGGCGGCGAGATCGTCGAAGCGGCCCGCAACGCGGGAATCTTCGTCGTCCCCACGCTCGCCGTGCTCGAGACGATCGCCGGCACCGCGGGCGGCGCGGATCTGGCCGCGGATCCGCTGATCGCACCCTTCCTCACGCCCGAACAGCGAGGCGGTCTGCGTCAGGATTTCGGCCGGGATCCGGACCCCGAGTTGATGGCGAACATCCTGGCCGACGTCGGCGCCCTGCACGCCGCCGGAGTGCCGATCCTGGCCGGCTCGGACGCACCGAATCCCGGAACGACCCACGGCGCGAGCATCCATCGGGAACTCGAGCTGCTCGTCCGCGCCGGTCTGACTCCGGTCGAAGCCCTGCGGGCGGCCACCGCCGGGCCTGTCGACGCGTTCGACCTGAGCGACCGCGGCCGGATCGCGGCAGGCCTCAAGGCCGACCTGATCCTGGTTCGCGGCGACGCGACCGAAGACGTGCTCGCGGCGCGCGACATCGCGGCGATCTGGAAGGACGGGACCCGCTTCGAGCGCAGGATCGCCGAACCCACGACCGGCCGGCCCCGCCTCGAACCGACGCTGGTGACTGACTTCGAGGAGTTAGGCGCAGGCAACTTGCCCCCCAAGTGGTCGCACTCGACCGACGCCATTGCCGGCGGCAAGTCGACCGTGACGAGCGCCGCGGCGCCCCGCGACGAGGGCGGCAACGCGCTGCGGATCGAGGGCGAGATCAAGGAGGGCTTCCCGTTCCCGTGGTCCGGGGTCATGGTCCTGCTCGGTTCCCAGTTCAATGACCCGGTCGACGCCGGCAGCATCCGCGCCCTGGCCTTCGACGCCCGCGGCCAGGGCGCGACGTATCAGGCGATGGCGTTCGCCGAAAGCCTGGGAGTACGGCCGGCGGCCGCCTCCTTCGAGGCCGGGGAGGACTGGGGCCGAATCGAGATCCCGCTGTCGTCCTTCCGTGGTCTCGATCCCTCGGGCGCCTGGGCGTTCTTCATCGGCGGTCCCGCCGATCTCGGCGCCTTCTGGCTCGAGATCGACAACGTCGAGCTGGTGGAGTAGCTAAGATCGCCGGATGCCTGACGGGCCCACGCCGGAACCGCGCCCCCACGGCCCGCTGCACGGCATTCGCGTTCTCGACTTCACCAGCTTCATCGCCGGCTCCTACGGCGCCATGCTGCTCGGCGACATGGGCGCCGATGTCCTGAAGATCGAATCGCCGGGCGGCGACAATGCCCGCCACTGGGGCCCCTTCATCGGCAGCGAGAGCCGGATGTTCCAGGCGTGGAACCGGAACAAGCGCGGCATCGCCGTCAACCTGAAGACCGAGGAGGGGCGGCAGGTCGTCTACGACCTCGTCCGGGACGCCGACGTGGCGATGGAGAACTTCCGGCCCGGAGTCGCCGCCAGGCTCGGCATCGACTACGACACGCTCAGCCGCCACAACCCCGGGCTCATCTACGCTTCCTCGAGCGCCTTCGGCGGCAGCGGACCGTACGCCCAGCGTCCCGGCTACGACCCGGTGCTCCAGTCGATGGCCGGCGCGGCGCACCTGCAGCAGCTCATGAACGGCGTCGCGGCGATCTGTCCGGTGGCGGTTTCCGACTACATGGCCGCCGTGCTCACGGTCTGTTCGATCAACGCCGCCCTCCTCCACCGCGAGCGCACTGGCGAGGGCCAGCAGATCGAGACGTCCCTGCTGCAGGCGATCATGAGCGCCCAGGCGCAGTCCTACATCCAGCCGCTCGAGGCCGAGATCACCGGGCCGCCCGGCATCTTCCCCTACCGGATGTTCGCCGCCGCCGACGGCCCCATCTTCATCGCCGCCGGCACGGACAAGTTCTGGAAGCTGTTCTGTGAAGCGATCGGCCGCGACGATCTGGCCAGCGACCCCCGCTATGCGACCAACCCCCAACGCGTCACGCAGGCCGGGAAGCTCAGCGCCGAGATCGACCCGATCGTTGCCTCTCGGCCGGCCCACGAGTTGGAAGCCGACCTCGTGGCGGTGGGCGTTCCCTGCGCCGCCGTCCGTTCGGCCGACGAGTTCTTCGACGATCCCCAGGTCGAGGCGATGGCGATGAGCCAGGTCGTCCGGCACCCGCAGCTCGGTAACCTGCGAATGGCGGGCGTACCGTGGCGCTTCTCCCGCTCCCCGGCGTCGATCAGGCGACCGGCTCCGGCGCTGGGCGAACACACGGACGAAGTCCTCACCGAGCTGGGCTATGACCGGGAACGGATCGCCGCCCTCCGGACCTCCGGCGCCGTTCGTGGAGCCGAAGGCGGCGCCGCCGGCAGTTCCTAGACCCACGACCGTTCTCCCGCCATGACGTGAGGTCCACAGCGCTCAACCGGGATCGGGGTCCCGGCACGCCAGGTTCGGCGCCCGATGCGGCCACGCGAGTGGTCCTCGTGGGCGCCGGCCATACCCACGTCCAGTTGCTGCGACACTGGATCATGGAGCCCAATCCGGCCATCGACGCCACTCTGGTCGTCGACACGCCGATCGCCGTCTACTCCGGGATGGCGCCGGGGCTGGTAGCCGGCCAGTACGAGCGTCACGAACTGGAGATCGACGCCGTGCCGCTGGCGCGCAGGGCCGGCGTACGAGTGATTCTGGCCCCATGCACCGGGGTCGAAGCGGCCGCCCGCCGGTTGCTGATCGAGGGCCGCGAAGCGCTCGCCTTCGACCTGGCTTCCTTCGACGTGGGCTCCACGGTGGCCGCCCTCGACCTTCCCGGCGTGCGCGAGCATGCGGTTCCGACCCGCCCGATCAACCGCCTGGCGGCGGTGGTCGAGGGTCGCGTGGAGTCCCTGAAGAGCCGCCGCCCGAAGGTCGTCGTGGTCGGCAGCGGCGCCGGCGGGATCGAGTTGGCCTTCTGCATCGACGCTCGACTCAGAAGCCGCGGACTCGAACCGAAGACGACGATCGTCGAGGCGGGCGACGGCATTCTTCCTGGCTATCACCCGTCTCTCTCCAGCCGGATCGAAGCCGCGGCTCGCAGGCGCGGCATCGACACGATCCTGGGCGCCAAGGTCGTCACGGTCGAAGCGGACTCGGTCCGTCTCGACGACGGTGACCGTCTCGACGCCGACCTGACGTTCTGGGTCACTGGCGCCGCCGCGTTGCCGATTCTCAGCGACTCGGACCTGCCGCTCGACGATGGCGGCTACGTCCGCACTCGATCGACCCTGCAGGTCGAGGGGCACGACCACATCTTCGCGGTCGGCGACTGCGCGACTCTGACCGAGCACCCGCGGCGGGCCCGCGCCGGGGTCTACGCGGTGCGCATGGGGCCCTACCTCATCGACAACCTCGATCGCCTGCTGGCCGGGCGACGGCTCCGTCGGTACAGGCCGCAGAGCGACTTTCTGTCTCTCCTCAACCTCGGCGACGGGACCGCCGTCGGCGCCAAGTGGGGACACGCCTTCGAGGGCAGGTGGGTCATGCGGTTGAAGGATCGGATCGACCGCCAGTTCATGGAGCGCTTCCAGGCGCTCGATGAAGACGGCGTACCCCGTCCCTGGTTCGCCGGAATGGGCCACGCGAACGGCAGCGACGATGCCGCCGGCGGGATGGACCACGCGAGCGCAGCCGCTGCGGAACCCATGTTCTGCGGTGGCTGCGCCGCCAAGGTCGGGCCGGATCGCCTGCAGCGAGCGCTCGCGCGGGCGGATCTTCACGCGAAGACCGGCCAGAACTCCGAGGTCATCCTCGATGTGGGGACTCCCGACGACGCCGTGGCCTACCGGACGCCGGCGGGCGACCGGGTCGTCGCCTCGCTCGACGCGTTCCCGGCCTTTACCGACGACCCATGGCTCGTGGGGCGGGTCGCGGCGGTCAACGCCTGCTCCGATCTCTACGCCACCGGCGTCGCGCCCAGGGTCGCCCAGGCCCTGGTCACCCTGCCCCATGCCGCGGAGGGCGATGCCGCGGAAGAGCTGCTGATCCAGGTTCTCGGCGGCGCCCGCACGGCACTGGACGCCGAGAACGTGCTTCTGCTCGGCGGCCACACGAACACCGGCCCGGAACTCGTCGTCGGCTTCCACGTCGAAGGAGTCGCGGGCTATGGCCGCGAGCTGCTGCTCAAGGCCGCGGTCGAGCCGGGTGACGCGCTGGTGCTGACCAAGCCGCTCGGCTGCGGCGTCCTGCTCGCCGCCGACCGGATGGGCCTGTGTCCGGGTCGCTGGCTCCGCGCCGCCTTCGCCTCGATGCAGGTCAGCAACCGCGGTGCGCTCGAGGCCGCCCGGCGCGCCGGGGCCCGGGCCGCAACCGACCTCAGCGGCTTCGGTCTGGCCGGCCACGTCGGCGAGATGGCCCAAGCCAGTGGCGTCGACATCGAGGTCGACACAGGCACCGTCCCCGCCCTACCGGGCGCCCTGGAGCTCCTCGAGCGCGGCGAGAGGAGCACCAGCCACGAACAGAACACCCGCCTGCCGTTGACGGTCAGTCGCCAGGCCCCCGCCGGACCGCGGCTGGAGCTGGCCTTCGACCCCCAGACCGCGGGCGGGCTGGTGCTGGCGGTCGAACCCGAGCGGAGCGGCCGCCTGGTCGATGATCTCCGCTCCCAGGGACTCGATGCGGCCTGCGTCATCGCACAGGCCCTGACGCCGCGCTCCGAGCGGCCGCAGTTGATCCTCCGCTAAAGAGTCGCGTCACGCCTCGGACGAAAATCGGGCGTAAGTCGTGCTACGATCAACCGCATGCCCTCACCCGGTTCCGTACGCGGCCGCGGCGCCGCCGCCAACCCGAGGAACCGGTTCGAACGCATCGACATCGACTTCGAGCCCGGCGAAAGCACCGCCGAACGCGGCGACTCACCGCCGACGGAGCTCTTCCGCGACGATTCGAAGACGATCCTGTCGCGCAACGACTCACCCGACATCGGCTTCCAGTACAGCCTCAACCCCTATCGCGGCTGCGAACACGGCTGCATCTACTGCTATGCCCGGCCCACCCACGAGTATCTCGGCTTCTCCGCCGGGCTCGACTTCGAGAGCCGGATCCTGGTCAAGGAAAGGGCGCCCGAACTGCTGCGCGAGGCTCTCCTGAATCCCCGCTGGACACCCCAAGTCATCATGCTCTCCGGCGTCACCGACCCCTATCAGCCGATCGAGCGGCGACTTCGCGTCACGCGCCGCTGCCTGGAGGTCCTGGTCGAGTTCCGCAACCCGGTGGCGATCGTGACGAAGAACCACCTGGTGACGCGCGATCTCGACCTCCTCCTCGAACTGAACCGGTTCCAGGCCTGCGGCGTCTACCTGTCGATCACGTCGGTGTCCCCGTCGCTTTCTGCTCGCATGGAGCCGAGGGCCTCGAGCCCAAGGCGGCGCCTGGACGCGGTACGCCAACTGAGCGAAGCCGGCATTCCCTGCGGCGTGATGGCGGCGCCCATCATCCCGGGCCTGAACGACGATCAGATTCCCGCCATCCTGGAAGCCGCGGCCGAGGCCGGAGCGCGGCGCGCGGGCTACATCCTGGTCCGGCTGCCGCACGGGCTTCGCGGACTCTTCGCCGACTGGCTCGGCACACACTTCCCCGACCGCCGGGATCGAGTCCTGAACCGCCTCCGCGAGGCCCGCGGCGGCGATCTCAACGACCCCCGATTCCACCACCGCATGAAGGGCGGCGGCGAGTACGCCGATCAGATCGGCCGGCTGTTCGAGACCTCGCGCCGCCGCTTCGGCCTCGAAGGAGGCCGCACTGCGAGCCCGTCGGCAACCGCGTTCCGCCGACGAACCGCCCAGAGAACTCTGTTCGAGACCCCGCCTTCCCCTCAGGCACAGCCATAGCGCGGACAGGAACACGGTCCCGATTCACACTTGGGTCTGACTCGCTGCTACAATGCGCGTCCGCTCGACGGCGGTAGCGGGCCCCAGGAACAGTCGAAACGATAGATGCGCCGGTCGGACGCGACCTCGGCAGACTGATCGGCTCGCCGCCTCCACGCCCGTCGGTCGGCAAAGCAAACAGAGAATCGGAGAAACAGGTGAAGTTCAACGGGCCCAAGGTCAAGCTGTCGCGGAAGCTGGGTGTCGCCCTGACGTCCAAGGCGGCGCGCTACATGGAGAAGAAGAGCCATCCTCCAGGCATGCACGGCCTGAAGCGGCGCCGGCGCCAGAGCAACTACGGCCGGCAGTTGCTGGAGAAGCAGCGGCTGCGCTTCCAGTACAACGTCAGCGAACGCCAGCTCCGCAACTACTACAAGCGCGCGACCCGGATGAGAGGCGTGACCGGCGACAATCTCGTCGGACTGCTCGAGACGCGGCTCGACGCGATCGTCCATCGCGCCTTCGCCCCCAGCGTGTTCGCCGCTCGCCAGTTCGTCGGCCATGGTCACATCCTGGTCAACGGGCGCCGGGTGAACATCCCGTCGTTCCGGGTCAAGGAGGGCGACGTCGTCGAGGTGCGCGAGAAGAGCCGCAAGCTCCGCTGCTTCAACGAGCCGCGCGGCGTGACGGTGCCCACCTACGTCGAGACAGACGAAACGGGCTACCAGGCGACGCTCCGCAACACACCGGTTCGGGACGAGGTCCCGATCGTGTGCGAAGTGCCTCTCGTCATCGAGTACTACTCCCGCTAGCGCCTGACATGCTGCGAATCTCGATCCCGGCCGCAGTCATCCTTCTTTCCTCTCTTCTCGCCGGCGCCGTCCCGGCGGCGGGAGCCGACAACTTCAGTATCAGCGGCACGGTCACGTACGAAGGAGAGCCGCTCAAGCGCTACCCCCTGCGCATGGACGCGGACCCGAACTGCGAACAGATCTACGACGGCAAACGGGTCCTCTCGCGCGACAGCCTGATCGGAGAGGGCGGCGCGATCGAGAACGTCTTCGTCTACCTCAAGGAAGCCCCCGAGGGCACCGCCGACGACGCGCCGGCTGAAGCGGTTCGGCTGGAACAACGGGGCTGCCTCTACACACCGCGGATTCTCGGTGTGCGCGTCCAGCAGGACATCGAGATCGTCAACGACGATCCCACACTCCACAACGTGCGGGCCCTGGCCAGAGCCAACCGGCCCTTCAACATCGGCCAGCCGGCGCGGGGCACGAGGATCAAGTCGTTCCGGGCGGCCGAGAAACCGATCAAGGTGAAGTGCGACGTCCATCCCTGGATGGCCGCCTACGTGTTCGTCATGGAGCATTCGTTCCACTCGACGACGGGAAGCGACGGCGCATACCGGATCGACGGTTTGCCCGCCGGTTCGCATGAACTCGTCTTCTGGCACGAGAAGCTGGGCGAGCGGGTGGTCGAGGTCGAGGTGAGCGGCGACGTGGAAGGCCTCGACCTGATCTTCAAAGGCAGCGAATAGGCGCCTGGGGGGATGACCTACGGCGTCCGGAAGATCGCTGGCGTAGGTCCCGCCGTCGCCAAGAAACTCGCCGCCGCGGACATCCGGACCACGGACGCGCTCCTCGACGCCAGCAACGGCCGCAGAGAGCGCCGCCTCCTGTCCGAGCGCACTGGTCTGCCCGAGCGGCAGCTTCGGAGGTTCGTCAACATGGCCGATCTGATGCGCATTCGCGGCATCGGCGGAGACTTCGCCGAGCTGCTCGGCGCGTCGGGAGTGCGCACGGTGCGCGACCTGAGCCGCCGCCGCGCGTTCAATCTGGCCACCAAGATGAGCACGGTCAACGCTGCGCGGAAACTCAGCCGTCGAGCACCCTCCGCCCCCATGGTCGAACGCTGGATCGCGCAGGCCAGGGAACTGAGAGACCGCTAGGTGGCACACCGGCGTCCGCTCGGCATCGGTTTCGTCGGCAGCGGCTTCATCACCCGCTTCCACATCCGTTCCTGGACCGCGGTGCGGGGCGCCGACATCCGGGGCGTCTGGAGCCCCACTCGGTCGAGCGCCGAGGCGGCGGCGGCTCTCGCGAAGGAACTCGACGTCGGCGAAGCCCGGGCGTACCCGTCGATCACGGCGATGGTCGAGGACGACGCCGTGGACGCGATCTGGATCTGCGGCCGCAACGACCATCGGGTCGCGAACATGGAGGAGATCGGGGCCGCTGTACGGAGCGGCCGCGGCCGCCTGGTCGGCGTCGCCTGCGAGAAGCCCCTCGCGCGCAACGCCGCCGAGGCGCTCCGCATGGTCGAACTTGCGCGCGAGATCGAGGTCCTCGACGGCTATCTGGAGAACCAGGTCTTCAGTCCCGCCGTCGTGCGCGGCCGCGAACTCGCCTGGCAGCGCGGAGCCAGCGCCGCCGGACGGCCCTACCTGGCCCGCGCGGCCGAGGAGCACTCCGGCCCGCACAACGCCTGGTTCTGGCGCGGCGACCTGCAGGGCGGCGGAGTGCTGAACGACATGATGTGCCACTCGGTGGAGGCGGCGCGCTTCCTGCTCACCGACCCGGACAAGCCGAGGAGCAGTCTGACGCCGAAGCGGGTCCACGCCCAGATCCACTGTCTCAAGTGGCAGCGGCCGAAGTACGCGGACCGCTTGCGCAGGCAGTACGGCGACGCGGTCGACTACGCTCGCCGGCCGGCTGAGGACTTCGCCCGCGCCATGGTCGAGTACGAGGACGATGCCGGCACGCCCCTGGTGGTCGAGGCGACGACCTCCTGGAGCTACGTGGGCGCCGGCCTGCGGCTGTCGATGGAGTTGCTCGGCCCCGAGTACTCCATGCGGGCGAACAGCCTCGACACGGACCTCGAACTCTTCTTCAGCCGCGATCTTGCGCAGCAGAGCGGCGAGGACCTGGTCGAGAAACAGAACGCGGAGATGGGACTGATGCCGGTGCTGGCCAACGAGCCCGTGGCCTACGGTTACGACGCCGAGAACCGGCACATGGTCGACAGTTTCCGCCGCGGCGAGCGGCCGCGCGAGACCTTCGACGACGGCCTGGAGGTGACCCGCCTGTTGATGGCCGCCTACATGAGCGCGGAGCTGGGTCGCGCCGTCGACTATCCGCCCGAAGGTCTCGACGAGTTCGTGCCCGCGGTCGCCCGCGGCGAGTGGAACCCCGCCTGACTACTCCACCTCGTAGTAGTCGACGAAGCCGATCATCATCTCGTCCGTGGTCTCGCGGCCCCACGAGACGTTGCGGGTCGGGTCCGGGTTGCCGGGGTTGCCGCTGCTGTTGTCGTAGGTGGCCACACAGTGCAGCTTCGTGCCCGCGGGAATCGGCTTCGGCTCGGCCAGGCGGTAGGTCGTCTGCCAGTTGAAGTCGTAGCGGTCGACGCGCAGCAGGATCTCGGAGCGCCCGTCCGGGTACGCAGCCCGGAACTCGAAGGTGTCGCCACGCAGGTGCATGTGCGGCCTGAGCGAGAGCAGGCGGCTGTCCCGCGGGAGCGGAAGTTCCGCCTCGAAACGCACATCCTTCTCCCCGGCCGGGATGAACAGGAAGGGAGTCGTGCACAGAGCGGTGCGCGACTCGTAGCGGGGCGGTTCGGAAGCGAGCACGAGGCCGATCCGGCTGTGGTCGGTCTCCTCCCGGCCGGTCGGCGTGTAGTGCATCTGGAAGTCGATCACCGCGCCGGCGGGTAGACGGCGACCCACACCCGGAGGCATGACCAGGGGGCCGGTGCCGGGCGCGTACCCGCCCAGATCGCCCGCGGTGCGCGGATCGCCGCCGGCCGGCGCCGGGGCAGCACCTGATCCCGCAAACGCCTGCACGATCACGTGATGCACGACCGCGGCGTTGCCCGGCCGCGTCTCGGCAGCCTGAATCCACACGTCGGTGGGCAACTTCGTCTCGACGCGGTAGCCGTGGTACGGGATCGTTCCCCTGGCCGGAATCGTGACCTCCTCCGGCAGCTCGTAGATCAGGTCCGGCACGCCGATCCGCCAGTCCGAGGAGGGCTCCCGGCCCGGGTTGGACAACGACGACGTTCTACCCGACCCGGAACGGCTACCGCCATCGATCCAGGCCAGCAGCTTCTCCCTCTCTGCCGCCGGCAGGCGCCGGTCGTTGCTGAACTCGCCGTAGCGCGGGTCGGCGTGCCACGGCGGCATCGCCCCCGACGCGACAGCGCGCCGGATCGAGGACGACCAGGCCCGGGCCTGCTCGAAGTTCTCGAGCGCGAACGGCGCCGGTCCACCCTCATGGTGACAACCGGCACAGCGGAGGCGGAGCACATCCGCCACCGCATCGAAGTCGACCGCGGCCGCCGGCAGGGCGCCGGCGGCCAGCACCCATCCGACCGCCGCGATCCGCGCCGTTCTACGCCCCCCGGTCAGGGTCCGGCCGATGCTCCCTGGTTCGTGAACCGGTAGAGCTTGCTCCGCGTCCGGATGTAGAGGCTGCCGTCGGCAATCGCCGGCGTCGACATGCACATCTCGTCGAGCGAGTTCTTGCCCACGACCTCGAACTCGTCGCCGGCCGCGATGACGAACGTGTCGCCGTCCTCACTGAGCACGAACACCTTGCCGTTGTAGGCCCATGGCGACGCCGTGAAGGCGCCGGAACCGCGCTCGATGCGCCGCTTGCCGTAGACCTCGGCGCCGGTCTTCGGATCGTGCGCCGTGAAGAACCCGCGGTCGAGCAGGGTATAGAACCGGTCGCGGTAGATCAGCGGCGTCGGGTTGTAGGAACCGGCCTGGGGCTGGTACCAGACGACCCACCGGTTGCTCTGCTGGTCCTCTTCGAGGGTGATGTCCCCTTCGGCGCCCGGCTTGATCGCGTAGACCGGGCGGATCCGATCGCCGATGTAGCCCGACGACACGTAGAGCAGGCCGTACTCCGAGAAAGGCTGCGGGATCGCGATCGACGACATGCCGCCGAAGTGCCAGAGGAGGTTGCCATCCTTGTCGTAGGAGCGCACCTGGTCGGTACCTACCGTGATCACCTCGGTGCGCAGTTCGTTCTCCCACACGTAGGGCGTCGCCCAGTTGCTGCCCTCGTCACGGGGATCCCGCCAGAGCTCCTCGCCGGTCGCGGCGTCGAGCGCCACCATGTAGGACTGATCCTCGTTGTCGTTCACGATGTAGAGCTGTCCGTCGTGGACGATCGGCGACGCCGCGGTGCCCCAGCCGTAGCGGGTCGGAACCGCCTCGAAACGGCGTTCCCAGACGGGTTCGCCGTCCAGCGTGAAGGCGAACACGCCGACGTTGCCGAAGTAGGCGTACACGCGCTCACCATCGGTCACCGGCGTCTCCGAGGCGTAGGTGTTCTTCAGATGCCGGGGGAAGTCCGGCGCCCCGGTCAGCACTTCGCGTTCCCAGCACTTCTCCCCCGTCTCGACCTCGAAGCAGTACACCGACCAGTGGTGGACGTCCGCGGAAGGCTGCATCCGGTTCCCGCCCAGGTAGAGACCCTTCTTCGGCTCCTCAACCTCGCCTTCGCTCCACACCGTGGTCACGAAGACGCGGTCGCCCAGGACGATCGGGGAGGACCAGCCGAGGCCCGGTACGTCCACGGACCAGACCACGTTCTCCTCCGTACTCCAGGAGTCCGGCAGCCGGGGATCGTCGTCGGCGACGCTCATCGCGTCCGCGCCGCGGAAGGAGGGCCAGTTGTCCGTGGACGCCGGCGCGCCGAGGGCGGCACCGGCGAAAAGAAGGGCGGCTGCGGTCGCCGCGAACACGAGTCGAAGTGTGCGCATGGGAATCTCCAGGTGGAGGTCGCTCGGGCTGGGAAACTGCTTACGAAGCCGCGCGCGAGCTTAGCACCGGCGAAAGCAGCAGCTGCCCTCCGGCCACCCGCCGTTCCAGGTCCAGCAACGCCTGCTTCGTCGGCAGACCGCCGCCGAAGCCGGTCAGTCGGCCGTCGCTGCCAATCACCCGATGGCAGGGCACGACGACCGGCAGCGGGTTGCGGCCATTCGCGGCCCCCACGGCCCTCGAAGCGGTCGGCTTGCCGATCCGCGCCGCGAGCTCGCCGTAGGAGATCGTCTCGCCGAACGGGATGCGACGCAGTTCGGCCCATACGCGGCGCTGGAACGCGGTGCCGTGGGGAGAGAGCGGCAGGTCGAAATCCCGCCGCTCGCCGGCGAAGTACTCCTCGAGCTGCCGTCTCGCTTCGCTGAGCGCTTCAGGCAGTCTGTCCTCGGCAGGCTCCCAGACCGGATCCGGTGGTTCTGCCGCCCGGTTCGGCAACTCGATGCAGTCGATCGAGTCCTCGCCGCCCACCAGACGGAGGGTGCCGATCGGCGTGTCGAAGTCGTGGTAGGTCGCTGTCATCGGGCCCGGTTCCGTTCGAGTTCAGCCTACCCGCCGCCGGCAGGGTGCCTCAAGCGATCGGACGACGTGCGGCATCCGGGCCGGGAGCAGAGTCGTCCGACGCGGCCAAGCCGCGATAGCCTCCCCGCCGCTCACCGCTTCAACCAACCCCGGAATCGACTCATGACCAAACTCCCCGCCGACGGCCTGGCCCTCCGTTCCACGATCCGCGCCGATGACGGTGGCGCCGGCACCGTCGAACTGGCGCTCGTCAGGGTCCCGGTGCCGGAACCCGGTCCGGACCAGGTCGTCATCCGGGTTGAGGCGGCGCCGATCAACCCGTCCGACCTGGGCGTGCTGTTCGGCCCCGCCGACGTCTCCACGCTCCGCGCGTCGGACGGAGAACACGGCCCCGTGGTAGTCGCCGACCTCCCCAAGGGACTGGCGCGGCTGGTGGCCGGTCGCCTCGGCCAGTCAATACCGACCGGCAACGAGGGTGCCGGCGTGGTCGTCGCCGCCGGTTCTTCGCCGGCCGCCCAGGCCCTGATCGGCCGCACGGTCGCCGTCCTCGGCGGCTCGATGTACGCGGAGTACCGGCTGGCCGAGGCCCGGCAATGCCTGTCGCTACCCGAGGGCACGACGCCCGCGGAGGGCGCCTCCTGCTTCGTCAATCCTCTGACCGCCCTGGGCATGGTCGAGACGATGCGGCTCGAGGGCCACACGGCCCTGGTCCACACCGCCGCCGCCTCCAACCTCGGCCAGATGCTCCAGAAGATCTGCAACGCGGACGGCGTGCCGCTGGTCAACGTCGTCCGCCGGCCGGAACACGAGGAACTCCTGCGCGGCATCGGCGCCACCCACGTCGTCAACCTGAGTACCGAGACCTTCATGGCCGACCTCGTGACCGCGATCACCGACACCGGCGCGACGCTCGGCTTCGACGCCACCGGCGGCGGCAAGCTGGCCGGCCAGATCCTCACCGCGATGGAGGCGGCGCTCTCCGCCAACGCCCCCGAGTACAGCCGCTACGGTTCGGCGACCCTCAAGCAGGTCTACATCTACGGCGGCCTCGACCGCAGCCAGACCGTCCTGACCCGCAACTTCGGCATGGCCTGGGGCCTGGGCGGCTGGCTGCTGCCCCACTTCCTGCGCCGCATCGGCTATGAGGCCTCGGAACGGCTCCGCCAGCGGGTCGCCGCGGAGATCAGGACGACCTTCGCGTCGAGCTATGCGAAGACGGTCACCCTGCAACAGGCCCTCGACCCGGCGTCCATCGCGGTCTACGCCAAGCAGGCGACCGGAGAGAAGTTCCTCGTTACGCCGCACGCGTAGCGCGGCGCCTCACACCCGCCGGTAGGCGAGATCCCCCTCCATGTAGGTGAGATAGAAGCGGGCCGGCTCGACGGCCCGGTTCGGATTGCGAAACCAGAGCGGACGCCGGTAGAAGACCGCGCCCCCCAGCGACTCCGTCGCCCGTACCAGGCCCTCTTCCGTGGCCAGAATGCTCGCCTCGGCGCAGCCTTCGCGGCCGAGCCGGTCCAGGATGGCGGCAAGCGCCGAGTCCGCCCCCTCCCCAAGGTAGGGCATGTGGACGATTCGGCCGGTGGGTGGATCGTTCGCGCGATTGACGTAGAGCAGGACGGGGCCGAGCGGCTCCCCCGATCGTTCCAGGGTGAACAGCAGTCCGTCGTGTTCCGGACAGGCCGCCAGCCATGCCAGGTGGTCCGGCTCGGCGAGATTGACCAGCGTGTCTGGAAGAGCCGCCGGACCGGCCGCGGCGGGATCGAAGTCGACCAGCGCCAGGCTGGTCTGCCTGGTCGCGGCGACGCCTGCCGCCGCGGTGCTCAGACGCACTTCGAGCGCCTCGCCGGCCTCGCGAAAGCCGCGCATGACCAGCATGGCCTTGGTGGCGGCGGTGCCGCCGAGGACGACCTCGAAGTCCGTGTCGGGCGTTCGGCCGGCAAGGGGGACGCCGGCTCTGCCCCTCGCGGCGTGTTCAACCATCCACAGCATCCGGTGAGCACCCGTCACCGTTCCGCCATGGACCCGGTAGCGGCAGTGCAACGACGCCACGTGGCCGACGATTCGGCCATGCCGTTCGGCGACGGAAGACTCGACCTCCGGCCCCGGACCGGGATGAAAGAGAAGCCACCGCAGAACCTCCGGCTCGCGCCGGACGCCGTAGACGACCTCGGTCAGTTCGGAGAGACGAGGGAGTTCGCTCTCGGTACTCGGGCGCAGCAGGACGTCCCGAACCGTACGCACCCGATCCATCGACCCGAAGGCTACTTCGATCCGTCGCGCCCTGCCCGAAACGCCTCGTCCCGCTCCGCCCGCAGGCGCAGCCCCTCCCGGAAGCGCTCGATGTTCGCCTCGGCGCGTCGCCTGAGCCGGTGGTACTTGAATCCGGCCTCGAGCAACAGCAGCTCGTCCCAGCCGAGACCCTCCTCCGTCCAGTGGTACTCGTGGGTGAGGAGCTGGATCTGGTCGTACCGGTCGAGCAGCGACGTCACTACGCCCTCGCGCCAGACCTGGGTGCTGTCGGAGAGGTACTTGATCCGCTCGAAGTAGAGCGGGTCGTAGGCGTCGACGACGCCGGGAATCCGTAGGGTCCGGCCCGAGCGCATCGGCATGTGGGGGCTTGCGGCCCGGATGCGCGTGTCGAAGAAGCCCTCGATCAGGTCGATCGCCCGGCTGGCCAGAGCCGCCGGGTCGCCGGACGAACGCTCCAGCAGTCCGAGGTCGTAGTGGAAGCCGAGGTCGTGGCCGAGGTCGAGAATCGCCTCGACCGCCTCGGCGCCGTCGGCCTCGAACAGGTTGTAGTCGGAACCGATCTGGACGAAGAAGGTCGAGCGCACGCCGGCGCCGTGGTCTGCCCGCGCCATGGTCAGCGCGGCGTCGAGACTGAACTCGACGTCGTGCCGCATCAGGACGAAGCGCTCCACTTCGAGCAGCGCCTCGCCCAGGGGAGCCGCCTCACCGAACGAGAGGGTGCGGTGCGTCGAGGTAATCCGGGCCAGGATCTCGCGGTAGTGATCGAGGGTGAAGTCAAGATCCGGATCGGCCGGACGCGCGGGTCGTGGTCTGGTCATGCCGGCCGCCAGGCGACTTCGTCCCACACGTCGGTCGCCAAATCGCCGAGCGGACGCTCGGCGCCCCCGTCGATCCAGTCGACCAGGTGGCGGGTCACGTCTGGATAGTCCATGGGAACCGGCTCCGGAGTATCGATCCAGGACTCGATCCGCTCCACCGTCAGCCGCTCGACGACGGTGCCAAGACCCAGCGCCTTGAGCGCCCGGCCGTTGAGGAATTGCTCCGGATGGCGGCGAATGGGTTGCACGAGGAGACGGCGGCCCAGGTGGAGCGCCTCACTGGCGAGCGAGAAACCCGCATTCGTGATCACTCCCGCGCAGTCGACCAGATCGGCCACGAAGGCCTTGCGGTCGTAGGGGCGAATCGAGACGTTGCCGCGCTCGACCCGCTCGGGCACAGGCCGGTAGGCAACGAACCGCCGCTGCGGCAGTCGCCCCAGAAGATCCACGATGCTCCGTTCGCTCTCCGCGGGCAGGTAGACGAGGAACCGCTGGCCATCACTACGCGCAGAACCGTCCGCGGCCGCCGCGACGAGGTCGGGACTGATCGTCGGCGGCAGATTCGCGCCGCCGAATCGATGCCAGTGCAGACCCACGGCGGTCCGAACCGGCGTATAGACCGGAGCGAACAGGCGCAGCATCCAGCGGGCCGGTCCGGTCCGGCCCGGCAGTCGCAGACGCCGGTGGAATGCGTACAGGTGACCGACGCCGATGCTCGGCCGTCGGCATCTACGCGCAATCCACGCGGAAACCGGCTCGTAGTCCGTCAGCACAAGATCGAAGCCGGACGCATCGAAGCTGCGCACGTCTCGCAGGAAGCGAACCACGCGCAACTGGCGAAGCGTCTGGAACAGCCGCACTCGTCCGCCTGCGGCCTGGCCGGTGAACCCCTCGAGCAGTGTGTGGCTGGCCCGGATCTCGGGGTCGGCAAACGCTGCCGAAGATCGACCGGTCAGCAGGCAGTGAACATCGTGGCCGCGACTCCGCAGCCCCGCCACCATCGCCGCCGACCGCACCAGATGGCCGTGACCCGTGCCCTGAACCCCGTACAGAATCCTCATGCCGGGGACGCGGACGGTCTTGTTCCGGGCCAGAGCACGCGGGCGGAAGGTAGCACCCGCGCCGTCGAAGCCGCAACAACAAGCCGCCTCACCGCTCGCTGTTAGAGTCGACTTCCTCGATTCCTCACGGAATCTTCCCGGTCGCACCCGAGAACGCGGTCTGATCCCCGCACAGTGCAACAGGGGGTGAAATCACGCGCGTTCTCATAGCAGGCATCGACGGCTACCTCGGCTGGCCGTTGGCGCAGTACCTGACTGCCCGCGGCCACGAGGTTTCCGGCATCGATGCCGGCTTCCGTCGCGAGTGGGTCGCCGAGATGGGCGGCCGCTCCGCTCTCCCGGTCGCGTCCGTCGAGGAGCGGCTCGACGCCTTCGAGTCCGCCTACGACCGGTGTCCGCACCTGGTTCAGGGCGACCTGACCGAAAAGGACGTGGTGTACCGGCTGTTCGAAGACGTCCGGCCGGAGGCGATCGTCCACTTGGGCGAATGCCCCTCGGCGCCTTACTCGATGATGGATGCGGATCACGCGATCTGGGTGCAGCGCAACAACATCGAGGGGACGATGAACGTGCTCTACGCGATGCGCGACCTGGCGCCGAAGGCACACCTGGTCAAGCTCGGCACGATGGGCGAGTACGGCACGCCGAACCTGGACATCCCCGAGGGATTCTTCGAGATCGAGTACCGCGGCCGCCACGACCGCCTGCCCTTCCCCCGCCAGGCCGGCTCCTGGTACCACTGGAGCAAGGTCCACGACAGCAACAACGTGATGTTCGCGTGCCGCATCTTCGGGCTCAGGGCCACCGACGTGATGCAGGGCGTCGTCTACGGCACCCGCTTCTTCGGTAGCGCCGCCGACCACCCCACCGACCCCGCGCTCCACACCCGGCTCGACTTCGACCAGGCCTTCGGCACCGCCCTCAACCGCTTCTGCTGCCAGTCGGTCATCGGCGAACCGCTGACCCTGTTCGGGCTCGGCAACCAACGTCGCGGCTTCCTGCCGATCTGTGACTCGATGCAGTGCCTGACCCTGGCGGTCGACAACCCGCCCGAAGCTGGCGACTACCGCGTGTTCAATCAGTTCGAGGAGACCTACACGATCTCGGAGCTCGCGGCCAAGGTCGCCGCGGTTGCTTCCGGGATGGGTCTCGATCCGCGAATCCGGCGCATCGAGAACCCACGCAAGGAAATGGAAGAGCACCACTACAACCCGGACCACGATCACCTGCCGGCCCTGGGCTACCAGCCGACCCGGGACATGGACTCGGAACTCCGGGCGATGCTCGAGGACCTCCTGCCGCACCACGACCGGATCGCGGCGAAGCGGGACGTGCTGCTTCCCGATATCCGCTGGGACGGCAGCCGGCGGAGATCCGCCTTTCTGGACAAGGCAGCCAGCCTCGACGCCGGCAACGGCGCCGGGACAGGATCAGCGGCCGAGACGGCGAACCACGACCAGCCGGGCCAGGTCGAACCGATGGTCGATCCGGTACTCGCACGGGCTCGGTAGCCCGCCTGGGCCACAAACGCCGGCGTTGACGCCCGTCACGTTCGGAGCCTCGTCGACCGTCTCGCCGAAGTCCATGCGCATCGCTTCGAAACGGAGCGTCCAGGCGTCGCCGAACGGCATCTCGAGGCCGGCGCCGGCGACCCAGCCGACCCGCGTCGATCGGCCGGCGAAGGAATCGTCCCGATCCACGGCCATGCGCCCGTCCGGGCCCAGGTCGAGGTCCGTGAACGAAGCGGAGATCCCGGCCACCGCCACACCGCCACTGAGGAAGGCGGCCGCGCGTCCGAGGGACCGCCGCGCCCCGACCCGCGCCATCGCCGCCCACCGCAACTCCGAGGCCGCTGTTTCGTCCAGCCCCACTGGATCCACCTGGCGGGCCGCCCCCGGCAAGCCGCCGACGAAGCCGTCCAGCTCGACGCGGATCGCCGTGCGTCGCGGCACGAACTCCCAACCCGCGACCACGCCGACCGGGTATGCGGCGTCGTCGTAGTCGAAGGTCCGGCCCGGGGGGCTGTCCGCCGCCGTGAAGCCGTCCTCGTCGAGGAGCCGGACGTCCAGAGCACCCCAGCCGGCGAACACACCGACATAGGCGCCCGACCCGCCGCCTGCCGCGCCGCGATCCTGGGCCGTCGCGGAGCCCGCGCCGGCGACAGCCAGGAAGAACGCCAGAGCCGCAGCGACCGCCAGCGACGCGCGGCCGCCCGACGCCGTGCCGTTTCTCATCGTCAGTCGACGAGTCGAATACGGGTGCCGCAGATGTGGATCACGCCGTCGACGCCCAGGCAGCCCCGCTCGCTCGCGGCGGAACGGGCGCGGTCCGCGTCGACCGCGCGCAGATCGATGCCGCCGAGCCCCTCGGGCCGGCCGTCGGTCGGCAGCACGAAGCGCAGGTCGGCGTTCTCGAAGGGAATCGTCGGCACGCCGTCGACATCGCGCAGCGGGATCTCCGCGATCTCGCTCCAGCGGGCCGCGAGCCGGTCCGGGTCCGGGGTCTGAATCTCACCCGCCACGATCGCGTCAACGACGTCGGTCCGCCTGCAACGCTGCCAGTTCTCCCCCGCCGGTTCCCACGGCCCGTCCGGTTCCAGGCCGTTCGTCTGGCAGTCGATCTCGAAGAACGTCCCGCCGGTGTCCTTGGGATGGAGCTGCATGTTCTGGAAGCCGTGGCGCTCGAACTCGTTGACCAGGCGAATCCCCAACTCCGCGACCCGGCGCCGGCGAGGGGCGTGATCGTCGCACTGGGTGATGAACATGTAGCCGCCGTCGCCGCCGCGCTTCTCCAGGTAGCGGCCGCCCGCGGTGTTCTCCTCGATCGGCGCCACGACCTCGAGCAACTGGTTGCCGATCGGCAGCAGGGCGTTCTCGAGCCCGAACCGGACGATGCCGGGATCGTTGAAGCAGACCTCGATGTCAAAAGCCGCCTCCAGGTCGTCGACGACCGGGGCGAGTTTCTCGGCCACCAGACAGATCTGCCGCAGGCGCAACCACATGACGAGTCTCCTTGTGGAACGGGTTCTACGACTCCGGCCAGGAACCCCGACCTTCGAGCAGGAAGGTCAGGTGCGGGTGGTACAGCGCCGGTTCCAGCAGGAAGGAGTCGTGACCCTTGTCGGAGTGGACGATGATCCTCATGCAACTCACGCCGGCCTCCTCCAGCGTCGCCATCAGGTCGCCCTGCTCCTCGGGGTAGTAACAGACGTCGGAGTTGATCGAGAAGATGAGGAAGCGCTGGTCCCTGCAGCACTCGAAGGCTTCCCGCAGAGACCCGGCGCCAGCGGCCGCGACCAGATCGAACTGGCTCCAGGCGTCGAGAATCCGAAGGTAGGAGTTGGCGTCGAACCGGGCCGCGAACTTCCGGCCCTGATGCCGCATGTAGGACTCGATCGGGTGGTTCACACCGTACCAGGGCACACCCGACGCCTCGGCAACCATGTTCCGCGCCCGCCGCCGCAAGGTGCGCAGCGAGACGAACGTCTTGTGGTTGATCTGGCGGGCGATCTTCATCCCCTCGAGTTCCGTACCCGGCGGGTAGTTGCCGCCCTCGAACCGCGGATCGTTGGCGATCGCCTGAATCTGCTCGAAGTTGTGGATCCGCTGGAGCGGCGTCACCTCCATGCCGGCGGCGACCACGACGACATTGCGCACCCGCTCCGGGAACATGACCGCGAGGTCGAGCACCGCCATGCCCCCGGTCGAAGGTCCGATCCCGGCGTGCAACACGTCGATTCCCAGCCGGTCGACCAGGCGCATCGCCGCCCGCACCGAGTCGGAGAAACGCACCCGGGGAAAGGACGGGCCCCAACGCTCGCCCGTGGCCGGGTCGATCGACAGCGGGCCGGTCGAGCCGTAGCAGCCACCGATGTAGTTGAAGCAGATGACGCAGAAGTGGTCCGTGTCGATCGCCCGCCCCGGTCCGATGAACTCGTGCCACCAGCCGACCACCATCTCATCGGTCCAGGCGTTGCCGAGGCCCGGCACGCCGTGGTTCGTACCCGCTGCGTGGTGGCTACCCGTCAGGGCGTGGAACAGGAGCACGACGTTGTCGCGCTCGGCATTCAGTTCGCCGTACTGTTCCCAGGCCAGGGTGAACCCGGACAGCGTGTCGCCGCACCGGAGTTCGAGCGGTTCGTCGAAGTGCTCGAACCGGGTCTCGACGACGCCGATGCCGCCGCTGGCATCCGTCGGCTGCAGGTTGCGGATCGACTCCATGCGCCGACACTATCCCCACCCGACCGCCAGCGTAAGAGCCGGTGAGCCAGACGGTTACGGCGGTGACACCAGACTTCGCGGCGCCAGCGCCCAGTAGCGGCCCCGGTGCGCCATGCGCCCGGCAATCGCGCGGGCCCGTTCGCCGGCGCCCCAGAAGACGTCGCCGCGCACCGCGCCCCGGATCGCACCGCCGACGTCCTGGGCCACCAGCAGCCACTGGCGGCGCTCGTCGGAAGCGTCGGCGGCCGCGGCCGGGATCATCGCATCGAGCCAGACGGGAACGCCGAGCGGAATGTGCTGACGGTCGACCGCCAGGGAACGCTCCGCGGTCAGGGCGA
Source organism: Acidobacteriota bacterium (assembly GCA_026708285.1). GTDB lineage: Bacteria > Acidobacteriota > Thermoanaerobaculia > Multivoradales > Multivoraceae > Multivorans. Next base: position 60,818 of record JAPOVF010000073.1, read on the forward strand.
CGCCCTGGGCGCCGACCGGACCCTCGCCGCGGATCTCGCGAAAGAAGACATAGGAGTCGTTCGTCGTCATGACCTCGCCGGCGCGGTCGGGATGCTCCCGCAGCCAGGCGTCGATCGACTGCAGCGACACTTCTTCCAGCGTCAACTCACCCCAGTCGACCAGGGTGCGGCCGATCGCATGGTACGGGTGGCCGTTCTGTGCCGCGTAGCCGACCCGGAAGCTGGAGCCGTCGTCGAGTGCGATCCTCCCTGAACCCTGGATGTGGAGGAAGAAGGCGTCGATCGCGTCGTCGACCCAGACCAGCTCGAGTCCGCGGCCGACGAGCGAACCGGCCGTGATCGCCTCGCGGTCGTCGTAGGGCTCCAGGCTTCGCCCCTGGACCCTCCCGGCCACGCGGCGTCCCCGCAGATCATCCCGGAACCGCCCCAGGTCGACCGAGATGAGGTCCGGGGGCTGCATGTAGAGCGGCACCCTGTAGCGCGCGCTGCGACGGCGGCTGCCGTGCAGCAGAGGCTCGAAGTAGCCGGTGAAGAGGCCGATCCGGCGCGACCAACCAGAGCCTTCGCCCGGCCGGCCGCCGGCCGCGTCCACGTCGGCTCGGGAAAGCGGCACAGCGACCACCTCGCGCTCGATGACCGCGCGGACCTCCTGCTCGCCGGCCGCATCGCCCAAGCCGCGCAGTGCGCCGCAGAAGGCCCGCCAGTCGGCAGGCGTGCCGCCCAGCTCGACCGGCTGGTGCGGCCGGTCCGCAGGCTGCACCAGCAGTCGATCGCAACTCCTGAGCAAGGCCGGCAAGGCCTCCGACACATCGTCATCGGCCCAGCCCGGCAGCGAAGCGACCTCGACCGGCGGCCCGTAGACGGCGATCGCCTCCGCATCGGGCGGTGACGGTGCCTCGGCTCCCCCAGGCGCCCCCAGCCATCCCGCGATCCGTTCCGGTCCGATCGCCACGACGGTCGCCACCAGCGCCCAACCCAAGGCGACGAGCAGGGCGATCCGCATCCCCCGTCCGCGAGAGCCTCCAGCCTGTTCCGACGTCGGCGCCATGGAGCGGAGACGCTAGCAGCAGCCAGTGGCGGGTACGCTCTCGGCGATGACCGAACGCCCCCTGCGCTGGCTGTTCTTCTACGACTGCATCTACCCGGAATCGCTCGGCGGCGTCGAGCACCGGAACTACGAGCTGGCGCGGGAGCTGGGCCGACTCGGCCACGACGTCGTGCTGTCGGGGTGGGCCGAGGCGCCGGGAGCGCCTCACCCCAACGTCCGCGTCCAGCCGGTGGCCAGGGCGAGCCGGCGCTACCTGACCCGCGGTCGCCGATCGGGTCTCGAAGCGATGCTGCTCGCCTCCCAGGTGCGCAGGATTCCGCTCGAAGGCATCGACATCGTCGAGACCGCGAACATCCCGTACCTGCACCTGCCCTTGCTGGCCCGCCGCTGCCGGCGCCGGCGCATTCCGCTGCTCGTCACCTGGCACGAACACTGGGGACGCTACTGGCGAAAGCACCGGCCTCCGGGGAGGTTCGGCCCCGGCATGTGGCGGTTCTACGCTCTGTGCGAACGCCTGTCGCTCCGCTTCGGTACGCAGGCGGTGGCGGTCAGCCAGCTCACCGCCGGCCGCGTATCGGCGGTGCGCGGCGAAGCCGTCGATGTGATCCCGAACGGCATTCCGTTCGAGAGGATTCGCGCCCTCGCGGCCGACGCGGACACGGCCGCTCCGCCCCTGGTCTACGCCGGCCGGTTGATCCCTGAGAAGCGGGTCGACCTGCTGCTCGACGCAACGGCGAGACTCGCGGCCACCGACATCGGCCGCGGGCTTGTCAACGAACGCGGTGCCCTGCTCCGGATCATCGGCGGCGGCCCGGCGGAAGACGACCTCCGCGGACACATCGAGCGCGAGAGTCTCTCCGCCATCGTCGACTTCGCCGGCAGGCTGCCCGAGAACGAGGACGTGTGGCGCGCCGTGGCCGGCGCCGACCTCGCGGTGCAACCCTCCGCCCGCGAAGGCTTCGGACTCTTCCCGCTGGAAGCGATGGCCGCCGGCGTACCCGTGGTCCACTGCCGTTCCGCCAACAGCGCGGTGTCCGAGCTAGTGCGCGACGGCCGGGACGGCTGGGAAGTCGAACCCGACGCGCGCGAGCTGGCCGGCCGGCTGGAACGGCTGCTCGATGCGCGCGCGCGACTTGCCGCCGCTTCGAACTCGGCCGTCGAGCGCGCGGCCGGCTACGACTGGCGGCAAGTGGCCGCCCAGGTCGTCGAAACGGGAAGCGAGCTGGTCCGGCGTGAGCGGACCTGAGCGGCCGAATCGCAAGGCCCGAACTGCTGTAGTGTCTGCGCCGTCGTGGGCACCGTGCTGCAGGTCGAGGTATCGGCGGGCGAACTGATCGACAAGATCACGATCCTCGAGATCAAGGCCGAGCGCATCGCGGACGCGGGCAAGCTGGCCAACGTCCACCGCGAGCTGCGGAGCCTGACCGCGACCCGCGAGGAAGCGCTGGAACCCTCGCCGGAACTCGACGAGTTCACCGCGGAGCTTCGCCGGATCAACGAGCGTCTCTGGGAGATCGAGGACGACATCCGCGACTGCGAGCGGAACGGCGATTTCGGCGAGCGCTTCATCGAACTCGCCCGGGCCGTCTACCGGACGAACGACCGGCGCGCCGCAGCGAAGCGGCAGATCAACGAGTTGCTGGGCTCCGAACTGGTCGAAGAGAAGGACTACGCGGCCTACTGAGGGCCGGAGCCTGCTCCCTCTACCAGGTACCTTCGTTCGGCATCGAGGCCCAGGGCTCCTCGACCGGCAGGGAGCCGCCGGCCTGCAAGAGCTCGATCGAGATGCCGTCCGGCGACCGGATGAACGCCATGCGCCCGTCCCGGGGCGGCCGGTTGATCACGACGCCCTGCTCCTGGAGCGACCGGCACGTACCGTAGATGTCCTCGACCTCGAAGGCCAGGTGACCGAAGTTCCGGCCCCCGGTGTAGTCCTCGGGGTCCCAGTTGTAGGTCAGTTCCAGAAGCGGCGCGGTCCGCTCGCGCGCGAGCTCCACATCCGAAGGCGCGGCCAGAAACACGAGCGTGAACCGTCCCTGCTCGCTGTCGAAGCGGCGCAGTTCGACCATCCCCAGCTTGCCGCAGTAGAAGTCGAGCGCCTCCTCCAGGCTGTGGACCCGGACCATCGTGTGCAGGTACTTCATGCCTCGCCTCCCTGATCGCTGCCGGCGGCTCCGTTCTCGCCGCCCGGACGATCCGGTAGCTTACGCCCAGTGCTGATCAGATCCGTAGTTCAGCGAGTGATCGATTCGCCGATCACCCAGGTCGGACGCTGGAAGAGCAGAGCCGCGAGTCACCTTCCGCTGATCGACGTCTCCCAGGCGGCGCCGACCTACCCGCCCGCGCAGGAACTGCGCGACCACATCGCCTTTCAGGCCCAGAGCCCGGCCACGGCGACCTACACCGACCAGCAGGGGATCCTCCCACTCCGCGAGGCGCTGGCCCGCAACCTGACCACCGACTACGACGCCCCGGTGGCCGCCTATCAGGTGGCCGTCACCGCCGGCTGCAACCAGGCCTTCTGCCTGGCGATGATGGCCCTCACCGAGCCCGGCGACGAGGTCCTCGTCCCACTGCCGTCCTACTTCAACCACGACATGTGGCTCCGCTCCCAGGACGTCAGGCCGGTCTATCTCGAGCCAGGCCCGGACATGATGCCCGACCCCGACGACGCCGCGACCGCCGTAACCCCCGCCACCCGCGCCATTGTCCTGGTGACCCCGAACAACCCGACTGGCGCCGTCTACCCGCCCGCTCTCCTGGAACGCTTCTTCGAACTCGCCAAGGACCGCGGACTGGCGCTCGTCATCGACGAGACCTATCGCGAGTTCCGCGAGGACTCCGACCCGCCGCACCGCCTGTTCGCCCGCTCCGACTGGAGCGACACTCTGATCCACCTCTACAGCTTCTCCAAGGCGTACTGCATGGCGGGCTACCGGATCGGCTGCATGGCCACGAACCCCGCCCTGCTCCGCGAGACGCTCAAGATCGCCGACTGCGTTGCCCTCTGCCCGTCCCACATCGGCCAACTGGCGGCCAACTTCTGCCTCGAACACCTCGACGACTGGAAGCGGGAGTACCGCCGCACCGTCCGCGACCGGGTCGCCTACGCCGCGCGCCGCATCCGCGAAGCGAACACGGACTTCGAAGTCGCCTCCTACGGCGGCTACTTCGTCTACCTCCGCCACCCCTGGACCGACCGCTCCTCCGCCGCCGTCGGCCGCAGCCTCGCCGAGGACCACGGCATCCTCTGCCTCGCCGGCTCCATGTTCGGCCCCGGTCAGGACCGCTACCTCCGCCTCGCCTTCGCCAACGTCGACCTCCCCGTCATCGACGAACTGGTCGATCGGCTCGAGAGCCTGGACGCAGTTGGCTAGCGGGCGCGTGTATCGGTGACACCCGCCTGCCTTGGGGGTGCGAGGGGTCAGCCTCCAGGTGCCGTTCGCGCTTTCTCAGAAGATGCAAGGGGGTGCGCTCACTGCACTCCACTCGCTCCGGTTCGAACTCGGACGCCGCCAGGACCTCGGAAGTCGCTCGTTCCGAGCCACCTGGAGGCTGACCCCTCGCACCCCCGGCCAGGCTGGACGTCGTCGGACAGCCGAAGAACCGGCGGCCGAAACGCACCTCTAACACTCGACATCTATCCCGAGAGTCCAACCGTTTCCCGGTCATGCGTTCCGACAATCTTCGGTGATGGGTCCGGTGTCATGAGAGGTCGATTGATATGAACCACGGAACAGCGGACAGCCAACCGCGGTTCTTCGTCTCCGCGGACTGGAGCAAGGACCCGAGAAAGCGCTCGGTCTACGTCGCCGATCTGAGCGAACGCCTCATCTATCGAGAAGCGCGATCGGGCTGGGCGTTGCCGAGCCTCATGGCTCTGGCTAGGCAACTCTCCAAGCAGGGATCGGTGCTGGTGGGTGTCGACCTGGTTCTGGGGGTGCCCCAGAGCTACTGGAAACTCGTACTCGCCGAGTCTCGGTACGGCCAACCCGCCACGTTCATCGACTGCCTGAGCGGGCTCGGCGACAACGGTGGGTTCTTCGATCCCAGTAAGAGAGTCTATGACCACCGAGAGTGGCGTGTCGAACGCCCGTGGTTCCACGTTCCGCGGGGTCCTGGCGGCCTGACCTCTTTCAAGGAGAAGGCTGACGACGGGTTTCTCCGCCGGATTGACCACGCGACTGGCGCCAAGCCTCTCTTCGTCGTCAGTGGCATTCCAGGCACGGTGGGTTCCGGAACACGGGACTTCTGGCGAGAGCTTTCCACTTGCCTGGCAAGCGATCGGGACTTCGTGGTCTGGCCTTTCGACGGACGGCTTGCGGAGCTTCTCCGCACCAACCGAATCGTGTTGGCGGAGACCTACCCGGGACTCGCGTACGGCGCCGCACTGGCAAGCGACCTCCCAACGGAGCGATTCGCCATCGGAAAGACCAAACCCGAAGAACGGAATCGTGCTTGCGATCTTCTGGCTGAAGCCGCCTGGATCGACGCCCATGGCGTGAGGCTCGGAGAGCTTGCCCCAGCCCGGGATGACGAGGACGACTTTGATGCTCATCTAACAGCAGCTGCAGTGCTGCGCTGCTATCTCGACGGCACCCCAGTCGTCGACGAAGAGTGGGTCGACCCGATCGCCGAAGGCTCCATGCTGCTTGCCGGACCCGTCGATCCGAACCGTAGGTCCAAGGCCCTGTCAGCGCCTGGTAGCCGGTCGGCTCAGGCAGGCCTCCATCTGCAAGCGCCAGTTGCCACTACCAGGAAACAGAGAATCCGCCAGTCTCCGCAGCCTGCACCCCGTCAGAAAACCGACTACTCCTGTCCGATTCCGGGCTGTACAAAGGTCTTTCATGGCTCGCGCGGCGGATGGGATGCGCACGTCGCCTCCCCCCGTAAGCACCCCGGCTGGTACGCCGACGTCAAGAGTCCCCAGGTACGCAAGGAGCTATTCAAGAGGGACTTCGGCAACTGGTTCCGATGAACCACGCCGAAGCCGCCCTTCAGCTGTTTAGTCCCCGGGCCACGGTCGCAGTTGCTTAGCCGATGACCTCCAGCCCGCGTCCGGGGGCCGGAGGAGAGGGTCCCAGCGAGGCTGTCGGCAAGCGACGGCCGGCGACCTCACATGAACGGACGCACAACCGGAGCGCAGCCGACCGCAGCGAACGCTCACCCTCCATTCATCCGGCAAGCGTGAGCGTCCGCTGGGACCCTCTCCTCCGGCCCCCAGCGGGCGGGTGACGCCGGCGCCCGCCGGCTACGGCGCCAGGATCTCGAAGTCGACTGACCCGGTTTCAGCGTCCGCCTCAATCACAAGCGATCGGCCCTGGAACCAGGGGCCGGGGTTGACGATGCGCGTGGCGCCGATCGTGTCGGAGCCGATCGCTTCGTGGATGTGGCCGGAGAAGACGAGGTCGGGTTGGTGGTGCTCGACCGCAGCGCGGAGTGTTCTCGAGCCGACGTGGTTGCCGCGGGCGAGGTCGCAGGTCGTGCCGAAGGGAGGCTGGTGGGAGACGAGAATCGTGGGCTGGCCGTCCACCCGGGCTGCGCGTTCGAAGGCCTCGGCCGCCACACGTTCGTAGTCCTCCTCGGTGCGCTCGTATGGCAGGTCACCGAAGGGGAGGCCGCCGGAGAGGCCGAGGAAGCGGACGCCGTCGATCACGCGAGCGCGACGATCGAGGTCGATGTCGATCTCGCGGAAGTAGTCGTCCACCGACCGCTGATCGCAGTTGCCGCAGACCGCCAGCACCGGAACGCCGGAGTCCTGAAGCGGTTCGACGATCCGGCGGGCATGATCAGGACCGAGGAAGTTCGTCAGGTCCCCGGCCAGGAGCACGAGGTCGAAGCCGGACGGGGCCGGCAAGCGCGGGGGCCTCTTGCCGGACCAGTGCAGGTCGACGACGCCAAGGATGCGCAGCGTCAACTCAGGGCCCCCGGCCGCCCGCGCCACTCACGCCAGCGCCCGCTGGAACGTCAGTGAACCAGCGAAGGAGTGGCATGAGCCGACTCCTGGGGCTCGTCGTCCAGGCCGTGGGACATGACGAAGACCCACGCCGCCGTGCGCTCGCGTTCCGTCTCCGAGATCAACTCGAAGACGTACTCGTTGTCCTGCTCGCCCTGGAAGGACTGCACGTAGGCAACCCGCTCACGGTCGATCAGAATCTCGCCGACGAGCCTCTTTCCGTACACGAGCTGCGCGATCAGCAGGTTGTCGTTCTCCGCAGCGAACTGCCAGTGGAAGTCCTCGTCGTCGCAGAGCAGAGCGTCAACCGATCCGGCCCGGATGACGCAGTTTGGATGGAGGACGAGCCAGTTCCAGAACGCGTCGAGATCGAGCGTGGCCCGGGAACGCTCGACCGCGGTCGGGGCAGTCATCGCGCAATCGTATCTACGCCGGAGGGGTTTTGGCTAAAGTGCGCCCATGCCTGACGCGTCGCCCTGGACCGGGCTCGGAAGTCCCCGCTTCGCCTTCGAACGGGGTCTCCACGACCTCGGCAACAACTCGTTCGCCTGGCTCCAGCCGGACGGCGGCTGGGGCTGGAGCAACGCCGGCCTGATCGTGAGCGGTGACGAGTCGCTGCTCGTCGACACGCTCTTCGACCTCCCCAACACGCGCGAGATGCTCGACGCGATGAAGCGGGCGCACGACGCCGCCGGTGACATCGATCGGCTGGTGAACACCCACTCGAACGGCGACCACACGCACGGCAACGAACTCGTCGCCGGTGCCGAGATCGTCGCGTCGGCGAACGCCGCCGCCGAGATGGAAGCAACCACGCCGGCGGGCCTCGCGGCGCTGATGCGCAGCGCTCGCGAGAACGGAGGCCTGGTGGGCGACTTCCTGGTCGAATGCTTCGGCAGCTTCGACTTCGAGGGAATCAACCACACGCTGCCGAGCCGGACCTTCGACGGCCAGTTGACGCTCACGGTTGAAGAAAAGCGCGTCGAGCTGACCGAGGTCGGTCCGGCCCACACCGGCGGCGACATCATGGTCCACGTCCCCGACGATCGAACCGTCTTCACCGGCGACATCCTGTTCATCGAAGGCGCCCCGATCATCTGGGCGGGACCCGTCCAGAACTGGATCGACGCCTGCGACCTGCTGCTGAGCTGGGACCTCGAGACGATCGTGCCGGGCCACGGCCCGATCACCGACAACCGTGGCGTTGATGCCATGCGCGCCTACCTCGTCTACATCCGCGACGAGGCGAGAAAGCGCTTCGACGCGGGCCTTTCCGCGCGCGACGCAGCGTTCGACATCGCTCTCGGCGACTTTGAGTCGTGGGGCGACAGCGAGCGGATCGCGATCAACGTCGACTCGCTGTACCGGGAGTTCAGCGGCGGCGACGGCGACCGCACCCACATGCAGGAGCTGTTCACCCGCATGGCCGAACTGGCGCAGGCTCGCAGGCGCTAGAGCCAACCAGGGAACGACAACGAGGGGGAGAGGCAAGGATGGATCTGGGAATCCGTGGAAAGAAGGCCGCCGTGGCCGCGGCATCGACCGGACTCGGCTTCGGCTGCGCCAGGGCGCTGCTCGAGGACGGCGTGGAAGTCGCGATCTGCAGCCGCAGCGAGGAGCGGATCAGGGAAGCCGCCGCGGAGCTGGGCGGCCGTTCCGTGCCGATCGTCGCCGCTATGTCCACCGAGAACGGCGCCCGCTCCTTCGTGGAGCAGGCCACCGAGAAGCTGGGCCAGGTCGACATCCTGGTCGCCAACGCCGGGGGTCCACCGCCCGGTTCGCCCGCGACCACGTCGATCGACGGCTACCGCGAGGCGATCGACCTGAACCTGCTGTCGACCATCGTCATGTGTCAGGCCGCCCTCCCGGGAATGCGCGAGCGCGGCTGGGGACGGATCGTGGCGATCACTTCGATTGGCGCCCGTCAGCCCATCGGCAACCTCGCCGCGTCGTCGGTCGCCCGCGCCGGCGTCAGCAGCTTTCTCAAGACCCTGTCGGCGGAGGTCGCCCGCGACGGCATCACGGTCAACTCGGCCCAGCCCGGCATCCACGCCACCGACCGCATCAAGTCGCTAGGCAACACGGACGTCGTGGCGCAGCGGGTGCCCACCGGCACGCTGGGCACCGCCGACGACTTCGGCAAGGCCGTCGCCTTCCTGTGCTCCGAGCCGGCGCGGTTCATCACGGGCACCAGCATCCTGCTCGATGGCGGCGCCTACCAAGGGCTGATCTAGGAGTCCGCGCGGTTCCCGCGCCACTTGAACGTCCCAACTACGTTCGCAATACTGAGGGACTAGATCCACACAAACAGCTCGGAGGATCCATGAAGAGGACTCTGGCCGCAGTTCTGCTGCTCAGCCTCATCTCGTGCGGCCCCAGCGATCCGGGCTCCGACGCCGGCTCTGCCGAGCGACCGAGCGTCCTGTTCATCGTTGCCGACGACCTGAACGTCGCGCTCGGAAGCTACGGCGCCTACCCAACCGCGCGCACGCCCCACATCGACCGCCTGGCGGCCGAGGGCATCCGCTTCGACCGCGCCTACGCCCAGCATCCGGTATGCAATCCCTCGCGCGCGTCGTTCCTCAGCGGCCTGCGGCCCGAGACGACCCAGGTCCTGCACAACTTCCTCGAGCCGCGCCACGCGGTCGGCGATGCCGTCATGCTGCCCGAGTACTTCCGGCAGCACGGCTACTTCACGGCGCGGGTCGGCAAGGTTGCCCATGGCCGCTATGAGGACTCGGTGACCTGGGACATCTCGGAGAACGCCCGGCGGCGTCCGAGCGACCAGTACCTGCCCGGCGCCGACCACTCGGCCGTCCGTGACAACTCCTGGACCGACGGCTCCAATGACGGCATGTCGCGCGCCGACGTGTTCGCGCCCCACGGCCGCACCGGCGGCCTGCCCCTTACCTGGCGAGCCACCGACGAACTCGAGGAGGAAACGCCGGACGGTCGCACCGCGCGCAGAGTCATCGAGCTGCTGCGTCAGCACGGCGACGAACCCTTCTTCATCGCCGCCGGCTTCCACAAGCCGCACCAGCCCTGGGTTGCGCCGGCCAGCTTCTTCGAGCAGCACCCGATCTCCGGCGTCGAGTTGCCGCAGGAACCCGCCGACGACCGCGAGGACATTCCGTTGCCCGCGCTCGTCGGCTACCCGGACGACGCCCTCCACACCGACGACCAGAAGCGCCAGGCGATCGCCGCCTACCACGCCACCGTTACGATGATCGACCACCAGGTCGGCCTGCTCCTCGACGCGCTCGGCGAGCTCAACCTCGAAGAATCGACGATCGTCGTCTTCGTCAGCGACCACGGCTTCCACCTCGGCGAGCACCAGGGCATGTGGCGCAAGCAGTCCCAGTTCGAGGAGTCGACCCGCGTGCCCCTGATCGTCCGCGCGCCCGGTGTCGCCGGAGGCGCGACGTCGACGGGGCTGATCGAACTGGTCGACCTCTACCCCACGCTGGCCGACCTTTCCGGCCTTCCCGCACCCGTCGGTCTCGAGGGCACGAGCTTTCGACCGCTGCTCGAAGACCCGTCCCGGGATTGGAAGAGTGCGATCTTCTCGCGCTCCGATCGCTTCACGCGACCCGACCGGCAGCACGTCACCGCTGGGCTGAGCGTTCGAACCGACCGATACCGTTACACCGAGTGGACTCAGGTCTCCGGCGGCGACGACGTAGAGACCGAACTCTACGACCTGGAGACGGATCCGCGAGAGTTCGACAACCTGAGCCAGGATCCGGAGCACGCCGTCTTGAAGGACCGGCTGGCGCGGGCACTCGAAGCCGGCTGGAAGGCTGCCCTGCCCGCCGGAATCCCTGGACCGTCGTAGGGCGACGCACCCGGTCACGCCCGGCTCCATGCGCGCCGGCCGTGACTCCTGTGGATCAGACAGCGGCGGTTTCGAGTGCCGCCTCGATAGCGGCCAGCCGACTCTGGCTCTCGAGCATCTCCTGCTCGAGTCCAGGCCGCGACGCGTCCGTCGAGCCCGCCAGCAGGCAGAGGTTCACGAGATAGCCGACCCGAGCCAACGTCTCCTCCGCGTCGGTCAGGCGCCGGGCCCACAGCGACAGCCACACGCCTGCGTGACCGAGAACGACCAGCGCGAACTGCTCAGGATCGACCGAGGGAAGCTGGTCGCCTCCGGCCGCCGCGCGACGGAGTTCCTTCTCCAGGTGCGCCTTCGCGACCACGCCGATCGGGCCGCTGCCCGGACGGCGCCAACGCTTCGGCAGACTGATGGGCCGCGCCAGCTCGGCAGGCGACTCTGAAACCCCCAGCGTCAGGTCGACGATCGCGCGAATGCGGTCAATGGGCTCGGTCTCCCCGAGTTGCCCGATCTGGCGTTCGAGTCTGCGAGCCCCGGACCTCCGCAGGGCCTCGAGGATCTCCTCCTTCGACCCGTAGTAGTTGTAGAGCGTCGTGACGTCGAGACGGGCCTTGCGGGCCAGCGCCCGCATCGTGCACGCCTCGATTCCGCCATTGGAGATCAGCTTGGTCGCCGCCTCCAGGATCCGTCGCTTGCGACGGCGCATGTTGAGTTCTCTTCGGCCGGGCACTTGCTGCCAGTGTAACGGGTATCCGCCCAAAACTCCAACTCTGTTGGTGGTCCCGGCAAAGGACACCGAACGGCTTCCAAGCGGCCCTAGCGCGCGCGGACGTACCCCCTCCCCGCCACCCACAACGAAACGCAGCCAAGCCAGGACAGCCCCGTACTCAGCGCGTAGGCGTTCCGATAGCCGCCGGCAAAGTCGTGAGCCCAACCGAGCAGCAACGGTCCCAACGCCACGCCCACCGACGCGCACAGCGTGCTGACCGAGTAGATGCGCGCGAAGCTCCTGGTGCCGAACGCCTCGGCCAGCAGCAGCGGCTGCATCATGAGGAAGCTGCCGATCGTGAGTCCGAACGCTCCCGAGGCGATCAGCAGGCCCGCCACGGTCGTGCTCGATCCCAACCCGAAGAGGGTCACTCCCTGAAGAACGAGCATGGCCACCGCGAAGCCGCGATAGGGAAGTCTCTCCAGCAGCGCGCCCGAGGCCAGACGCCCCACGACGCTGGCAGCGGCCAGCACCGAGACGGCCCTCCCAGCCACGTCCGGCTCGTAGGCACTGACCAGCTTGAACTGGTGCGCGATGCCGCCGACCTGCGCCATCAGGCCGAAGAAGAAGGTCACCGCGATACCGGCGAAGTAACGGGAACGAAACGCTTCACGCGCCCCGACGCCCGGATCCTCCCCGCCGTCGAACTCGCCCGCCAGGTCCGTCTCGCCGCGAGGCCGCGGCAGCAACCGCCATAGCGCCAGCGGCAGAATGCCCAGAACGTACGTCGCAGCCAGGATCTCCGTACCGCGGCCCAGGCCATGCTCGGCGACCGCCCAGGCGGCGAACGGCGCGACCACGATGCCGCCCGCGGAGAGGCCGGTGAACACGATCGAGAGTGCCAGGGCCCGCCGTCGCGCGAACCACCTCGTGATCAGCGTGCTTGCGGTCAACATGTTCGTGGCCGAGAAGCCGATGCCGAACACGATGAACGCCGCATAGACCTCAAGAATCGTCTCGACGCGGCCGATCGCGACCAGCGATGCGGCGCAGACGGCGACGCCGGCGGCGACGGACCAGCGGGCGTCGATCCGCTCGATCAGGCTGGCGACGGCGAGCCCCATGAAACCGCTCGTGGCGAAGAACACCGTCGACGCCAACGACGCGGAGAACACCGAGAAGCCGCGCTCCCGGGTCAGGGCCTCAAGCAGCACGGACTGGTTGTAGAAGCCCAGACCTGACGAGAACATCATCATCGCGAAGAGCGCACCGACGATCTGCCAGCGGGTGGAGATGCGTAGCATCACGACGCCTCCCGCAGCGAGTCGATGGGCGGCCTTCGCAAGGCGCGCGTGCTCGCCAGGATGCCGGTGGCGAGCGACAGCAGCCCTCCCGCTACCAGCGCGCCGAGCACCGCCCACGGACGGAACGACCATTCGAGCTCCAGTTCTCGCACAACGAGCCACCAGGCCGCGGCCGTGCCAAGAAACGCGGCCACGACCGAGGCGGACAGACCGATCAGCGCGTACTCGGCCGCGACGGCTCGCAGGACATCGAGACGAGTCGAGCCGATCGTCTTGAGCAGGGCCACTTCCCTGCCGCGCCGCGACGAACCGGCGGCGACCGCCCCGGCCAGTGTCAGCAGGGCTGCCGCGACCGTGAAGCTGCCGAGAACCCGCACGCCGAGCTGGAGGTTCGAGATCAAATCGACGACTTTCTGCAACAGCTCGCGGATCCGCAACACCGCGACACCCGGGTGCGCTCGGACCACCTGATCCTGAATCTCCTGTTCCCGCTCATTTGGCAGCCGCGCCGCCGCGATCCTGGTCTGCGGCGCGGTGTCGAGCACACCCGGTTCGACCACCAGGAAGAAGTTGATGCCGAAGCCCTCCCAGTCCACCCGACGCAGACTGGTCACGGTGATGTCGAGTTCCCGCCCGCCAACGTCCAGGGCGATCACGGAACCGACACCGACGCCGATCGTCTCGGCGAACTCGTCTTCGACGCTGACTTCGGCGACCGCCGGATCGAACCACGGCGCGCGGTTGGAGACGGGCTCCTGCGAGTCGACGAACACGTTGTCCGCCGGCAGTTCATCGAGATAGGTCAGCCGAAGCTGCCTCGTCAGGGCCCAGCGGTTGCTGTCGGCGATGCGATCTTCGACGCGCTCACCGTCGATCGTGCGGATCCGGGCCATCACGACGGGAGCGGACTGAACCCCGACGGCGCCCTCCCGCGCGAGCAGCGCGTCGAGCCTGTTCCACTCTTCCGACGAGACGCCCAGTAGAAACACGCTCGGCGCGTCCGCAGGCAGCTCGGACTCGAGCTGGTCACGAAGATGCCCCTGCACGACCACCATCGCCAGGAGCACCATGAGTCCGAGTCCGAGAGCCACCGTCGCCGGCAGGGTTCCCGACTCGGGCCGCGCGAGCGCCGAGATGCCGTGTCGCAACCAGTACGCCCGGCACCGGGGCGCCAACCGCCGGGCGACGCGCCGCACGGCAAGGGCGGCCAGACAGAGGCCGGCGACCCCGGCGG
>JAPOVF010000073.1:75688-77713 GCA_026708285.1 Acidobacteriota bacterium
CCGACCAGCGCACCCGCGATGCGCAGTGTCCGTCGACCCAGCCGCAGTTCGTCGCCCACCCCAAGTCCAAGGCGCGCGAGCGCCTCGGGGGCCACGAGCGCGGAGTGGTCGCCAAGGACCTCGGCCGGTGTCCGGCCCACGGGCAGAGGCGGCTCCACGGTCAGCTCGCCGTAGAACGGGTAGCCGCCGGAGACGGCCTTCAACTCGACGAACAGGCTCGATGCGCCCTCCTCGCTAAGGGGTCTTGGCGCTGCTCGACCGGCCATGGCCGCCAGCTCCCGGACCTCCGCGCGCACCGCCCCCGGAAGCTGGTCGATCGCGTCCAATGCCCGCTGCGGCAGCGGCACGCGCGAACGCACCGCGAGGTCGGCGGCCAGCAGTTTCTTCGCCTCGCCACGGATCGCTCCGTCCACGCTCGAAGCCAGCCCGGCCACCGATACGACGGCGCCGACGCCAACGGACAGGCAGACTAGCCACACCCATACGCGGCCCAAGGAGCCGCGGAACTCCCACACGGAGTAACGAAGCGCCGTACCCGGTCCCACGATTCAACCGCCGGTGAGGAAGCGCCCGTCCACCATGACGAGCTCGCGGTCCGCGCGGGCCGCCACCGCCGGGTCATGGGTCACGAGCACAAGGGTCGCACCGAAGCGGTCGCGGAGCGCCATCATCACGTCGAGCACGGCGGCTCCGGTGGCCGAGTCGAGATTGCCGGTCGGCTCGTCGCCGAGCAGGATCGCGGGTTCGGCCGCGAAGGCCCGGGCCAGCGCTACTCGCTGCTGCTCACCGCCCGAGAGCTGCGACGGGTAGTGGTGGCCGCGCTCGGCGAGGCCGACGTCCGCGAGCAGGGCCTCCGCGCGCTCCCTCGAACGCCGGCGGCCGAGCAGATCCAGCGGGAACTGGACGTTCTCCCGCGCGGTCAGGTTGCCCAGCAACTGAAAGGCCTGGAAGACGAAACCGATCTTCTCGCGCCGCAAGAGCGCCAGTTCGTCCTCGCTCAGACCCTCGATCGCCCGGCCGTCGATCAGGACGCTGCCCGCGGTCGGGCGATCAAGCCCCGCGAGCAGCGCCAGCAGCGTCGACTTGCCCGCTCCCGACGGGCCGCGGATGGAGACGCACTCCCCCGCCGCCACCTCGAGATCGAGGTCGTCGACGACGACCAGGGTGCGCTCGCCGGAGCGCAGCTCGCGACGCAGTCTCCGGGTCTCGATCCGCGGAGGAGTTCGAGGCGGCGCGACGGCGGAGGGCGAAGCGCTTCGGTCCCCGCTCAGAAGATCCCCATCATCGCGCGCCACTGTTCCAGGCTGCTCGGTCGTAGGTAGGCGTTCCACTGCAGTTCACGGCCGATCGTCGAGAACGACTCCGGACCGTAGTCGTGTCCCGGGTAGATGCCCACTTCCGGGGGCAGCGCCTTCAAACGCTCCAGCGAGTGGAACATCGCGTCGATGTCGCTGTGCGGCAGGTCGACCCGGCCGATGCCCTGCACGAACAGGGTGTCGGCAGTCAGCATGTGGTCACCGGCGCGGAAGCAGCAGCTTCCTGGTGAATGACCGGGCGTGTGCAGCACTTCGACCCGCAGATCGCCGAGCTCGAGGATGTCGCCGTCGCGGAACACCTCGACCCTGTCCGTGGGACAACCCGCGATCTCGGCGCCCCGCTCGGCCTCGGCCTCATGAATCAGCATCGGCAGATCGAACTCGGCACGGAGTTCGCGCACACCGGGAACGTGCTGGCCCATGATGTCTCCGCCGATGTGATCCTGGTGGAAGTGCGTCGCCAGTACGCCGACGACTTCGTAACCCTGCTCACGGGCGATCTTCATGACGCCGATCGGCTCCCAGGCGGGATCGACGACCCAGGCCTTGCCGGTGGCGGAGTCCGCGAGCACGTAGACGAAGTTGGCCATCGGGCCGGCCTGGATCTGGACCAGGCGCGGTTCGGCAACGACCGCCGACCCGGCGGTGCCGGCGGCGGCAAGCGGCGGAGAATCGGTCATCGTCAGCGGAATCTACCCCGGCGCGCCGG
>JAPOVF010000332.1 GCA_026708285.1 Acidobacteriota bacterium
AGGCCGAACTGGGTGACGAGATTCTTGACCCGTATGGAGAGATCGCGCCGCAGAACGCTCTCGAAGAGCAGGATGACGAGTTGGCCGCCATCGAGAAGCGGGATCGGGAGCAGGTTGAGGATGCAGATGTTGAGGCTGATCAGCGCGGTGAGAAACACGAGATCGTTGAAGCTCCGCCTCGCCGCCTGACCGCTGATTCTGGCAATCTCGATGGGGCCGGAAAGCGCGCTCTGGGGCGAGACGCGACGTTCCACCAGCCTGCCCAGGAAGCCGAAGATCTCGGTGGTCGTTTCCCAGTTGATCCGGGCGCTTTCGATGAGGGCGCGGGCGGGGCCGGTACGCTGGTACGAGAAGTGGCTGATCAGGATGCCCGCGCGGCCGACACCGCCTTCGGCTGCCGGTACCAGGCGGAAGACGAGGCGCTCGTCGCCCCGGCCGATCTCGATGCTGACCTCCTCACCCGCGCTGGGTTCCACCAGGCGGCGGAAGTCGTCCGCGTCGGCAATGGGATGGCCGTTAACCGAGTAGAGCGTGTCTCCGTACCGGATGCCCGCCTGCTCGGCAGGCGTGCCTTCGAACACCTCGCGCACGCGCGGCAGCAGGCTGGCGTAGAGCCCACCGTCTCCGAGTTCGTGGCGGGGAATCCGGCGTGGGACGAGGACCGTGCTGAGCGTGCTTCCGTCGCGTTCGAAATCGACGACGAGACGTCGTTCCGGTGACGTGAGCACGATGTTCGCGACGTCGCGCCACTCGGATACGTCCTCACCGTCCAGTCGCAGGATCGTGTCGCCGGGTTGCAGGCCCGCCTCGGCGGCGGCGGAGTCAGCCGCAACGGCGCCGATCTCGGTGCTCAGGTTGCGCGGTCCCGCCAGCTCGGTTCCGGCCACCAGGACGGCGGCGATCAGAACGATCGAGAGCACGACGTTGGCGGCGGG
The DNA here is from genome assembly GCA_026708285.1 of Acidobacteriota bacterium. Lineage (GTDB taxonomy): Bacteria > Acidobacteriota > Thermoanaerobaculia > Multivoradales > Multivoraceae > Multivorans. The sequence goes on from JAPOVF010000332.1 coordinate 936, forward strand.
GCCTGCCAGGAGAACGACCATTCGCTGCCAACGTGGCCTGGTGATGAAGTCGCCGGCATCGCCCGTCGGATTCGAGGGATCGATACCGGAGAAGGCTACGTAGCCGCCGAGCGGCACCATCGCCACGCGGTACTCCGTACCGCCACGCTCGAAACCCCAGAGCCGCGCGCCGAAGCCGATCGAGAACACGCGGACCCTGATCCGGAACAGCCGCGCGGCCACGAAGTGCCCCAGTTCGTGAACGAAGATGATCACGCCGATCACGACCAGCAGAGCCAGGATGTTGCTCAGGATGTTCATCGCACGAGGAACGCACAACGCGGACGCACGCGTCCGCCGATGCTAACCGCCGGAAGCCGCGAGAACTTCCCGGGCTTGGCGACGACCCCACGAATCCCAGGCAAGGGCCTCCTCGATGCTTTGAGGCTCGCTGCCGTCTGTCTGCCTGCCGTGCCGTTCAAGCACCTCGGCCACCACGGGGACGATCGCCGTGAAAGGAGCTCTGCCCCCAAGAAACGCGTCGACCGCGATCTCGTTCGCCGCGCTCATCACCGCCGGTGCGCCGCCGCCCCGCGCCAGGGCTTTGCGGGCGAGCGACGGCGCGGGGAAGAGTGCCGGATCGACGTGCCTGAATTCCAGCTTCGAGGTTTGAAGGAGCAGGTCACTCAGCTCGATCGACAGCTCGCCCGTGGGGCGGGCCCAGCGCTCGGGATATGACAGCGCGTACTGGATCGGGTAGCGCATGTCGTTGGCGGAGATCTGGGCAACCCCGTTGCCACAGCGGAACTCCACGATCGAGTGCACGAGGGACTGCGGGTGGATCAGGATGTCGATCCGGGAGCCGTCCACGTCGAACAGATAGCTCGCTTCGATCAACTCCAGGCCCTTGTTCATCAGGGTCGCCGAATCGACGCTGATCTTCGCCCCCATGTCCCAGGTCGGATGCGCGGTGGCCTCGGCGGGCGTCGCGGCCTCAAGAGTGGCAGGATCGCGTTCGAGAAAGGGACCGCCCGAAGCGGTCAGCACGAGGCGGTGGACCTCCCGGGGGTGACCGGCCCGGAGGGCCTGGTGGATCGCGGCGTGCTCGCTGTCGATCGGCAGGATGGAGGCGCCCGAAGTGGCCGCCAAACGGCGCAGCACGGGCCCGGCGGCGACCATTGCCTCCTTGTTGGCCAGCGCCAGATCGGCGCCGGCAGCGAGCGCGGCGGCCGCTGGCCGAATGCCGGCCGCACCGACGATTGCGGTCACGACGAGATCGATCTCGCCGGTCCCGACCGCGTCCAGCAGTGCCTGGCGGCCGTAGGTCAGGCTGGTTCCGTTCGGCAGTTCGCTTCGCAGTGAGGCTGCCCTGTCGGCGCTCTCCACGACGACGCCGTCGGATCGGAACTCCCGCGCCAGTTCGGCCAGGCGGGCGGGTCGCGTTCCCTGCGCCGCGAGCACCGAAACCCGCAGCCGATCCGGGTGGTTGCGGGCCACCGCCAGGGTGGCCTCGCCGACCGAACCGGTGGCGCCCAGGACGGCGACGCTGCGTTGGCTCAAGGCAAGGCTCCGACCGTGCCGGCCCCATACAGGACCGAGACCGGTCCGAAGGTTCCAATGTCGACGAGCACGTACATCAGCGGCGTCGCCAGCATCACACTGTCCAGCCGGTCGAGGAGGCCTCCGTGGCCCGGCAGGAGTCGGCTGGCGTCCTTCACCTTCGCGGCGCGCTTGAGCAGAGATGCCACCAGGTCTCCCGTCTGGCCCGCGGCGCCGCAGAGGAGCGCCGCCAGCGGAACGCTCGGCAGGAAGAGCTCCAGGCCGAACCAGGGCAGGAGCCCGGCGAGGCCGACGCCGAGGCTCGCCGTCAGGCCGCTGACAGCCCCCGCGACCGTCTTCTTGGGACTGATCCTGGGGGCCAGAGGCCGGCGACCGAATGCCCGCCCGCCGTAGTACGCGCAGATGTCGCCCGCCGCGGCCACCGCAAGAACCCAGAGCAGGAGCGCGGGACGGCGCTCGTGGAGCTGAACCGCGGCGAAGAGGAACAGCCCCAGCCATAGTGCCCCGAAGGCGAACATGGCCGAGAGTGCGAGTCGGTCGCGCAGCCCGGTGCGGCTGCTCAACCCGACCGCAATCGCTGTGACGAGTACGACGGTTGCCGCTACGAACTGGACATCGAGGACGACGAGGCGGGTCAGGGGGACGATCTGGGCTTGGGTGCTGCTGTGGATGCGGCTGGCGAACGCCACGAAGACGAGGGCCAGCCACAGCGCCAGGCGGAACCTCGGCGCGACGGTGATTCGCTGCACCAGGGCCGAGTACTCCGCGGCCGCCAGCAGGACGACCCCGGTGACGACCACCACGAAGAACCGGGGTGGCAGGTAGAGGACGATGGCGGTCGACAGCGCCGCGGTCACGATCCCCGTGACGACGCGTTTCATTGCCGCCGACTGTATTCCACCTGCTCCAGACACAGCCCAAGCGCTGGCGCGTTGGGACCCGCGGACGAGCGTGGCCCCCCTCGCAGGAGGCTGGCGAAGTCGTCCAGTGACCTGCGGCTTCGGCCGACCTCGAGCGTGGTGCCGGCGAGTGCGCGCACCATGCCGCGAAGAAACCCGTCGCCAGCGACCACGAACGTCAGTTCATCGCCGGCTTCGGTCCACTCGGCCCGCTGAATCGTCCTCTCGGGCTGTCCGTGGCTGCCCCCCGACTTGGCGAAGGCCGAGAAGTCGTGCCGTCCCAGGAGCATGCTGGCGGCTCTCTTCATGGCCTCAAGGTCGAGTCCGACCGGCGCGGGAACGACGAAGGGCGCCCGGAACGGGTCGATCACGCGGGCGCGGCAGAGCCGGTAGCGATAGGTCTTGCAGGTGGCGCTCTTTCGCGCATGAAAGGCGTCGTCCACCGTCTCCGCAGCCAGGACGCGGATCGCTGCCGGTAGATGACGGTTCGCGCCGAAAACGAGCGCCCGCCCTGTTTCCTTGGGCGCCGCCGCGGTGGCCACGGTCAGGTGAGCCACCTGTCCGTGGGCGTGCACACCGGCGTCCGTGCGGCTGGCGCCGTGCACCGTCACGCTTCGCCCGAGGATCCGGGCCAGCGCCTCCTCGACAACCTGCTGGACGGCGGGAGCGTTGTCCTGGCGTTGCCAGCCGGCGTAGTCCGTGCCGATGTACGCGATCCGAAGGCTGTACTTCATCGTCGTTCCGTCCTCGAGCCTGACACCTTCGCGGCGTGCATCTGTCGCCGGCGGTCGACCAGGTACAACAGGAGCGGAGGCAGCCAGACCGCGCTGTAGACCCAGGGGAAGTAGTCGACTCCCGCGAAAGCCGGCAGGTACGCCAGCGGCAGGGTCGCCGACAGCAGCAGGACCCAGCGCGCGCCGAGCAGCGCCGCCCAGGGCAGGATCCAGATCAGATACCACGGATAGAGCGTCGGACTCGCGAGCAGGACGATGCCGAAGGCGCCGAACGCCGCGCCGACCGGTCCGGGGCGCTGCCGCCAGAGGCGGAGCCAGGCGGCTATAGCGCCGAGCAGGAGCAGGGCGCGGGCGAGAAACTGGGGATAGGTGTGGGCGTAGAGTGTGTCCCACGGCGGCGCCTCGATCTCGCCGCCGAAGACGAGCCGGACCGCGTGGACGAGCCCCGCAGCCGCGTGGTCGAGTTGAAGCACGTCGAGGAGACGCCAGACCGGTTCGTAGAGCGGGCCGTTGTACTCCCAGCGCAGCGCGTAGACCACGAGGCCCGGAGGGAAGCCGCCGGTTAAGACCAGAACGCCCGCCGCCCCCGGGAGAAGCAGGCAGGCGCCGCCGAGAGCGAACAGGCGTCCTCGTTGCCGGTGGCCCTTGATCCTTCGCCACCACAGGGGGATCGCGGCCAGGGGGACCAGCTTGACCAGTACGCCGAGCGCGGCGGCGGCCCCGGCGGCGAGCGAACGCGCGGAGCCGGAGTGGGCGCCGGACCGAACCGGGACCAGATAGACACAGGCGATGGCGAGCGAAGCGCCCAGCACGTCGACGTGGCCCATGCCGGCACCTTCGATGACGACCAACGGGTTCCAGACGTAGGCGAGGGCGGCCACGACCGACGTCCGCCGCCGGGCGAGCACGAGCAGCATTCCGCAGGCGACCAGGTCGACCGTGGCCAGCGTCAGCTTGTAGCTCAAGAGGGGCTGCGGGAGGAGGCTGGCGGCCGCGAAGAGGCTCAGGGAGAGGGGCGGGTAGACCGTGGCGACATCACGGTGGGCGGTCCGCTGCCACAGGTCGTTGCGTAGCCCGGCCAGGTCGGGATGATCCGGTTCGAGGAGGTAGGGATTGGCGCCGGAGGCGGCGACACGGCCGTCCCAGAGGTAGCGATGGACATCGTCCGACAGGCTCGGCGAGAGGGGCGCGGCGAGCAGGCGTAGCAACGCCGCCACGACCAGCAGGCCGGCGACCGGTAGCTCGCCGGCCGCTTGGGCCAGTGACGGCTCCAGCCGCTTCATTGCCCGAAAGAGGCCGGCGAAGGCCAGCAGGAGCACCGCGAGGAAGAGCGCGGTCGCCCATGGTGCGTCGGCCGCCGGACGCAGGCCGGTCCGGTCAAGCGCCAGCAGCCCGCCGAAGCACGCGAGCAGAGGCCAGGTGGCGGCTGCCAGTGGGAGGGCCCTTGCCATATCGTCGGCGTCCGTGCTGCTTCCCGTGTACTACGCCGTTCTCGGCACGCTCGCGCTCTTCGGACTTCACCGGCTGGTTCTGTTGCTGGTGCCGCGCGTGGTCCGGTCACCCGTCGAATCGGGAGGCCGAGCCACAGGCGACGCTGAGGATGAAGCCCCGCCCCGGGTCACTGTCCAGTTGCCAATCTACAACGAGCGCTACGTGGCGCCGCGGCTGGTCGAGGCCGTGCTCGACTTCGACTACCCCGCCGACCGGCTGGAGATCCAGATCCTCGACGACTCGACCGACGACACGAGCGAGAGGGTCGAGGCGGTAGTTGAGGAGGCTTCAGCGCGGGGGCGTCCCCTGCCAACCGTGCGCCACCTTCGCCGACGCGGTCGCGAGGGCTTCAAGGCGGGGGCCCTGGCGGCCGGTTTGAGCACGGCACGCGGCGAGCTGATCGCCATCTTCGACGCCGACTTCGTTCCCGGACCCGATTTTCTGCGGCGAACGGTGCCGGCCTTCGACGATCCGACTCTCGGCATGGTCCAGGCGCGTTGGGCCCACATGAACCGGGAGGACTCCCTGCTCACGCGCGCCCAGGCCGTGCTGCTCGACGGGCACTTTCTGGTCGAACAGGAGGCGCGTTTCCGTTCGGGCTGCTTCTTCAACTTCAACGGCACGGCGGGTGTCTGGAGGCGGCGGACGATCGAAGAGGCGGGCGATTGGCAGTTCGACACGCTGACGGAGGATCTCGATCTCTCCTACCGCGCGCAGTTGGCCGGCTGGCGCTTTCTGCTGATGACGGACCTCGCGGTGCCGGCGGATCTTCCGGGCCGCGTCAATGACTTCAAGAGTCAACA
>JAPOVF010000359.1 GCA_026708285.1 Acidobacteriota bacterium
CGCGGCGATCGCACTGGGCAAGATCGAGCGCGGACTGCTGACGCCGACCGAGCGATCGCGCCTGTACGAACGAGCCGCAAAGGCCCTGGACGCCGCGGACCTGGCGACGCCGACCGATGACGCCGAGGGACGGCGCAAGCTGGCGGCCGCCGAGCGGCGCTACCGGCGCGTCCGCGAGAGCGCCGGTGACGTGGGACTACTGCCGTGAACGGCCCGAGGGTCAGCAGCCACCAAGAAGGGCCTCAAGCGTCTCATTCAGAGAACGTTCAGGCTTGGTCCTCTCGAACTCTCCGCTGGCCCAGTTCGCCAGCGCGTTGGGGAAGCTCGGGAGCTGCTTGACTTCCGAAGTGCCGGGCGGACTCCAGCACCAGCCGATGGGGACATGTGGCTCGGCCGACGCAGTGGTGTACCTGTAGCCAGGACCGCTCTGAACCCACGCCAGCATCTCCTCGAAAGCGGCCATCTTGCCGTAGGTCGCCGCGAAGTCGTCATACCCGCAGAGGCATTCACCGTAGATGAACCGGATCGCTTCCTTTGTCGATCCACTCAATCTCTCGAACACCCTTTGGGCATTGTGACCTAGCTCCTTGATCTCACCCTCGATCACTTGACGCTCGCGGGTGTCACCCTGGCGCATAAGGTGACAAGCGAGGCGGTGCTTCAAGACTAGTTCGATCACGGCAGCAGAATCATCGATCAGCCCCTCTGGAGGCGAGCGGGTCGCGAAGCCTGGTGAGATGAACAGGGGCGGCTGGCCAGCACGGGCTAGAGCGGCGGCCTTCTCCCGCGCAGACTGCAACAACTCCCACGCGAACTCTTCGGCACCCGATATCGGGACCGCGACACTCATCGACTCCTCCAGCTACCTCGCCGACCCCTCGGGGCGGATGGCCCTGCTGAAGCGTCCCCGGCCGCGCCTGGTGATGCTGTCGTTCGAGCGGCTCGAGCAGGAACGGGTGAGGGGTCAGACAGGCACGAGAGCGGCCTGCTCACCCACCAGGACCAAGCGGAACGGCCCGATCGTCCCTTGTTCGACTGGCGGCTGCCGCAGCAGGCCCCGCGACACCTCGCCGCTCCAGACCCGGAACAAATCTCGGCGCATGCGCTCCAGCTGGGCCGCCTCCTCGTGCCGTCCCGCGGCTCGATACCGGGCCGCAGCGTCACGCAGGTGGCTACGGTCGTGCTCGATGTGAGGCAGCCGAACAACCCGCGCTATCGGTTCTGGATTTCTGGTCATGGGTTGTTCCCTCCAGGATTGAGGGCGGCTTCTAGAGCCTTCCGCAGGGCGGTAAACGACGTGGGTTCTGGCTGCCGTGCGGTCACATAGGCCATGGCGGAGAGCATAGCGCGAGATGATCCGATGGGGGTCGCTTCGGAGGGAGTAGGAGCTCGCGCCACCCGTCCGAGAACGATGACAGGTTGACTCGGTAGACCCTCTCCACGTACAAACAGCGGAGACGAACACGATCTGATGAGGCTGAAAACCGAAGACGACTTGGTCGCGGCCGCCTTGGCACTAGACGCCGAAGCCGTGCCTGGCTGGTCACCGCAGGAGTCCATTCTCGCGAAGGAGACCCAGCGCTTCATCGGTGCGGGGATTGAACGGCTCCAGCGCGCGATCCAGGCGGGAAGAGACCCGCTCGGCGACGCCTTCAGCCGGATTCGTTCACCGGAGGCACGCCGCAAAGACGGCGCCACCTACACGCCGCCGCGGATTGTCCAGGCCATGCTGACCTGGGCAGCGCGCCAGGAACAGCCGGCCCGCGTTGTCGACCCGGGCACGGGCTCCGCGCGCTTTCTTGTTCGCGCTGCACGCCGCTTTCCTGCGGCTGAACTCCTCGGCATCGAACTCGATCCCCTCGCCGCACTGCTAGCCCGCGCCAACCTTGCCGTGTGTGGCTTCCAGGACCGAGCTGAGATCCGCGTCCAGGACTACCGGGAGGTAGACATCGAGGCACGAGACGGGCGAACTCTCTTTCTGGGGAATCCTCCCTATGTTCGCCATCACCAGATCGACCGACGCTGGAAAGACTGGCTTGCGACCGAAGCGGATCTCCGCGGGTACCCGCACAGCCAGCTCGCCGGCCTGCACATCTACTTCTTCCTGGCTACGCTGCGCCATGCGGCGCCGGGCGACTTCGGCGCTTTCGTCACCGCGGCCGAGTGGCTTGACGTCAACTACGGGAAGTTGCTCCGCGAGCTGGTTCTCCGCGAGCTCGGCGGCAAGCGGATCGTCGTCATTGAGCCGACCGCACGGCCTTTCCCGGACGCCGCTACAACTGCGGCGATCACAGCCTTTGAGATCCAGGCCCGACCGTCGTCGGTCTACTTCCAGCGCGTTGAAAGCCTCGACAAACTCGGAGGTCTGAAGGGCGGTCGCCGTATCCGCCGCGAGCGGCTTGAAGCCGAGATCCGATGGTCGCACTTCACCCGCGCCTCCAAGCCGGTGCCGGAGGGCTTTGTCGAGTTGGGGGAGCTGTGCCGCGTCCACCGTGGCCAGGTTACTGGCGCCAACCACGTATGGATCGCCAACGGCGAGACCGACGATCTGCCCGAAGCCGTTCTGTTCCCCTCGGTGACACGTGCTCGCGAGCTCTTCGAAGCCGGCCTGGTCCTGCAGGACGACTCGTGCCTTCGGAACGTGATCGACCTTCCGGTCGACTTGTCGATCTTCGACTGCACCGAGCGCCGGATCGTCGACCGCTTCCTTGTCCGTGCCCGTCGTCAAGGCGTGCACACGGGCTACGTGGCTCGTAACCGGAAGGCTTGGTGGTCTGTTGGCCTGCGCGAACCGGCACCGGTGCTGGCCACCTACATGGCCCGTAGGCCCCCGGCGTTCGTGCGGAACCTGGCAAAGGCCAGGCACATCAACGTCGCTCATGGCCTCTATCCGCGAGAGCACCTCGACGAGGAGATCCTCACGTCCATGACGGCGTATCTCTCCGGCGCAGTCGACACGCGTAGCGGTCGCACCTACGCCGGCGGCCTCACGAAGTTCGAGCCGCGCGAAATGGAGCGGCTACCGGTACCGCGCCCCGAGTTCCTTGTCGAGCACCAGAGACAAGCTGCGGCGGGCTACCCTTGATCGATCCACCGATCGATCCACCGCGATGGACATCGGCACAGCTCGACGAAGCGCGGCAGTTGTCCATCGACCGGTTCCGCGAGGAGCGGCTCGACGAGCCGCTCGAGATGTACCTGGAGATCTTCGACGAGTACCAGGGCCACCTCGACGACCTTCTTGAGAGCACCGTCGACCTAACCGACCTCGAACAGTCCGCTCTTGACATCTTGAGCGACAAGGATCTCCTCTGGGCGTTCCGCTTCCTCGCAGGGCCGCCGATCTCTGCCGACGATCTAAAGACCCTGGCAGAGGCCAGCCTGGCGCCGACTCGCCTACGTCGAGACCCCGAAATGGTGCGGCGTATCCTCGAAGTCGTGCGCATGGGACTCGACCGGCGGCGCTTCCCCTGGATCGCCGAGGGCCGAGAACCAAGCGAGGCCGAGCGGCAGGCAGCGGTGCTCGCTTCTGCCGCCTTGATCGCCACGAGCAGGACCCAGGCCAGCCGGAGGAACCGCGAAAAGACCGCTCAAGAAGACACGGTCAAGAACACGCTTGCTCCCGACCTCCGAGAGGTGCCGGCACGCACGATCAACACGCTCGACGATGCGCCTGAGGTGGGTCAGTTCTGCGGCGAGAGCCTGCTCAGCAACCGGAAGGCCGACATCGTCGTACGGCTGTGGGATCGTCGGATCCTGGCGATCGAGTGCAAGGTCTCCAATTCGGCTGTGAACTCGATCAAGCGCCTGAAGAACGATGCCGCAGCGAAGGCCGAAGCCTGGAAGAAGGACCTTGGTGATCGACACATCGTGCCGGCGGCCGTCCTCAGCGGGGTGTATGACCTCCACATCCTCGAGGACGCACAGGCGCGGGGCCTGAGCCTCTTCTGGGCGCATGCTCTTGCCGAACTCACGGACTGGATCGCCAGCACCAAGACCAGTTGACCCCTGGACGGCTTGTCTCCCGAGCGAGTACTCGAGCGCGTTGCGGCGTTGGTGTGGCTCCGGGGCTGCGGTCCCTGGGCGGCAACCTGCCGCCGCCACCCTTTCCCCTGAGCGCTACTATGCTACGCGTTCTTCATGGCTATGATTATAGGCATTCTCGCGCAGAAAGGGCCTCCGGGAAAATGAGCCCTGGCCCCTTTGGGCCATCCCTCCGGCCACCAGAAAGGTGAACGGCTAAACCGCATGGAGCTCACGAAAACTGGCGTCGAGGCTTTCTTCCGAGGGGGCCTGAAGATTCGATCCGCCGCTTGTGATGTTCGCGGTCACTGTCGCACGCAAGTGTTCGAGTTCCCGAATGTCGCGGTCGCGCCGGAAACGGTTGTACCGCCCGGTGTGCTCGTGGAGAGACCGGACGCAAGAGCGACGGTCGTATCAGACCTTGAGGGGTACTTCCGGAAAGACACCCCGTTTCGGCATTACGGAGCCTGTTGTTCGCTTCGGTGGCGGATCCGCGAGGCGCTCTCGAAACGAGCCGATCAGGACTTCAGCTCAGGGAGGCGCCCGCTCTTCGTGGTCGTGGAGCAGGAACAGGAATTCGAGACGCCGCTTCAGGACGGGATCTGCATAGTCGTCGACCAGAAGATGGTCACCGGAGGGCGTGCTGGAGAAACGGCGCTCGTGGTGTGGCCCAAGAACGACGACCAAGTACCCGAGGATCAAGGGCTCGCCACCACCGTACTCGCCGCGGTCAAGATCGTCCAGAACGAAACGGCGTCTATCCCTGAGGTTGCGGCGACCTCTTGCTTCTACGACGCAACCGGCCATGCCGTGTACCCCCTGATACTGACCATGAGCGACGCGGCGGGCTACATCGTCTCGCCGCCGTTGACGACAGAAGACGTGGAGGACCGAACTGCTTGCGTGCGGACGTTGGTCCAAGCACTCGAGGCCGGGGGCAGCCGTATTCGTGATCTCGTTGAGGCTCTGAGGCTCGAGAAGATCGACACCGACTACTACCGTCGCACATGGTATCTGTGCCTGTTCCAGGCCACTAGCGCGGCGTTCTCGGGCAAGCGCAAACACGCGTTCCATACCCGGCACCGTGGAGACAGAAAAGGCCTTGCGCACCCGAAACCATCCACCACCATGGATATGAACGTGTTCGTGAAGCTGCAGTGCGACGTTCTAGCCGAACTGCGGAGCTTCTTTCTCGACGAGCCGTGCGGAGGCGGTACAGAAGCGGGACGCCCGCGACGCTCCCGAAACCTCTAATATGCTACTATTCGGATGTGGCTATGATTATAGGCGTTCTCGCGCAGAAAGGCGGGGTCGGCAAATCAACCTTGGCCGTCAGCCTTGCGGTCGCACATCAGCAGGCCGGGGGACAGGTAGCCATCATCGACCTCGATCCGCAGCGGTCCGCCGTGGTTTGGGGCCATCTCCGCGGCGATGACGCGCCGCTGGTGATCGAGGGCAGCGCGCCACAACTCGATCGCCAGCTTCGAACTGTCCAGCGTGAAGGCGCGGACCTGGTGGTGATCGACGGGCCACCCAGAGGCGGCGGAGGGGCGGCTGAAGCCGCAAGACTCGTTGACCTGGTGCTGATCCCCTGCCGGCCTTCCGCGCTGGACCTGAACGCCTTGCCGGCGACCCTAGCGGTCGCGGCCGGTAAGCGGTCTGCGGTGGTTCTGAACTGCTGTCCGCCCTTCGGATCATGGACCGCCGAAGCCGCCGAAGCCATCGACGTGCTCGGCGCGGAACGCTGCCCGGTGACCCTTGGTCAGCGGATCGCTCACGCGCGCAGCGTTACATCCGGACGCACGGCCCAGGAACTCGAACCGCGGTCCGCCGCCGCGGCCGAACTCACTCGCCTCTACAGATGGTGCATGGAGACCTCGACATGACGACCAAGAAACCCACGCTCGCAGCCGCACTCACGACGCCCCAGCCCACGGCCGGATCGACGTGGCGCCCCCCCTCCCGCCGCAACCGTCGCGGCTGGCTCGTTCACCTGGACCCCGATCGCCATCGGCGTCTCAAGGTTGCCGCGGCGCTCAACGACCTGAGTCTCCAGGCTCTTGGCGAGGAAGCCGCCGACCTGCTGTTGGAGCGCTATGGCGTCTGACGCCGCCGGCGCGGTTCACGCCGCCGTTGCCGGCGGCACACTCGCCGACGACTCGGCTAGGGCGATCCTCCGCTGCATCGACGCGGACGGCTTCGTCGACGCTCCCAACGACCTCCTCGAGGGCATCGCCCGCGAGGTGATCGAGGCCGCAGGAGTCGAATTCCGGCTCGCGAAGGGGTCTA
>JAPOVF010000336.1 GCA_026708285.1 Acidobacteriota bacterium
GATGTCGCTGACCTTCGAGCACGTCCACATCATCTGCGAGGACCCGCACGCTTCCGCGCGCTGGTATCGGGACATGCTCGGCGCCACGATCGCGGGCGAGCACGAAGTCCGCGGCGCGCCGCAGATCCGGGTCGAGGTCGGTGGCGTGCTGGTCCTTCTGCGCGCCAGGCGGCCCGGAGAGAATCCGGCGTCGACCCGGCCGATGCGGGAGTACGAGGGCTACTCCAGCCACGACGAATGGGGCACGGATCACTTCGGCTTCACCTACCGCGGAGATCTTCTGGCCTATTGCGAGGAGTTGCGAGGCAAGGGCGCGGAGTTCGCAGTCGAGCCCTGGGAGTTCGCGCCCGGCGTGTTGCTCTGCTACCTCGCGGCGCCCGACAACGTGAGCATCGAACTGGTTCAGGTGAAGTAGACAGAGGGAGAAGAGGATGGGCGGGTCGAACGGAAACGGGCCGTACGTTGGAAAGCGGCTGAGCAGCGGGACCTTCGTCGTCGACGACGCCGTGCTCGCGGACTACTACGGCGGCCTGGAACTCGAACCGCCGAGCAGTGGCCTGTTGCCATCCACGATCGCGAGCGGCCCGGACGGCGACTACTTCCGCGAGATCGCGTTCGCCAACCAGACCGGGCATCTCTGGATGCGCGAGGAATGGGCGCTTTCGGCGCCGATGAAGGCGGGCACCGTCTACACGGTCGATGGCGACATCTGCGACATCTACGACCGGCGCAACCGCGTCGTCGTCGACTACCGGGTCCGCCTGACGGACGGCGACGGCCGGCAGGTCCTGGAGACCCACCATCACCAGAGCTTCCTGAGCGACCAGGAGTACACCGGGGACGTCGACCTGCGCGATCCGAAGAAGAAACCGGGAGCGCGACGCTTCGACGTGCCGGAGGGTGAACGGTTCGGAGGCCTGGAGCGCACGATCTCACTCGAGATGTGCGGCCAGTTCTTTCACGGCAACGCGAACTACCACACCGACAGGGAGGCGTCCCGCGAACTCGGCTTCCAGGACGTCGTGGTCGGCGGCCGGATGACGATGGGCTACGTCGGCCACATTCTCGAAGAGCGCTTCGGCGAGGCATGGTGGCGGAGCGGCTCCTTCGACCTCAAGTTCACGAACCCGGTCTGGCCCGGGGACACGATCACCGTCAACGGTGTCGTGACCGGCTCGGATCCGGACGATCCCGAACGCACCGCGGCCTTCGTCTGGATCGCCAAGGCGGACGGCACGGTCGCGCTCATCGCCCGTGCCGGCGTCTCAGCGTGACCTCGACACATCTCTGTACAGGAGCACCAATGACGACCCGACGTTTCGCCCTCGGCTTGCTGCTGCTCGCTGTCGCGGCTCCGCTTGCCGCCAACGACACCGGCCGCGCCTGCCGCGGTCTGGTGGCCCTGACCGACCTCGATCATGCGATCGAACCCGGGATGCGGGTCGCGGCGTCGGAACGGGCGCCGGCCCACTGCCGGGTGCGCGGCGTCGTCAACCGGGCGATCCGCTTCGAAGTCACGCTGCCCGATGACTGGAACGGCCGGATGATGTTCAGCACGGTCGGCGGCGCCGCGGGGTTCATCGGCGACACGACGAGCCTGCTCCGCCGCGGTTTCGCGATGGCCTCGACCGACACCGGCCACGAGGGTCAGGACCGCGACTACGTGCGGCAGCCCGAGGCCCTGCTCGACTACGCCTATCGCGGCGTCCACCTGGCCACGGCAGCCGCCAAGCGGGTGATCCAGCGGTACTACGGCCGCGACATCGACTACTCCTACGTCAAGGGCTGCTCGAACGGCGGCCGCGCGGCGATGCTCGAGGCGACCCGCTTTCCCGACGACTACGACGGCGTCCTGGCCGGAGCGCCGGCCTTCCGGTTCCAGGAGTTCGTGCCCTGGATGATCGGCGGGGCGCGCCTGCAGGCGAAGCATCCCCTGACCGCGGAGTCGTTCCAGTTGCTCGGCAAGGCGTCCCGCGAGGCGTGCGACGCGCTGGACGGCGTCGAGGACGGCGTGATCGACGATCCGACGAAGTGCACCGCGGACGTCTTCGATCTGAACGCGCTGCAGTGCCCGCCGGACTCGACGGAGAACTGCCTCACCGCGGGCCAGCTCCAGACCGCCCGCTATATGTACGGGGACGTCGTCGACGCGGAAGGCAACGTCCTGTCGCCGGGCGTGCCGCCGGGCGCCGAGGACGCCGGCGACTGGGCGACGTGGATGCTGCCGACCGCCCGGCGCGGGGCGCCGGACCAGTCGCTGATCGACGGCATGGACGTGCTGCTCGAGGCCCTGATGCGCTTCGAGCCGGACTTCGACGTCGAGAAGTTCGACCCGGTCGCCGACCGTGATCTGCTCGCAGCCGCCACCGCGCCGCTCGACGTGCTCACGGCGGACCTCTCGGCGTTCCGGGCCCGCGGCGGCAAGTTGCTGATGTACCAGGGCTGGAACGACTATCCGCTGCGCCCGCAGCGGGCGATCGACTACCTGCACGAAGTGGAGAAGGAGAGCGGCAGGGCGGACGAAGCCGGCGAGTTCTTCCGCCTGTTCATGGTGCCCGGCATGATCCACTGCTCCCGCGGCCCCGGGGCCTGGGTCGCCGACTATGTCGACCCGCTGGTGGCCTGGACCGAGAAGGGTGTTGCGCCCGAGCGGATCGAGGCCAGCCGCCCGGGTCCGGAGCCGGCGTTCACACGGCCGCTCTGCGCCTGGCCGGAGGCGGCGAAGTACAGCGGCGAGGGCGACGTGAACGACGCGGCGAACTGGAGTTGCCGCTAGCGGGACGCGCCGAGGAGCGCGTCGATGACATCCTCGCGCTTGGCCTTGTCTGCCGCGTAGCGGAGAGGGGTCGCGTCTTCGTGGTTTAGCGCTCCGACGTCTGCCCCGGCCGCGATCAGGGCCTTGATGGGGTCGGCGTCGGCAGCCTCCCAGGCGGCGTAGTGGAGGGGAGTGTTGCCCTCGTCGTCCCGTGCGTTCACCATCACGCCGGCCGCGAGCAGGGTGGAGAGAGGTTCGAAAGATGAGCGTGTGCTGCACCCCTCCAGCGTGTAGACGCGCATGACTCCGATGGACTTGGCTGCCAGGTGCAGGGGAGTCCGGCCGGCGCCATCTTGCGCTTCCGTGTCGGCTCCGGCCGCGACCAGTGCCTCGATGATGCCGCGACTCGCCAATCTGTGCAGTGGCGTTCTGCCGCCCCGGTCCCTTGCTTCGAGGTCGGCGCCGGCCGCAATCAACGCCTTCAGGACATCGACTCCCGCGGCCAGATGAAGTGGGGTCGACCCTTCGAGGTCTGTTGCGTCGACAGCGAAACCGGCGCTAATCAGGCTCTCCACCACCTCGACGCTGGGCTCCCTGGCTCCCACCGCCAGGTGCAGGAGAGTGCGTCCTTCGGAATCTCTGATGTCGGCGTCGGCTCCGGCGGTGATCAAGGCTTCCACGGTTGCCAGGTTGTTGTTCAGCCGAACGGCGTACTGGAGTGCCGTAGAGCCGTTCCAGTCTCTGGCGTGAACGTCGGCGCCAGCGTCGACGAGAAACCGAACTGACTCCGGATGGACAGCCAGGTGCAGCGGTGTTGGGCCGCCCTCCGTCGACAGGTTCACGTCGTCGATGCCGGCGGCTATCAGTGCGCTCAGCACGTCGGTCCCGGCACGTGTTGCGGCCGTGTGGAGGGGCGTGAAGCCCGATTCGTCTGCGGCCATCACGTCGAGACCCTCGCGGATCAGACGGAGAGCGGGCTTGGGGCTCTCGAACCTGAGGCTCGCGAAGTGGAGAAGTGTCTGGCCGTGCTGGTCTTTCGCGTCGATGCTGGCGCCGGCGTCGAGCAGCAACGTCAGCACCGAAGGATCGCGATTGAACTCGGCGGCTTCCAGGACGGGAGTGCGTCCCTGATCGTCGGCGGCGTCGACGACGGCGCCTGCCTTTAGCAGTTCTTCGACGATTCGCGAGTCCTTGCTCCAGGCCGCTGCTTCGTGCAGGGGGGTGTCGCCATACTTGCCGCGACCGTTGACAGGTGCGCCCGCCTGGAGCAGGAGGCGGAGGGCTTCGAGCCCGGCGTGCGGGCGGTGCAGAACAGTGTCTCCATCGCGGTTTCTCGCGGTGGCATCGGCGCCATGGGCGAGCAGCAGCCGGACCATCGGCGCCACGTTGCCGGCATCGTTGGTCCAGTAATCCGCTCTCACCGCCGCGTGGAGGGGTGTGTTGCCGAAGCCGCTCACCGCCTCGAGCCGGGCGCCGGCCGCGAGCAGGGCCGCGGCTATTGCCGGGTTCCCGTTCCCTACCGCCACGCTGTGAAGCGGAGTCCGATCTGCCGAGTCCAGGGCGTGGACTCTGGCGCCGGCATCGATCAGGAGGCGGACGACAGCGGGATCCAGTGTCTTCCCGGTCGCCAGGTGGAGGGGCGTGCGGCCCTCGTCGTCGACGGCCTGAACATCGGCTCCGGCGTCGAGCAGGGCGCGAATCGCCTGCGGTCCGGCGCTCTTCTCGACCGCGCGGTGTAGACGACTCAGGCCCCTCTCGGTGCCTTCGTCGGCCGCGGGCCAGGCTGGAGCGGCGGCAGCGAGACAGGCGGCGACGAGTCCCAGGGTGCGGATCGGCATGACGGTACCTCCTCGGTGACTTGAGAAAGGCAACGCGGCGAGATCGCTGGAACATTCCGGGCGTCTCCACCGCTCGGTGTCGAAGCCCGCCAGAACCCGGTCGGCTTGGGAAGCCGCTAGCATTCGACGCCAACCAGGACGCAGACACGGTGCGGGGTCAGATACCTCCGGATTCATAGGGAGCGGAAGATGAAGACGCAGCTGCGTAGCGCTATCGCGCCGGCGATCGTGGTCGGCCTGGTTGCAGCCGGTTGCGCGCCGGACTCGGACGCGCCCCAGGATTCGGCGCCCGCGCAGCCCCCGCCCAACGTCATCGTCATCCTCGCCGATGATCTGGGCTACGGTGACATCGGCGCCAACGGATCGACGGTCATCTCGACTCCGTACATCGACGAACTGGCGGCGAACGGGGTGCGGCTGACCGATGGGTACGTGTCTGCAGCGGTCTGCAGTCCGATGCGGGCGGGGCTCTTCACGGGCCGCTACCAGAACCGGTTCGGCTACGAGTACAACCCGACCGCGAACTACGAGCGGAACGCCGACGCCGAGCTCGGATTGCCCGAGGACGAGACGACGCTGGGCGACATGATGCGGGAGGCCGGCTACGCGACGGGTCTGGTGGGGAAGTGGCACCTGGGCTTCCGCGAGCAGTACCACCCGCTGAAGCGTGGCTTCGACGAGTTCTTCGGCCATCTGGGCGGCGGCACGAGCTATGTCGATCCCAACGACCCGGACGGCCATAGCTGGCCGCGGAGGCAGCCCGCCACGGCCGAGCCGAACGCGATACGGCCGGCGCCAGTCGCCGGCGACCGGGGCGACGGTCCGCGCGCGATCCTGGACGGCTACGAGGTCGTGGAAGTCGACGAGTACCTGACCGACGTGTTCGCGGACCGCGCCGTCTCCTTCATCGAGCGCCACGCGGGCGAGCCGTTCTTCCTGATGCTGGCGCCGAACGCGCCTCACACGCCGATTCAGGCCACGAGCAAGTACGTGGACCGCTACGCGCACATCGAGGAAGAAGGGGCCCGGATCTACGCGGCCATGGTCTCGTCGGTCGACGACATGGTGGGCCGGGTCACAGCGACGCTCAGGGAGCACGGGCTGGAGGAGAACACGCTCGTCGTCTTCATCTCCGACAACGGCTGCATCAACTACATGCCGGCAGTCATCTGCACGAACTCGCCGCTCTCCGGCGGCAAGCGCTATCACCTGGACGGCGGCATCCGGGTACCGTACCTGGTCAAGTGGCCGGCGGGCCTGCCCCGGGGCGAGGTCTACAGCCGGCCTGCGAGCGTCCTCGACCTGTACGCGACGTTCGCCGCGGCCGCCGGATTGGACGCGGGGACCGAGGACAGCGTGAACCTGCTGCCGTACCTGCGCGGCGAGATCGAGGGACCGCCGCATGAGTACCTGTTCTGGCGGTCCCTGCCGAACGCGGCGGTCCGCTCGGGCAAGTGGAAGCTCTGGCGGGTCGACCTGACGGATCAGGACCCCACGATCGTGCTCAGCCGCGGCGGCCGTTTGCTGCCCGAAGAGGACTACCCGCCGGTGTCGGCCCACGGCCAGATCACCGTGCTCCACGACCTCGAGGCGGAC
>JAPOVF010000067.1 GCA_026708285.1 Acidobacteriota bacterium
GACCGGCGCCGCGCCGAAGATGCGGTTCGAGGCCTTCCTGAACGATCACGTCTGAACTGGGACCTGGCGCCGGTGGGATGACCTGGCCGCGCAGCGAACTTCTGGCGGCGCTCCTCGCGGAGGAGGAAGCCGAAGCACTCGTGGTCTTGGCCGGGTCGAGCCGTGACCCGGACCTGGCGCCCTTTGTCGGGGGCGCTCGGCTGGGAGAAGCCTGCGTGGTGGCGCATGGCGGTGGGGCCTGGCTCGTGTACTTCACGTCGATGGAGCGGGAGGAGGCGGCCCGGGTAGAGGTTGGGGGTGTCGGTCTGGTTTCCCCGGCCGACTTCGGGTTGGAGACTCTGCGCCGCGAAGGGAAGACGTACGAGGAGATCCTGGCGGCGGCCGTGAAGGTCGCACTCGATCGGGCCGGCGTGGCTCCGGGTCGAGTGGCGCTTGCCGGCCGCCCGGCGGCGGGGATTGCCGTGGCAATGGCGGGGACGTTCGAAGAAGGGGGGTGGAAGCCTGTTTCGGGACGCGGATTGATGCTGGCGCTCCGCCGTACCAAGACCACAGGCGAGGTGGAAGACACCGCCTCTGCCGCGCGTGCAACGGTCGAGGCCTTCGAAAGGGTGTCGCGGGTGTTGGCCGACAGTTCGGTCCGGGAGCGTGAGGAACTCTGGCTGGGCGAGGAACGTCTCACCGTGGCCCGGGTCAAGGCCCTGGCGGCCCAGGTGTTCGCCAGACACGGCCTGGAACAGCCCGAGAGTTGCATTGTCGCTCCGGGGGAGGAAGGGGCCACCGGCCACAGCACAGGCACCCCGCAACGGGTCCTGAGGGCAGGGGAGTCCGTGGTCGTCGATCTGTTCCCTCGGGGCCTTCTCTTCGCCGATTGCACCAGGACTTTCTGTGTGGGAGAGGCGCCGGAGGCGCTCGTGCGAGCGCACGGTCTCGTGCTGGAGGCACTCGAGTCCAGTCTCGATGCCGTCCGGCCCGGCGTGCGGGGCTGGACCCTGCACGAGCGCGTCTGCCGCCTGTTCGAGAACGAGGGCTTCGCCGTGTCCGACAGGAACCCCGGCACGCAGACGGGCTACTTCCACCTGCTCGGCCATGGCGTCGGCTACGAGTTGCACGAGCTACCGAGCTTCCGGAAGACCGGACAGGGAACAGACGAGTTCGTTGCCGGCGATGTGGTGACGATCGAGCCCGGGCTCTACGACCCGGAAGCCGGATGGGGCGTGCGGCTGGAGGATCTGGTCGTTGTCACCCAGGATGGCGTGACGAACCTCACGCCCTTGCCCTACGATCTCGATCCCCGCGCCTGGTAGGAGGCAGCTTTCACGGCCCTGTCGCTGCGAACTCGATGGTCGCGACCGTGCCGCGAGGCTCGCGTTCCGCGAGATGAAGGTGCCACCCGTTGTGCTCGCACAGCTCGCGCACGATGGCCAGACCGAATCCGCTGGCGACACGGTCGGGGTCCGGATCTACGCGTTCCGAGAAGCCCGGGCCGGTATCGGTGACTGTGAGTCGGTTGGCGGAGCCGGCGATGCTCACGACACCGGCTTCCGTTGAGTAGAAGGCGTTCCTGACGAGGTTCGCGATCGCTACCGCGATGATCTGCTCGCGGACGGCAAGGCTCTGGTCCGGTTCGATATCCACTTCGATATCGACACCGCGCTCTCCGAGGAGATGGCGATGGGACTCGATGACGCGATGAACGATCGGTGCGATTTCGACCGGATCGCCAGGCGGATCCTGATCTCCCCGCGCGAGCCACATGAACGTCTCGATCAACGCCTCCATCTCATGGACCGATCGTTCCACTCGCTTCAGACGCTGTTCGGCTCGCGACGAGAGGGTCTCGTACTTCAGGAGTTCGACGGCGCCTCGAACCACGGCGAGAGGAGTCCGCAGTTCGTGGCTGGCGTTCCGCGTAAAGGCTCTCTGCCGTCGGATGAACCCGTCGATCTCGCGCATCGACTGCTCGATCGCTTCGCCGAGGACCGCGACTTCAACCGGGTCACGGCGCTGAGTGAGGGCGTCCGCCAGCCGGAGCGGTTCAGACTCGTTCGCGACCGTCCCGGCCAGGCTCGTCAAGGGCCGAAGGACACGCCGACTGTAACGAGATGCCCAGAACAGCCCGATGGCAAAGACGAGCGCACCGCCGACCATGACGACGGCGACCTCGGAGTGCCACCACTTCCCTCCACCGAAACCACGCACGTCGTACAGCATGTAGAGTCGCCGGTCTGGCTGATCGGTCTCTCGAATGGCGAGCATGTAGTCCTCGCCGATGATCCTGCCGCGCTCGATCTCATGTGACCCGGGAGGAAGGAGCATGGCGGTGTCCCGAAGTGCCTCCGGTAACGAGGCCTCGCCCAGGTGGACGCTGAAGAACCGGCTAATCACCGGCGGTGCCGGGCGACCTGTAAGCGCCTCGGGGTGCTCGTCGAGATAGGCCTCCAACTCGAGGTCTACCTGGCGAAGCAGCAGGTCATCCTCCAGCCAGATGGAAACGCTACCGACAAACACGGCGTAGACGAGGACAAGGACGGTGCCGAAGGTCCAGAAGGCCTTCTGCAGCGAGCGATGCAGGCTGGTACTTCCCTGGGTTCGCACGGTCTTCATGAGCCTTGCGAGGCTTGGCCTGTCAACCGTCTTCCTCGTTGCTGAGCCGGTAGCCGAGGCCGTGAACAGTCTTCAGCAGGGGTCGGTCGAACGGCCGGTCGAGTACACGTCTCAGGTAGTAGATGTGGGTTCGGAGGGCATGGCCGTCGGGGGCATCTTCTCCCCAGATTCGATACTCGAGATCGGCCTTCGTGACGACGTTCGGGGACGCCCGCATCAGCTCCTGGAGCAAACGAATGCCCATTCGATTGAGCTTCAGTGGGACTCCCTGGCGCCGAGCCGTCAGAGTTCCCAGATCCAATTCGAGATCGGCGACGACAAGTACGTTTCGGCGACGCGCGCCGCGTTTGACGATGGCCGCCAACCGGGCTCTGAGTTCCTTGAGCGCGAACGGCTTGACCAGGTAGTCGTCGGCACCGGCATCGAATCCGCTCAGCTTGTCGTCCAGGGTGTCGCGGGCGGTCAGCATCAGGATCGGCACCTGATTGCCGGCGTCCTTCCGAATACGACGACAAACAGTAAGTCCGTCGATCCCCGGTAGCGTCAGGTCCAGGACGATTGCGTCGTACTCTTCGGTTACTGCGAGGTGCAGTCCCACCACGCCGTCGGACGCGAAGTCGACCGAGTGGCCGTTGTGCTCGAGAAAGTCGCCGATGTTGCCGGCAAGGTCGTGATGGTCTTCGACGATCAGAACACGCACGACTGACTCCGGCTCAGAAGCTGAGTTCGACACCGAACGATGGGAGGATCCCAAGCCACCTTTCCTCGTTCGGCGTGTACTCGACCTCACCCGACGGCAAGAGCGCGAAGTTCCGCTCGTCGACCGTGAATCCCGCCAGGTTCTGTCGATCGTACAGGTTCTGGACGTCGATGAAGATCTCGAGTCGCTTCCCGCTGCGAAGTTCGACAAATCGACTGGCGCGTATGTCCAGGCGGTGGTAGTCGTCCAGCCGCCGGGTATTCCGGGGGTCGATCACCGGCTCGAACGCCAGTTCGCCGCCGGGCTCGGTCACCGCGCGCCCCGACACGGATGTCGTTGGCCAGCCGGTGTGGTAGTTGAAGCGGCCGCTGAGGCTCCACTTCGGGCTGAGGCGCCAGGTGCCGCCAAGCGAGAATGCGTGCGTCTGGTCGTAGCTCCGCGGGACGTCGCGACCGTCGACTCGGTCAGTGACCTCGGACCACACATAGCTGCTCCACCAATCGAACTTCCTCCCACCCCGGCGACTCAGGAACGCCTCGATCCCTCGGGCGGTGGCGCGCTCCGGCGCCACGAGGATTCGATCCCGCGTGGCCTCCGGGTTGGGAGCGGTGGGCTCGAACAGGTTGGTGTAGTACGGACGCGGGTCGCTGATGTCGCGGTTGTAGGCGTCAAGACGAAGATTGAAGGCGCCAAGGTTCCGCTCCCATCCGACGAGAACGGTCTCCGCTTTCTCGGTGGGAAAGAGGTTCGTCTCGCCGTCTTCCACCTGCAACTCGTTTGGCCGCTGGCTCTGGTAGTACTGCCCCCACGCCGCGCGGAGGGATCCGCCGGGCCCCAGGTCGTAGACGAGATTCAAGCGCGGGCTGATCTGATCCTCATCGGTGAGTGTCTGGCGGTCGTAGCGTCCGCCGAGTTCGAGCACGAGAGAGGAGCCGAGCCTGAAACGGTCTGCGGCGTAGGCGGAGTAGTGCTCACCGGAGAGACTGCTCCCAAAGCGCGTCAAGCCCCCTTCGCCGATGGTTCCTTCAATCGCGAAGTCGTTCGTGTAGTCGTAGTCGACATCATAGCTGCGCGCTTCGACGCCCCACTTGAAGTAGTGCCGATCCGAGATCTGGGCGTTCCAGTCCTGGCGTAAACCGAGGATGTCCATCTTCCGGATATCGCGAATGTTCGCGCTCAAACCGAAGCTCTCTTCCGTCGCGCGACGATCGCGATCCACACGCCCGGCGGAGATCGCGGAATTGACGAACAGGCGCGAGCTGAGCAGCCCCTGATGAGTCAGCCAGAGGTAGGAGTTGCCGTAGTTCGAGTCGAGGGAATCACGCTCGGGGAAACCGAAGTCATCGGTTTCCGTCTCGGCCTCCTCAAGGCTGTCGTCCGACGTCAGAGCACTCAGCGTAAACAGGTTGGAAGGCGACGCCTGGTGTTCGATCTTGCCGATCAGATCCCAGTACTGGGGCCCTGATCCCGACCGCTCTTCCTCGTCCTCCCCGACGAGACCGAGGATCAGATCGAGGTACCCCCGGCGAGCGGAGACCTGCCAGCGGCTCTCGTCCTCGGCGCCGAACGACCCGGAGGCGGCGCCCCAGAAACCGGCAAGACTGACGCCCAGGCGGGTATCCAGGCCCGTCGCCGGCCGCGCCATGGTCATGTCCAGGACACCGGCCATCTTGTCGCCGTACTCGGCCGGGAAGCCGCCCGGAATCAGATCGAGTGAGCCGATCACTTTCGGATCGATGATGCTGAAGACCCCCCCGCGCCCGAAGTCCTTGAGATGGTACGGCTCGAAGATCTCCAGACCGTCGATGCGGATCGCGGTGTCTCGAAACAACCCGCCGCGCAGGTTGAACTTGGCCGACTCTTCGGAGGACGCGATGCCCGGAATCGCGGCGACGGCCCGCATCAGGTCGTTCGCGAAGTGCGGCAACCGAAGAATCTCTTCGGTACCCAACGCCGCCGTGGGAACCGGATCATCGCGATCGAGCGCGTAGCTGGCCGTGACATCGATCTCAGCCAGGAACTCACGCGCATCGACGAGCGTCAGGACGACCTCCGCCCCCTGCCCGGCTTCAACGACGAGCTCCGTGCTCACCGGCTCGTAGCCTTCCAGGCTCGCTGCGATCTCGTACGAGCCTGGGGTGAGCCGGACCTCGAAGGTGCCCCCGGTCCCGGTGATGGCCGTGGTGCCCCCGGGCGACACGGCGACCCCGGCCGCCGCCACGGGACGCCCCGCCTCGTCCAGTACACGCCCGGTCACCGGGACAGCGGGCTGTGAGTCTTGCGCGGCGACGGCGAACCCCGAGACGATGAGAGTCGACAAGAGAACAGCTACGGTGGAGAGACGAGCCTGATTCAAGGAGTGGTCCTCCGTTCTTCGTTGAGTGGCTCCATGGGAAGGCACTGATCACGCCTTCCAGGGACAGGCGCTCGCCGCAGGGCCGACGGCTGTCTCAAGCTAGGCCACCAAACGTCAAACAGAGCTGAGATGTTCGACAAGAAACTGTCAAACAGGCTGGGCGCCGCACGGAATGCGCCCGCAGGCCACCCGCAGGCGGGCGCGCCCTAGCTCCGGTCGACCCAGTAGTTGGGCGACTCCTTCGTGATGACGACGTCGTGCGCGTGGCCTTCCTTCTGGCCCGCGGCGGTGACCCGGACCATGCGGGCTCGGGTTCGCAGTTCGCCGATGCTGGCGCACCCTGAGAGGCCCATGCCGGAGCGCAGGCCGCCGGTCAGTTGGGCGATCACCTGGTGGACGCTCCCCTTGTGCGGGACCATGCCTTCGATGCCCTCGGGCACCAGCTTCGAGAGCGGCTCGTCATCGGACTGGAAGTACCGGTCGGCGCTGCCCTCGGCCATCGCGGACAGGGAACCCA
>JAPOVF010000080.1 GCA_026708285.1 Acidobacteriota bacterium
CGATTCCGGCCATGACGATGCCCGGGCCCATCATCTTCAGAAGCGCGGTCTTGCGCTTCGGCAGTTCAGCCTGCTTCAGAGGCGGGACGGGTACGGGCATGGGCGGATCCTCGTCGACGGACGCTACCGCGACGGCACCTGCGCCACCTCCCGGACCAGGGACATCTCTCCCGTCGTCTCGTCCCGGACGCCGACGACGACCTGGTAGTCACCCTCGGCCAGACTCACCGAGACCTCGAAGCGAAAGGCGCCCTCGGTGGCCTGGACGTCGCCGGCAGGGCCCACGGGCACCGTCATCTGTCGCACCGGCGCGCGCCCGCGCCTGTCCTCGTCGACGGCGAGCAGGAGAAGACGGAGCGCGCCGCTCGGTCCGCCGTCGCCCGGCACCAGCAGGACGGCCTCTTCGGGTACGACAATGCTGACCGGTTGCCGGTGCACCTTCTTCTCCCGCGGGGTCGTCGCGCCCAGGTCGACCGCGACGCCAAGCGGATTCGGGGTGCTGCCCAGGTAGGCCGCGGAGATCAGTCGTTCCGCGAGTTGCTCGTCCTGGGTCTTGTCGCGATAGGACCGGCGGTACTCCACGCTGCGGCCCCGAGCGGCGTGGGGCGCGAGTTCGACCTTCAGGCGGCGTACCTCGCCCGACCTTCGCTCGTCCGGGGAGAAGCCCAGCGAGTACGTGGAAGCGAGCTGTTCGGTGACGTCCTCGAGCAGGTCGGCCAGATCGTTCGAGTTGAGAAGCGCCTTGCCGCCGGTCTCAGACGCGAGCTGCTGCAGGCCGCCCTGGATGTTCGTCCAGTGCAGCCGGTCGTTCTGATACGACGGCGCCCTTCCATCGAACGACATCGATTGGCTGAGTCCGGTTCGAATGCCGCCGGCGTCCAGGGTGAAGAGAGTGACCCGGTTCGCGTTGGCGTGCGCCGTGAGCTGCTGGAAGCGGCGGGTTTCGTCGTGGCGCTGAGCGGCCGCGTTCGTCTCTGGGACGATGCGCGGGTCGTTCGGGCAGAGGTCCTGTGCGATGTAGTCGAAGGCCGAGAGCCCGGGCTGCTGCGGCAGGCCGTCGCTCATGTAGACGATCGCCTTCCTCCCCGGGATTCCGGCCAGGGTGCTGGTCAGGTCGGCGAGCCCGTCGGCCGCGATCGCGGCGCGATTCGCCTGCTCGACCGCGTACGTCTCGGCGAGCGCCACGAGCTGGCCGGTGTTCTGACACCCCCGGCTGTTCACGTTGATGTCTTCGAGAGTGAACTGGCGAGATCGCTGGTTCCGGACGGCGCGGGCCAGCCCCTTGGGGCGCTTGGCCGCGGCCTTGAGGATCGCGTCGAGATCACTGGTCGGCGGCACGACGACTTCAAGCCGGTTGACGAAGCGCGCGAACATGAAGCGGGCGTTCAGGGACCGCCACGACTCGACCGCCTTCTCAAGGCGTCGGAGCAGACGGGAGCGGTAGGGTGGGAAGAGGTTCGCGTCGTCCATGTAGAGGACGATCGTGAGCGAGGCGGGATCGGCCGCTGCCTCGGATTCGGGCGGCTCGGCATCGGCAGTCGGCGCGGCAGTCCGGTCCGCTGGCTCGGCCGGTTGTCCCAGGAGCTCCGACTCGAAGAAGTTCGTGATCTCGACCGGTTCGCCGTCCACGTAGAGTTCGAAGTCCTCACGGGTCAATCCCCTGACCGGCCGGCCGTTGCGGTCCGTGACCACGACGTCGACCTCGACCACCTGCACGTCGAGGGTGTCGATGAAGGTCTCGCTCGGCTGTGCCTGGAGCGCGGCGGCCCCGGCGAGGACGAGCAGCACCGCCGTCGCGGTGGATGGAAAGTGGGTCTTCATGCGCGCGAGTGCGTTCTGCTGCAACGTCTGGCCTCCCTCGGCGGCCGCCTACTCCGGCGGCACGGATACTGGTTCGCGAATCAGGGACGTTAACCCCGTTGTCTCGTCCCGGATTCCGACCGCGACCTGGTAGTCCCCTTCGGGCAGATTCATCGCGACTTCGACGCGGTAGTTACCATCCTTGGCCGCGACGCCCGCGGCGCCGCCGACGGTGATCGCCTTCTGCCGGACGGCGGTCCGCGCGCCGTTCTCGTCTTCGACGGCGACCATCCAGAGGCGGATCTGGGTGGTCGCGCTCGGTGGCGCGCCGTCCTTCCCGGGCAGGGTCAAGACCGACTCCGCCGGCACGTTGACGCCGACGGTCAACTCGTGGATCTTCTCCTCCAGCAGCTTGGTGTCGCCGAACTCGACGGCCGCTTCGAGCGGATTCTCCGGGTTGCCGAGGTACGCGACCGAGAGAAGCCGCTCGGCGAGCCGCTCGTCCAGTGATTTGTCGCGGTAGGTGCGCCGGTACGCGATCCTGCGTCCCTTGTCGGCGCCGGGGGCGAGTTGCACGGAGATCTGCCGCACCTGGCCCAGTTGGCGCTGCTCGGCGACGAAACCGAGGGAGTACGAGGCGGAGAGCTGACCGGTCATGTCGGCGAGGAGGATCGACAGGTCGTTCGCGTTGATCAGGGCCTTGCCGCCGGTTTCATGGGCCAGCAGGTGCAGCCCGCTTTGCGCGTTCATCGCCATGAGGCTGACGTTCTGGAAGCTCGGCGCCAGCCGGGGATTGTCGAGCGAGATGTCGGTGCTGGCGCTTCGCACTCCGGCTGCATCCAGGCCGTAGAATGTGACGCGATTCGCGTTGGCGTGAGCCGAGATGCGGTTGAAGCGTCGGCTTTCGTCGTACTGCACGATCTCGGCCATGGTCTCCGAGGGCGCGCTGGGGCGCTCGTCTCTGCAGAGTTCGCTCCCGAGGTAGTCGAGGACGGAGATCCCGGGTCTTTGGGGCAGGCCGTTGGTCATGTAGACGACTGTCTTCTTGCCGCGTACGCCGGCGAGCGTCGTGACGAGATCCGCCAGACCGTCGGCGGCGATGGCTGTGTTCGTCGCCTGGTTGTCCGCGTACTGTCTCGCTAGCGAGAGGAGCTCTCCCCAGTTGTCCTCACAGGGACGGCAGTACGGTGCCTGTCGGCAGAACTCGTAGCTGTCGATCAGGCTCCTGATCGCGAAGCGGCGGGCACCTTCGCCGTTCTGGATCGCGCGTGGCGATCCCTTGGGCACGCTCGCGGCACCTTCGAGGATCGCGTTCAGGTCGGGAGTCGGCGGTACGAGAACCTCGAGCCGGTTGACGAACCGCGCGAGCATGAAGCTCGCGTCCATCGACCGCCACGGTTCGACCGCGTTCTCCAGGCGGCGCAGCAAGCGGGTACGGTGGGAGGGGTAGATGTTCGGGTCGTCGAGGTAGAAGACCACGGTCAGCGCATTCTCGTTTGCGACACCGGGGATGTCTCCGCTGCGGACGACAGGCCGCTCCCGGTTCCGTCTGCTTGCCGGTTGCTCCAGCAAGATCGCAGACTCGTAGAAGTTCGCGATCTCGACCGGCTGGCCGTCCACGTAGAGCTCGAAGTCCTCGCGCGCCAGGCCCTTGACCGGGCGTCCCTTCCTGTCGGTTACGACGACGTCGACCTCGACCACCTGGACGTCGACCGACTCGACGAAGGGCTGGTTGGGCTGAGCTTGAAGGCCTTTCAGGCTGGCGAGACAGAGCAGCAGTGCCAGAAACAGGATCGATCCTCTCCTGCGGTCAGTCGATGTCACGGTCGCGCCGACGCGTTTGCCTTAGGCGTCGGTAGGGACACCGGTTCGCGGATCAGCGAGGTGACTCCCGTGGTTTCGTCCCGGACGCCGACGGCGACCTGATAGGCGCCCTCCGGCAGGTTCATCGCCACCTCGAAACGGTAGGCGCCGTCGATGGCCGCGACGCCGCTGCCGCCGCCGACCGGGAGGGACTTCTGACGCACCTTTGTGCGAGCTCCGTCGGCCTCCTTGACGGCGAGGAGCCACAGGCGAAGCTGGCCAGTCTCTTCGCCTCGGAACGGGAGCGCCAGGATCGCTTCGGCAGGGACGTCGACGGTGACGGCGAGTGCGTGGGCGTCCTTCCCTAGCGCCTCGCTCGCCCCGAAACCGACGCGCGCTTCGAGCGGGTTCTCCGCGCTGCCCAGGTAGGCGACGGACAGCAGCCGCTCGGCCAGGCGTTCGTCGACGGACTTTTCGCGGTAGCTTCGGCGGTACTCGACGGTCCGGCCCTTCGCGGCGTTCCTGGCGAGATCGACCTGCAACTGGCGGATCTCGCCGGGCCTTGCCGCGGTTGGCGCGAAGCCCAGCGAGTAGGAGACCGCGAGTTGCGCCGAGACGTCAGCGAGGAGGAGCGCCAGGTCGTTGGCGTTGAGCAGCGCCTTGCCGCCGGTTTCCGAAGCGACGAGGTGAAGGCCGCTCTGCGCGTTCATGTTGTGCAGGTTGAGGTTCCGGGAACTCGGCGCGGTCGTGCGGTCCAGGGAGATGTCGGGCGTGGCGTCCCGCAGCCCCGCTGCGTCGAGGGCGAAGAACGTGACCCGGTTCGCGTTCGCATGGGCGGTTACTCGATTGAGACGACGGCTCTCGTCGTACTGGAGGATCTCCGCCATCGTCTCGGACGACGCGCTCCGCCTGAGGTCCGGGCAGAGTTGATTTCCGAGATAGTCGAGAACCGAGATTCCCGGCCTTTGCGGTAGCCCGTCGGTCACGTAGACGACCGCCTTCTTGCCCGGCACGCCGGCGAGCGTCGTTACCAGATCGGCCAGTCCATCTGCCGCGATGGCCGCGTTCGCGGCCTGGTTGTCCGCGTGCTGCCGTGCAAGCGAAAGCAGTTCGCCCCAGTTGTCCTGGCAGGGCCGGCAATAGAGAGTCTGCAGACAGGCTTCGTGGCTGTCGATTAGGCTCCTGATCGCGGACCGTCGGGCACCTTCGACGTTCTGGATTGCGCGCGGCGACCCTTTCGGAACGGCGGCGGCGCCTTCCAGGATCGCGTCCAGGTCGCGCGTCGGCGGCACGAGGACATCGAGCCGGTGGTCGAACCTGACGAGCATGAAGCGCGCCTCCATGGACCGCCACGGAGCGACGGCATGCTCCAGGCGTCCCAGCAACCGCGTGCGGTGGGAAGGGAGCGTGCTCGGTTCGTCCAGGTAGAAGACGATGGTCAGCGCGGCGTCGTCCGAACTCCCTGGCCCTGACGCTCGCTCCGCGTTGCTGTGGTGCGTGTCGCCGCTGTCGCCCACCGGTTGTTCGCGGAGTACCCTCGACTCATAGAAGTTCGTGATCTGGACCGGGGCGCTGTCGACGTAGAGTTCGAAGTCCTCCGGCTTCAGGCCGTCTACGGGACGGCCCTTCCTGTCTGTGACGACGACGTCGACCTCGACGACCTGGACGTCGATGAAGTCGACGAAGGGTTGATCGGGCTGAGCGGGCAGTGCCCCTGCCAGGGCGAGGCACAGCAGCGATGCCAGCGCCAGCGCCGGTGCCGGCTTGTCCTCAGGTCGCGTCAGCATGCTGCCTCCCTTGCCCCATCTGGAGCCGCTGGTAGATCCTGACACTGGGTTCAGCAACTTCCGTGCCAGGAGAGCCGTCTCGACCGGCGGTCGGGCTAGCGTGGGTGTGGTCGCTTGCCGGGCTTTCGGCAAGCCGTTTCCGAGTGCAGCATCGAGGCGAACTCGTTCCCGCGGTTGCGCCGCTCTGGCGCCTTCAACTCGTAGTGGTGCGCGGTGCAGATCGCGCGGAACTCGGCAAAGCAATCCGCCAGACTCTTGTCAGTCCGTTGGTTCACGCAGACTACGATACTGCCTTGCCAGCGAGCCACTCCAGATGACGATCCGTTCGGTTGCTGCGCTCCAGGCGGTCGTCGCCGGCATCCTGTTTTCGACCGGCGGTGCGGCGGTCAAGGCGACGGAGCTCGATGCCTGGCAGGTGGCGGGGACGCGCTCCCTGATCGCGGCCGCGGTTCTGCTCTTCGCGATTCCAGCGGCGCGGCGGTGGGCGGGCGGCGGTGGCGGGGGACTCGGGTCGGCCGCGGCATCCGGTTGGTGGCGCGACCAGGTGCGACGCCGCGCTCTCCTCCTCACCCTGGGGACCGGTTGCTGCTACTGCCTGACCCTCGTGTTGTTCGTTCACGCGGCCAAGCGGACGACGGCGGCCGAGACGATCTTCCTGCAGTCGACGGCGC
>JAPOVF010000274.1 GCA_026708285.1 Acidobacteriota bacterium
TCCTCCGGCTCCCACAGGCGCGGGTCGCCGCCGGCACGGTAGTCCCGTTCGATCCGGAGTCTGACGCGTCCACCGGCAACGGCATTCCCGCCGTTGTCGATGATGCGGCCGTGGAGGGAGGCGCCGGGGACGAGTTCGATCCGTACCGGTGCCTCACTGTTGGCGCGGACACCCGGCCGGACCAGCAACGGATAGCCGGCCGCTCGCACGGCGAGGTCGGCGAAGTCGGAGGAGAGACCGACCAGGCGAAAGCGGCCGTCAGCATCCGTTGTCGATTCCCGCTCCGCGGAGTTCCCGGTCTGGTAGCGGGCTCGCGCCCTGATCGCGGCGCCGGCGACGGGTTGTCCGTCGGTACCGGTGACGATGCCGTGAATCCTCTGACCGGCGGCCAGGCTGAACTCGCCGAGGTCGAGGTCCGAGCCGCCTGCCGTGACCTCGATGTCCGAGGGCGGGCTCTCCGCGTACTCGGAGTGAGTGATCCGCATCTCGTACCTGCCCGGGGCCGTGGCGGGAAACGCGAACGCGCCGTTCCCGTCGGTCGTCGTGGCCGTGGCCGGAGCGTCGAAGCTGGACCGGAACTCGGACTCGTCCAATGGCCAGAGCAACGCGACGTGGGCGGCAGCCACGACGCCTCCCTGGTCGTCCACGACCGTGCCGACGACGCGACGGCCCCTCTGCAGCACGAGCTGGACCGGCTCGATGGCCCGGCCCGATTCGAAGGGGGGTAGATCGACCAGAGTGTAGGCGTAGCCCGGGGCGTGGGCAGTCAGACGGTACGTGTAGCCGTAGGCGGTCTCCTCGACGCGGAATGTGCCATCGGCGGCAGAGGTCGTGGGCGATGGGTCAATCGGGTAGCCGGGGATCAGGTCGCCGCCGCGGGGCGTAGCCCAGATCTTCGCTCCCGCAACGGGTGCGGCCGAACTGTCCGTGACCAAGCCATGAATCGGAACCGAAGGTTCGAGCCCGATCCTCACTTCCTCGAGACGCCCCGCACCGGAGACGGCGACTTCGGTCGTCGCGGATCGATAGTGCGTCGCCGCTACGACAAGGTGCATCCGTTGCCGTGAAGGCTGCCCGCTCAGGTCGAACGTACCGGTCGGTCCGCTGGAGTCGCCGACACCAGGGGAACCCCGGACCCAGACCGCGGCGCCCTGGATTGAGAGGCCCGAGGTCGTATCGACCACCCGACCGGGAATCCGGAGCGGGGCTTCGAGGCGCACGTCGACCTCGTTCTCCCCGGTGTCCGCGGCTGGGGACGCGGGCACCGGGACCTCGGCGAACGCGTGGTCCGCGCGTTCGAGTGCCCAGATCGGTTCCGAACCGCCGACAGGGCCGACCACCGTCTCGCCGGTCTCGTCGGTGACGGTCAGGGGCGCTCGCCGGCTTCCCGGTTGGCTGGCGGCGCGGACCAGGACTTCCGGCTCAGGTCGGCCTTCGGGACCGCGGACGCGAAGCCGGATTCCGGCGGAGCGCTCCAGGTGGAACACGGCACGGCCCGATTGGGTCCTGGCTTCTCCCAGGCTGAAGCCCTTCGCATGGACGGCGACGTTGGCTTCGGCCGTCGGCATCAGGAAGTGGGCGATCCCGTCCGTGCCGGTACGGGACACTTGACGATGGAACGTGGGGTAGATCTGCTGAGCCAGCAGTCGCGAGCGTCTCCCGTCGCGCGCCTCGTTGCGCCTCTGGCGGAGCGCTCCGGTGTAGCCGGGCGATCTCCAGGGGTCCGGATCCGCGATGACCAGGGCGCCCTCGACGGGTTGGTCGTCCGCATCCAGCACGCGGACCGCGACGTGGTGGCGGTCCGGCACTTCGATCGGTTCGGCGACCTGGAACCCCTTGAGTGGCGTCAGCGCGCCGTGGACCAGGGGAGAGGTTTCGGCCGGCTGGTCTTCCGGCGCCGGAGGCCAGATCTCGATCCGGTAGGGCCCGGCCCTAGGCGCCGACAGTGAGTAGGACCCGTCCGATCCGGAGACCGTGCGGTCGACGGCCTCCGGCAGCGCGTTCGCCGCACCCAGCAAGTGGCGGCCGACCTCGTAGTCGCTCGGGTAGGACCGGAGGACGACCTCGACATCGGCGACCGGCAGGCCGCGCTCGTCGACGAGGGCGCCGGTCACGGTGTTTGGCCAGTCGGCTGGCTGCGCGGGAACTGGGCCGGCCGTGACCGTGATGAGGCTGAGGCACAGCAGGGCTTGGAGCAACGCCATCGGCGACTTGCTTGCGAGAAGGGTCATACCTAGATTCTAGAGGCCGCGTCGCAGGACGGGGCCTTCCGAGGCTTACCGTGGATCAGTTCGGCTGGTGGGCGTGCGGCTGTGGGCAGGGGTAGCGCCCGCTACCTGTCTTCCGGCTCGGACGCGGCCGGCTGCAGTTGGATCACCAGCCCCTCCTGGCGCTGCCCCGGGCCGATGTTCAAGGGGACCAGAGCACCCTGGTAGCCGTCGTGGGTGACCCATAGCTGCTCGGCCCTGGGGCCGAGGCGGATCTCGAATCTTCCATTCGTACTGAATGCCCTGCCGGCGATCACCCCAGAGAAGTAGACGCGCCGCCCGTCATCGCCGCTGGCGAGGGCGGCGATGGACGCGGCATCACCCGCCTCCAGCGAGGCGTCGCGGAGCGGCAAGCCGGTCGTCGCGTCGAGGACGATTCCAGACAGGATGGCCTCGGGCTGAAGATCGATCCGGAGGCCTTCCAGGTCGGTCTGCAGCTCGATCATCCGGTACTCCGCTCCGTCGAAGCGCGTGCTGACCCTCAAGCGGTAGGAGCCAGCCGCCAGTCCGCTCATCTCGAAACGGCCCTGCTGATCGAGCTCTGCGAACCGTGGGTCCTCGTGCCCCTGGCGGTCGGCCAGCACCTGCCCGCCCACCAGAGGTGCGCCGGAGATCAGCACCTGCCCGGTCAGGCGGAGTCCTCGGTCGAACGGAAGCTCGATGAACTCCTCCGCGCCAGCCACGGTGATCGTCACGGAGCGTTCGACCGACCGGGAGGTGAAGGAATCACCGCGCCTTGCGACCACCTGCCAGGTGCCAGGCGCCAGGTTCTGGATGGTGAAGCTGCCTTCGGTGTCCGGCGTGGCGCTTTGCCACTGCGCCTGCCGTGTCGCGGTGACTGTCACCTCCGCCAGATCGGCGAGTCGCAGGCCGGTCACGGCTCCTCTGAGCGAGGCGCCTGATTCGAGCACGAGCTCCACGCCGGCTACGCCTCGGCCATCGACGTCGATCGGTTCTACGGGACCGCTCTCCGCATACCCGGCGGCGCGACCCACGAGAAAGTAGCGGCCTGCCTCCAGACCGGTGAGACGGAAGAAACCGTTGTTGTCGGTGGCCGTCGTGGTTGGCGGATTCATGTACCTGCGCAGACTGACGTCCCTCTCCGCGGTTTCCTCGGGGTGGGCCTCGACGGTCGCCGAAACCGGAGTGCCGCTAGGCGAGCGGACGACGCCGTTGATCTCGCCGCCGGTCTGGAGTTGAACCGCCAGCTCGGTGCTTCCCGGCGCGACAACGATCTCCCGCGTTTCGTCCAGGTGTTCAGGATGCTCAATGGTCAGCGTCGCCGGCCCGGCACGGACCTCGAGTCGGGCTCGTCCGCTACCGTCCGTGATGTCGTACTCGCGGGACTGGGCCGCGTCCTTCGGCTCCAGTCGGATCCGCGCTTCGGTCACGGGACGCCCTGAGGATGACGTCACGATGACCGTCAAGTGGTCCTGCGCGTGAAGATGCAGTTCGATCGTCCGCTCGGATCCGGAGACGAGTTCGAGGGGATCGGTTCGGGCGGCTTCGGTCCCGGTACTCGCCTCAACCGACCACGTTCCTGGAAACAGGTGCCCGAAGACGAAACGGCCGTCCCCATCGGTCCGTCTCGTCATGTCTCTGGAGGAGAAGATCCGGCCCTGCAATCGGGTTTGCATGTCGGGCTCCAGGTGGACCCTGGCGCCCACTGCGGCGGTCCCCGCAACGGTCAGGACGCGCCCCGAGAGGGAGGCTCCTGGCACGAGCTGGATCAGGATCGTCTCCCCGGTCGCTGTTCGCGCCCCGCGAAGCGGGAACAAGGGATAGCCCTCCGCCTCCACGGTGAGATCGACCTGTTCGTGCGGAAGTCCGGCGAGCGTGAAGCTGCCTTCCGCGTCGGTCGTCGCGGTGCGTTCGTAGTTTCGCTCCGGGTCGTATTCACGAAAGCGGACGAGCGCGCCCTCGACCGGTTCCTGGTCGGGATCGACGACGACACCGAGAATCTCCGCTCCCGGCACCAGCGTGAAGTCCCCGAGGTCGACGTCTCCCCGGCCTTCCGGAACTTCGATGGGGAGATCGCCGGGGCTGACGTACTCGGCGTGCGAGACTCGCAGGCCGTACTCGCCGGTCTTCACGGTGGCGATCACGAACGCACCCTGGGCGTCGGTTTCGACCGGTTCGGTGGCGTCGGTGTCACGGCGGCTGGCGAACCGTGGCCGCTTCTGCTCCGGCCACCTCAGCGTGACTTCCGCGCCGGCCACGGGGTTTCCGTCCGTGTCCACGACTCGGCCCCGTGCCGGGCGCCCTTCGGGCAGGCGGATTCGAACGGGACCGGCGGTCGCTCCCGGCTCGTAGGGTGGCAGATCGATGGCGAAGCTCGCGAATCCCTTGGCGCGAATCGTGAGGCGGTACGGGTTGTCGTAGACGATGCCGGCCATCCGGAATGAACCGTCGTCCGCCGAAGTCGCGCGCTGCGGCCGGATGGCGATCATGCTGGTGATCGACTCCGTGGCCCGGGGTTGAGCCGAGATAGAAGCGCCGGCGATCGGCTGATCGGCAGCGTCCGTGACGAAGCCGTACAGGGGAGCAGCCGGTCTCAAGGTGACCGTCGTTTCGTCCGTAACTCCGTACTCCGGGATACCCGCACTCACGCCCGTGGAGACGTAGCCGCTAGCCGATACCCGCAGGTGGATCGACTCCTCACGGGGCCGGGAGTTCAACAGAAACTCACCGGTGGGGCCGCTTTGCGCGTTTTCTCCGGGGGAGCCCACGACCCAGAGCGCCGCGCCGGCGACCGGAGCGCCGGACACACGGTCGACGATGCGACCTGGAATGCGGAGCGGAGCTTCCAGCCGAAGATCGACGATTCGTTCAGCGGGAGTTGCGTCCGGCTGGGAAACCCGGGCGAAGGCATTGTCCCAGCGCTGCACTTCGTAGGCGGCCCCGGTGCCGGCGACGCTGCCGACGATGGCCTCGCCCTGTTCATTGGTCAACGCGAGGGGCGCCTTGGCCTTGCCCCCGGTCCGGAGAAGGACTCCGGGTGCCGGCGCACCGTCCGGTGCGCGGACCCGAAACCGGATTCCCGGGTCGCGCGCCAGGACGAAGGCGGCTCTCCCGGCTTCCGTCGTCGCGGTCTCGACCGCGAAACCTGAGGCCGATACGGTGACGGTGGCATTGGTTGTCGGCATCAGAAAACGGGCGTTGCCTTCTTCATCCGTCCGTGCGGCTGCGCCTTGAAAGCGGGGGTACAGGCGTTCGGGCTGCTGGTTGGCGTTTCGCCCTTCGTGTCGAGGGGACCTGGTCCGCGTGGGACGTGCGATGACGAGCGCCCCTCCGATCGGTCGGCCGTCGGCGTCCAGGACACGGGCGTCGACGAGATGTCGATCCGGCAGTTCGTTCGCTTGAAGAGCCCGGGGTGCTTCCAGGGGTGCGAGGTTCGCGTAAACCGGGGGCACGACGGCGTCGTGCGAGGCCGTCGGCGGCCCGGTCCGGATCTCGAAACGGTAGGGCCCGGGAACCGGCGCCCTGAGCAGGAAACCGCCGTCAGGGCCCGAACGCGTGCGATCCACGGCCGCCGGCAGCGCGTCGTAACCCAGCAGATCGAGGTCGAGCTCGTAAGCGCTCGGGTAGGGCCGGAGCGCGACCTCAACGCCGGCTGCGGGAGCGCCGCGTTCGTCCACGAGCGTGCCGGTGACGGTGAGTGGCGGCCCGACCGTGGGCTGCGCCATCAGGGCGCCGGCAGCGGCGAACAGGCTGACACCAAGAGCCGCGACGAAACGGAACGGCGCGAGCCGGCCTTTGTGCTTGAAGCTGGAC
>JAPOVF010000246.1:0-5149 GCA_026708285.1 Acidobacteriota bacterium
GGCGGGGACCGTCATCGAGATCGTCGCCGTCTACGACAACTCCGAGGCGAATCCCAACAACCCCGATCCGACCCGCGACGTCGGCTTCGGGCTTCAGTCGACGGACGAGATGATGTTCGGCTTCTTCGAGCTGGTCGAAGTGGACGGCGGGCCGTAGAGGGGCAACGAGCGCAGCCGGTTGCCGCAAGACCGACGCGCTCTCTACGGCCCGCCGATTCACCAACACGCCGATGGGAGAGTCGCCGCAGCCGGCGCGTGATCTCGGCCGCTAGTCCCGCCGAGTCACTCGCGAGGCAGGCCGGTGAGCGTGGCGCGGACCCGCTGATTCAGCCAGGCGCGGATACGGCGCCACAGGCCGATGAGTCGGTCAAGCAGGTCCGGCTTCACTTACACCGCCTTTCCCAGGACACGATGACGCGGCAGCCAGGCTCCGACCGAACCTGGCTGAGGGAGTACGAGCGTCGTTCGTCTAGAGTGTAGCTGCCCGCAGCCCGCTGCCGGAAAGGAGGCACGCATGTCCCTGCTGATTCGTAACGGACGCGTCATTACGGCGGTGGACGACTACCACGCCGACATCTTCGTGGAGGACGAGACCGTCTCCCTGATCGGTCGCGACCTGGAGGTGGAGGCGGACCGGACGATCGACGCGGCCGGCCGCCTGGTCATCCCGGGCGGCGTCGATCCGCACACCCACATGGACATGCCGTTCGGGGGCACGACGAGCGCCGACGACTTCGAGACGGGTACCCGGGCGGCCGCGTTCGGCGGCACGACGACGATCGTCGACTTCGCGATCCAGACGAAGGGGCACTCGACCCTCGAGGGGCTCGAGGCCTGGCACGAGAAGGCCGCCGGCAAGGCGGGCATCGACTACGGCTTCCACATGATCGTCACGGACATGGAGGACGACCGGCTGTGGGAGATGCGGCGGCTGGCGGACGAGGGCGTGACGTCCTACAAGATGTTCATGGCCTACCCTGGCGTGCTCTACGTGGACGACGGCACGCTGTTCCGGGCCATGCGCAAGGCCGGGGAGGACGGCACCCTGGTGTGCATGCACGCCGAGAACGGGATCGTCATCGACGAGATCGTGAAGATCGCGCTCGCCGAGGGCAAGACGGCGCCGAAGTACCACGCGCTGACCCGGCCCACGCGGATGGAGGCGGAGGGTGTCCACCGGTCGATCGCGATCGCCGAAGTGGCCGGCGTGCCGGTCTACATCGTCCACCTGAGCTGCGCGGACGCGCTCGAACAGGTGACCCTGGCCCGCGACCGCGGCGCCCAGGTGTTCGCGGAGACCTGCCCGCAGTACCTGTTCCTGGACTTGAGCCACTACGACCACGACGACTTCGAGGGCGCCAAGTACGTGATGACGCCGCCGCTGCGCGAGAAGTGGAACCAGGAACACCTCTGGCGGGGGCTCGGCTTCGGCGATCTGCAGAGCATCTCGACGGACCACTGCCCGTTCTGCTTCAAGGACCAGAAGGTCCTGGGGATCGACGACTTCAGCAAGATCCCGAACGGCGGCCCGGGCGTCGAGAACCGGATGAGCCTCGTCTACAACGGCGGCGTGGTCGGCGGCCGGCTGTCGGTCAACAAGTTCGTCGAACTGACCTCGACCGCGGCCTCGAAGCTGTTCGGCCTGTTCCCGAAGAAGGGGACGATCGCCGTCGGCAGCGACGCCGACATCGTCGTGTTCAACCCGGATCGGCGGGAGACGATCAGCATCGACAATCCGCATACGCACCACATGCGCGTGGACTACAACGCCTACGAGGGCACCGAGGTCCAGGGGGTCTCGGAGATCGTGATCAGCCGGGGCCGGGTGGTGGTCGAGGACAATGTGTGGCATGGGCGGGCCGGCGGGGGTAACTTCTTGAAGCGAGGGCTGTTCGGTGGGCCTTTCTAGCCTTCGCGGCAGCCCGGAACGCGGGCCAGAAGGCCCGCGCAACGGCCGGCGCACCGACAAGGTAGGCGCACCGAGAGATAGGGAGAAGCGGTATGAGCAGAATGTTGAAGTCGGGTCTGATCCAGATGTCGCTGCCGGAGGGCACGTGCGGCGACGGTGCGTCGGCAGAGGAGGTCGCCGCCACGGTCGAGGCGATGACGGCCAAGCACATTCCCTACATCGAGGAGGCGGGCCGCCAGGGCGTCCAGGTTCTCTGCCTGCAGGAGGTGTTCAACACGCCGTACTTCTGCCCAGGCCAGGACTCGAGCTGGTTCGCGGCCGCGGAGCCGGTGCCCGGCCCGGCGACGGAGCGGATGGCGGAGTACGCGCGCCGGTTCGGCATGGTGATCGTCGTACCGGTCTACGAGCGGGAGACCGCGGGCATCCTCTACAACACGGCCGCCGTCATCGACGCCGACGGCAGCTATCTCGGCAAGTACCGCAAGACCCACATCCCGCAGGTGGCCGGCTTCTGGGAGAAGTACTTCTTCCGCCCGGGCAACCTGGGCTACCCGGTGTTCGACACCGCCTTCGGCCGGATCGGCGTCTACATCTGCTACGACCGCCACTTCCCGGAGGGCGCGAGGGCCCTGGGCCTCGCCGGCGCCGAGATTGTCTACAACCCGTCCGCCACCGTCGCCGGCCTCTCCGACCACCTGTGGACGATCGAACAGCCGGCACACGCGGTCGCGAACGGCTACTTCATGGGCTGCATCAACCGCGTCGGCACCGAGAAGCCGTGGGACCTGGGTTCCTTCTACGGCAGCAGCTACTTCGTCAGCCCGAGGGGCGAGATCATCGCCCAGGCGTCGAAGGACCGGGACGAACTCCTGGTCGCGGACCTGGACCTCGGGATGATCGACGAGGTGCGCTCCGTGTGGCAGTTCTACCGCGACCGCCGGCCCGAGGCCTACGACGGGCTCGTTGAGCCCTGACGGCCTGAGTTGCCCCGGACACCGGAGCCCCTTCAAGCCAGCTTCAGGCCGGCGGCCGCGAACCGGCTGAAGTCGCCTTCGTTCGACGTTGCGATAGGGGCGTCGTCGGCTAGCGCTGGCCGGCCGCCTGACGCCCAGACTCCACATCGCGCGCCCACTGTTCGATGTCGACATCGCGCGCACGCAGCGACGCTTGAAGCTGGTCCAGAGCTGCTACGGCGTCTTCACCCTTGGCGGGCTGCCGACGAGCTTCATTCCGGATCGCTCGCCGCAATGCCTCGGACTTGGAAACCTGCTGCCGACGGGCCAGCTCCTCAAGCGCCCGCACTGACTCGACGTCGAGCGAGTAGGTCGACTTGATTGTGGTGGTGGCCATACCAAGAGGATGGCCGTAACACTCCGTGGCCGTCAAGCCGAGGGCCGTTCGGGTGCTCGGGGCGGTAGACTGGCTGTTCCGTGCAGAACCGATCTCCCCAGTTGTCGGGGCCGATCCCCGCCAAGCCGGCGAGTGGTCGGTGGCGGCGATTCTGGCGACCGTCAACCGTCTCCGGTGACCGGCAGACCGAGGTTGGGAATCTGCCCTGGCGCGACCTGCTGAACCGCCGAGATGCCCTGATTCTCGACATCGGACCGGCACGGGCGGCCGGCCACTCCGACGTGCTCCAGATCGCATTGATCGACACGACCGGCGCGGCTCGGTTTGCGGCCAGGTTCGCAGCCGAGGGGACGTCAGCCGAGGTCGTGCCCTGGTCCAGGGTCCACGACCCCCTCGTCCGTGCGCTGGAGGGCGCCGGCGTCGTTCTAGCCTGGGACGCCCCGTCGAAGGTGCGGCTTCTGGCCCGGACCGCCCGGAAGCACGGGCTGCCGCCACCCACGGTCCCGTGGCGCGACCTCCGTGCCGAGTACCGCAGACTGGGCTACCTGAACGACAGCCTGACCACCGCCGCGAGGCTGCACTCAGCCGGCGGTGTGATTCCGGGACCGTTGGCCTCGTGCTATCGGACGCTCGCGGTCATGGACGCCTGCAGCAACTGAACCTGGCATCCACCGGCGGGTCCGGTGCCGGCGTTCCGTCCGGTTTCTGAGCCTTCCCGCAGGTATCAGCGCTGCCGTTGGCGACCTTCGCGCCGAAATGCGACGTGGTTTTCTCGAAGAAAACACACTCGCGCCGGGAGTGATCACGCGATCGTCACATTGGTCTGGTAGATGTCTGAACCAGCCAATGAGGAACTGGCTCCTGGCCGGCGCGCTGGCCACCGCCAGCCCGGCGGTCGCCGACACGGATCCGCCAACTCTCGCGAGTGCCGTGGCGAACGGGACGACGGTCACTCTGACCTTCAGCGAGGACCTCGACACAGGCTCAGTCCCGGGGCACGGAGCCTTCCTGGTCATGGACCGCATCGGGCTTCAGCGTCCCCTCTCGAACGGAGTCAGCATTGCCGGCAAGACGGTCACGCTGACGCTGGGCCGGGCGATCGTGCATGGCAGCGCGGTCTTGCTGGGCTACGGAGACGGCGAGCGGTTCCCGAGCAGCCCGCTCCAGGATGCTGCCAGAAACCAGGTGGAGCCGATCTCGAGGCTTCCGATCACCAACAACACCCCGGACACGACGGCGCCGACCTTCTCCAGCGCCACGGTGAATGGGAAGGCGCTCAGCGTGACCTTCAACGAGAAGCTGGACGCCGGCTCGGCGCCGGCAGGCAGCACGTTCGCGGTGAGCGGCGGGCGGATCGGCACGGGCACGGCGAGCCTCCGCGGACCGACGGCGAAAGTGACACTGGACGAGGCGGTCGGGTACGGCGAGACGGTCACGGTGAGCTACACGAAGCCGACCGCCAACCCGCTGCAGGACGGCGCCGGCAACAAGATCGCGACGTTCACCGACCGGACGCTGACCAACAAGGCCCCGGCACCACCGCGGGCGTCGCCTTCGCCACCGGAGCCCGAACCACCAGCCGAGCCTGACCCGGAACCACCGCCCGAGCCGGATTCCGAGCCGGAGTGCCCTTCGCGCGTGGCGCCTTACTGGCACGGCACCGGCGGCTTCGCCGTCAGGCCCACCGACGGCGAGTCGGCGATCGTCCGGATGGAGTGCGGCGGCAACCGCTACACGGACCGGGAGTACGCCGGCGAGGACGGCTTGATCGTGCGCCGCGTGAGCCGCTCGAGGTGCATGGCCGAGGACGGCCGGCCGATCGAGGGCGAGATGACGTTCGAGGGCATCGACGGCGACGGCTGGTACTGGGTCAACGGCGACCGCAACGTG
>JAPOVF010000246.1:5235-6017 GCA_026708285.1 Acidobacteriota bacterium
CGAGGGCATCGACGGCGACGGCTGGTACTGGGTCAACGGCGACCGCAACGTGGCGGTCGCCCCCCTGGTCTGCGAGTCGCAACTGAACTCGCGGTTGAGGCCACCGGTTCCAGCAGGCGTGACGGCGCGGCCGAGCGGCCACCGGCGCTTCGACCTGGACCTCGTGGGACGACTGCACGGCACGTTGATGGTCCACGACGAGAGCGGGTTCATGGGCATCGTTCCGCACCTCGTGGACCTGGAGGGGAACGGCGAGCACGTCGCGCCGTACTGGAGGGGCGCCGGCGGGATCGTCGGCCGTCCGCTGGACGGTCGCCAGGCCACGGTGCGACTGGC
The DNA here is from genome assembly GCA_026708285.1 of Acidobacteriota bacterium. Lineage (GTDB taxonomy): Bacteria > Acidobacteriota > Thermoanaerobaculia > Multivoradales > Multivoraceae > Multivorans. The sequence goes on from JAPOVF010000246.1 coordinate 5,572, forward strand.
CTGCGGCGAGGCGGAGTCGGAGACCCTGGTGCTGGACGCGGGCGAGGACGGTCTGATCGTTGAGCTTCTGCCCGGCTGTTTCGACGGGAGCGGTGCCCCCGTGCGCGGCCGGCTGGAGGCCGATGGACTCGAAGACGGCGCCTGGTACTGGCTGAACATCGGCACGGCCTCTGGCGCGGCTCCATTGATGCGCCGGGGCGCGGACGTGGACTTGACCACCCCGGTGCTACCCGGAGGTGTGGAGGCCGACGAGGATCCGCTGGGGACCCTGTTCTCTCGCGGCCCCCTGATGGGCGTGGTGCCGCGGCTCGAAGTGCAGGAGCAGGAGTAGTGGGCCGGCTGCCGCACGCCAGCCTGGTGGTGATCCCCCGGTTCGGCGCCGTTCGCCAGCCCTAGCTCGCGCGGCTCTCGACGCGGACCTGGAGGCGCTTCATCATCTCGTGAAG
>JAPOVF010000363.1 GCA_026708285.1 Acidobacteriota bacterium
ACGAAGCCGGTTCGGCTGCGCGGCAAGGTGACGAAGGTCGAGTGGGTGAACCCGCACGCCTGGATCCACATCGACGTCACCGACGAGGACGGCATGGTAACGGCCTGGATGGTCGAATGCGGCCCGCCGGGCGCCCTGGTTCGCCGGGGCTGGAAGAAGAACTCGGTCGCTCCCGGCACCGAGGTCCTCGTCGAGGGCTACCAGGCGATCGACGGAGCGCCGCGGGCGAACGGCCGTGACGTGACGCTGCCGGACGGCCGCCGGCTGTTCGCGGGATCGTCCGGCACTGGCGCGCCGTACGACGATCGAGAGTCGTCCGGTCAGCCGTAGGGCGTGAAAGCGTGACAGCGGGCCCCTGGGTCGACTTGGCAAAGATCGCGGCGGTGGCGATTGTCCTTACCACGATCCTGTACGGTCTAGGCTCTCTTGTGTACTCCCAACTGCCGCTGGACGTCCTGGACATCTTCGGCGATCGGGAGCCTTCGGTCGCGGGCGAGGAGCCGGTTTCGGAGCGACCGCTCTCTGACCGATTCTCTTCTGAGCGAGCGCCGCGCGAGGATGGGGCGGGTGAACCGCAGCCCGTTCACATCGGGGAAGCCGAGGGTGACTTCACACGTCCGGTCAGAACCTACACAGTGGAGCCGGCATACACGGACAACGCCAGGAAAGCCCGCATTGAGGGCAAGGTGATCCTGCGACTGACAATCGATGAGCAGGGTGAGGTCCGGGAGGATGTCGAGGTCTTGAAGGGACTCGAGATGGGCCTGACTGAAGCAGCCGTCGTGGCCCTGAGGCAGTGGAGGTTCGAGCCGGCCCTACTGGATGGGCAGCCGGTCGCCGTCCACTGGACCATCACTGTCAACTTTCAGCTCGAGTAGGGCCCTGGCCGGGCCCTGGTGGTACCGTTGACGTTCAACCTGCTTGCAAGGAGGTGCCGGATGAAGTCTGAGCGTGTTCTTCTCCTGAGCCTGGCGGTTCTCCTGGTCGCGCCGATGGTCGTTGCCGCCCAGGACGACGTCCCGCGGCGGCCGGACGGCAAGCCGGACCTCTCCGGCGCCTACAACGTGGCGACCCTGACGCCGCTGACTCGGCCGCGGGAGTTCGGCGAACGGCTTACGCTGACGGACGAGGAAGCGGCGGCGATCGCCCGCCGCAAGGCGGAGATCTACGAAGCGGACTTCAAGCCCAGCGATCCGAATCGCGAAGCGCCGCCGGTCGGCGGGGCGCCGATCTTCGATCCGGGGCTCGAAGTCGCATCGGGCGGCAGCGGCGGCTACAACGCCTTCTACATGGATCCCGGCGACAACGTGATCAGGATCGACGGCAAGTGGCGGACCTCGATCATCACCGACCCGCCGAACGGCCAGTATCCGGAGATGACGCCTGCCGGCATGGCGCGGGCGGCGGCCCAGTTTGCAGCGTTCGGCCACAAGAACACCGGCACCGCCTGGTGGCTGGAAGAGAACGAGGACGGCTCGGGTCCCTACGACAACATGGAACAGCGGCCGTTGCCGGAGCGTTGCCTGCTCGGCTTCAGTTCGACCGGCGGGCCGCCGATGCTGCCGGCCCTCTACAACAACCACAAGCGGATCGTGCAGACCGAGAACCACGTGATGATCCTGATCGAGATGGTTCACGATGCCCGCGTCGTGCGGATCGGCGGCGAGCACGCGCCGAACGCTGAGCGCCGGTGGATGGGCGACTCGATCGGCTGGTGGGAGGGCGACACCCTGGTCGTCGACACGACGAACTTCGGCGAAGAACCGGCCCTCGGTTCGGCGACGAAGGACCTGCACGTGGTGGAGCGCTTCCAGCGTCTGGCCGACGGCAACCTGCTCTACGGCTTCACGGTCGAGGATCCGAATGTCTGGGAGACGGCCTGGAGCGGCGAGTACGTGTGGCGCTCGACTCCCAACAAGGTGTTCGAGTACGCCTGCCACGAGGGCAACTACGCGCTGGGCAACGTGATGCGCGGCGCCCGGCTGCTGGAGGCTGACGCGATCGCCGCGGCGGGCGGCGGCCAGTAACCCAACATCCCGGGCTGCCAAAGCCCATGCACCGCTCGTTGCCTTCGGTCCTGCGATTCCTGGGCCTGGGGCTCCTCCTGGCCACGGGGGCGACCCCGCCCGCGCGAGGCGTGGATGAGCCGCCGAACATTTTCGTCTTCGTCGCCGACGACGCTGGCTGGTCGGACTTCGGCGCCTACGGCAACCCGGTCGTGCGGACGCCGAACTTGGACGCGCTGGCGGCGTCCGGCGTCGTGTTCGACAACGCGTTCCTGACCACGGCGTCCTGCAGCCCGTCGCGGATCAGCATCCTGTCGGGCCGCTATCCGCACGCCACGGGCGCTGAGGACCTGCACAGCCCGCTGCCCGAAGGCGTCGAACTGCTACCGAGTCTCCTGGCCCGGCAGGGTTACTTCACCGGGCACATGCGGAAGACCCACTACGGTCCGGCCGGTGAGCGGCAGTTCGACTGGTTTTCGGAAGAGACGTGGGAGGGCCTGCCCGGGTTTCTCGAGCAGGCGGCCGGGCGGCCGTTCTTCCTCTGGGTCGGTTTCCGGGACCCGCACCGGCCGTACTCGGCCGGCGCCATCGATTCGCCGCACGATCCGGCGGAAGTCGTCGTGCCGCCGTACCTCGTCGACGACGCCGCGACGCGGGCCGACCTGGCCCTGTACTACGACGAGATTGCCCGCATGGATGGCGAGATCGGTCGGATGCTGGCCGAACTGGATCGGCGCAAGCTCCGTGAGAGCACGCTGGTCGTTTTCCTGAGCGACAACGGGGCGCCCTTTCCCCGAGCCAAGGCGACCGCCTACGATGCCGGAATCCGCACGCCTCTCATCGTCTCGTGGCCCGGCGTGACGCCCTCCGGCGTCCGCTATGCGGGGGTCGCGAGCGTGATCGATCTCGCTCCGACGCTCCTCGAGGCAGCCGGCGTGGAGACACCTGCGAGCTTCCACGGTTCGAGCTTCGCCGCCGCCCTGACCGACCAGACCGCGCCGGGGCGCGAGTACGTGTTCGCGGAGCGAAACTGGCACAACTGCGACGAGCACATCCGGACGGTGCGGGGCGTGCGCTACAAGCTGATCCGCAACGCATACACAGAGTTGCCACTCTGTACGCCCGCCGACGCCTCGCGCAGCGCCTCCTGGTACAGCCTGACTGCGCGCCGCGAAGCGGGGACGCTGACTCCGGGTCAGGCACGCCTGTTCGAGTCGCCGCGGCCGGTCATCGAGGTCTACGACCTGGAGGCGGATCCCCACGAACTGGTCAACCTCGCCGGCCGGCCGGAGGTGGAGCAGACTGCCCGGCAGTTGAGCCGGGTGCTCGATGCCTGGATCAAGGAGACGGAGGACTTTCCACCGAGTCGGAGGCGACGCGCGGACAATACCGACCGCATCAGCGGCGTGAAGTTCAGTCAGAACGTGCCGCCGCTGGAGCCCTGACTACTGGTCGAGCACCGGGAGCACGATGCGGGACGGATGCTCCGCCGAGTGGTGGACCGCGTTTCGGGCCACCCGCCACTCGCTCTCGTCGTAGTTGTTGCCGCCGGTGTTCAGGTTGCGGTCATAGCGGGGGAAGTTGCTGCTCGAGACCTCAATCCGCAGGCGGTGTCCGGCGCCGAAGACGTTGGCGGTCGCGAGCGGCCCGAGCCTCGCCTCGTAGACCTCGCCGGCCTCCATGCGGAGGTCGCGGTCGAAGCCCTCGCGGTAGCGCATCCGCAGGATCGTGTCGTCGAGGTTGAAGGCGCGGCCGTCGGGGTGGACGTCGACCAGCTTGACCGTGAAGTCGGTGTCGGGCGCGTCTGAGGAGACGTGCAGGACGACGTCGATCGATCCGACGACAGCCAGCGGCTCGGCGAACGGCGCCGTGGTGTAGACGAGCACGTCGGTGCGGGCCTCGACCGAGCGTTGATCGAAGGCGCCGGGCTCGTACTCGCCCATGCAGCAGAAGGCGCCGCCGTGCGTCGGCACGGGCGAGCCCGGATCGTAGACGAAACGGTCGGCATCGGCGGTGCCTGCGCCACGGTCCGCGGTGAGCGTCCCGTCGCCGGCAGCGCTGTTCGCGTTGCCGGCGCTGTCGATGTAGAGGGTCATCGGCTCGACTTCGGCGGGCGGCCAGTGCTCTGCGTTCTGCCAGCCGTCCTCGCCCATCAGGAAGTAGCGGACCTTGGCGTAGAGGTCCTCGAAGCCGTTCGGATCAGGCTTCGTGAAGCGGTCGAGGAAGCTCCAGAGCATCTCGTCGAAGCCGAAGTCCGTGTCGCCGAAGTTCCGTTCGCCGACGATCAGCGGGTTCGTCAGCCGGTACATGTTGCAGTGCAGGCTGGGCGCGATGACCATGTACTGGTGGTCTCGAACTTCGGCGTCGGCGTTCTCGCGGGCATGTTCGTAGAGCGCCAGGTTCGGCGAAACGGACAGGTCGTACCAGGAGTTGGCCCACAGCGCCGGCACCCCGAACGGTTCGTCGTCGTGGTAGAGGCCGCCCTCGTACCAGCCCGGATCGTCCGGAGAGCGCGCCGCAAACTCGCCGAAGATCCCCTTCGGCCCGCCGACGGACTCCATCAGCGTCTGGATGGGGAGATGCCAGAGCGCCTGCTTCCAGTCGACCTGGGGCATCTTCGCCGCGAGATCGAAGTAGGTCGCGAGCCGCTCCAGGTCCTCGCGGCTGGTTTCCGGCGGGAAGGTCGGGCGCTGGGTGTTTTGTTCGCCGAAGAGCCAGACGGCCATCGGAAGCTGGAGCGCGCCGCCCCGGTAGAAGTTCCCCTGCTCGTAGAACGGCCCCATGCGGCCGATGCCGGCGCCCTGACCCATCGGTACGGCCGCGGCGTGGGCGGGATGCCGCATCGCCGCCAGCCCCATCTGCCACTCCGCGGTGGACGAGCATCCGAGCGTGGCGACCTTGCCGTTGGACCACGGCTGATCGGCGATCCAGGTCAGCGCGTCGTAGCCGTCCGTGCGCGGGCGGCCGAGGATCTCCCAGTCGCCCTCGGAGAAGAACTTGCCGCGCTCGTTCTGGACCACGAAGGCGTAGCCGCGCACGACCGCGTCGAGTCCGAACTTGAGCAGCGCGCTCGGTCGCTCCAGGTTGGGCGGCGGCAGTGGACTGAAGTTGTAGGGCGTACGCCAGAAGATCGCCGGCACGGGACCCTGGGCATCGCGCGGCCGGTAGATTTCGGTGGCGAGGCGGACGCCGTCGCGCATCGGTACCATGACCATCCGATCGACTTCAGCCAGACGGTGGAGGTCGGCCCGGCGGACCGGGTCCGGCGTCCGGTGGATCTGGCCGAGGACCGGCTCGGCGACCAGGGCAAGGGAGACAACAGCCGGCAGCAGCCTGACGAACGTTCGAATGTGGCGCATGATGACTTTCTCCGGGAGGGCGCGGTCTGGTGTCTTCCTGGCCGGCGTGAGCAGCCGTGTTGCTCCTCTGGTTCTTGCGCTGGGCATTCTGCCAGTTGCGGCCGCTTCGGAGCCGGCGATCGGCGATCCCAGGCGCGTCGCCGTGCTGGTCGACGACGTCGATGACGAGCGGGTCGCGATGGTGGATGATGCCGTCTCGTTCTGGAACGCGGCAGTCTCGGATCTGGGACTGCCCGGACCTTTCTCGGAGCCGGGACACGAGGCTCCGCCGGAAGGACTGCGGCCCTTCGAGAACTACGCCCACCAGCTCTCGCAGCTGGCCGGGCGCCTGCACTCGTCCGACCCGGGCCCGGCGCCGCCGGAAGCGCTCTTCCGGGTCGATGCGGAAGTCGTCGTGCTGCTCTCGGCCCAGAGCCTCATGCCCTTCGCCTGGCCCTATGGCGACGATGGCCGCTACTTCGTCGCCATTCCTTCGGGCGACGAGCCCGACAACGTCGTGCGCAACGTGATCGCGCACGAACTCGGGCACGTTCTCGGGCTGAAGCACCTGCGGGAGCCGGGCGTACTGATGTGCCAGCCCTGCGACACGTCGGCAGGGAGCGACAGCCAACCGCGATTCCTGCCGCTGACCGACCTCGACCG
>JAPOVF010000212.1 GCA_026708285.1 Acidobacteriota bacterium
TCACCGAGTGGCCGTAGCTGTGCCGTAGCCCGCGGTCGTCGTGGCGGCCGGTCTGGGCGGCGGCCAGCACGTAACACTGGGTCTCGATCGCCCGGGCCCGCAGCAGCGGGAACCAGTGATCCTTGCCGGTCATCAGGGTGAAGGCCGAGGGGACGGTCAGGATCTCCGCGCCTTCCCGGGCCAGCTTCAGGTAGAGCTCGGGGAAGCGCATGTCGTAGCAGATCGTGAGACCGAGCCGTGCGAACGGCGTGTCGACGGTCACGACGTCCTCGCCGGGCACGGCCGTCTTCGACTCCAGGAACCGGACCTCCGGGGAGACGTCGACGTCGAAGAGGTGAATCTTGCGGTAGGTGGCGACGATCTCCCCTGCCGGGTCGAACAGGACGCTTGTGTTGTAGCAGCGCTCGCTCTCGTCCGGCGCCTTCTCGTTGTAGGAGCCGAGCAGGAGGTAGATGCCGCGATCCCGGGCGAGGGCGGCGAAGCGTGCGCAGGTGGCGCCCGAGGTCGGCTCGGCCAGGCTGACCTTCTCCTTGTGCGGCCCGAGGTAGTTCGTGTTCTCGGGCGTGGACACGAACGTGGCTCCCCGGTCCGCCGCGGTTTCGATCCAGTGCCGGGCGGTTTCCCAGTTCGCCTGCTCGTCCGAGGTGGAACCCATCTGGACCACTGCGGCGAGGAATGTCGATGTGTCCTGCATTTCGGTCAGATCTCCCGAGGGTGCGAGCTTAGCGTCGCCGCACGGGATCCGGGCTAAGCTTCGGAGACCCATGTGCGGGATCGTCGGCATCCTGATGCGCCCCCACCCCGGACCGGCGATCGACTCGCGCGAGCTGCTGGAGGGCCTCGCGGCCGCCGGCCGCACGGTAGAGACGGCGGTCGCCGGTTGCGACCGGGCCGAGGCGCAGGCGCTGGCCGCGGTCCTGTCGGCCGCCGCCTCCGAGCTTGCTGGTTGGGACCGGCGGTTGCGCGTCCGTTCGTCCGTCCGGGCCCTGGTGCGCGATGAGGCGCTGCGGACCGCGATCGCCGATGCGTTGCGGCCCTGCTCGGCGGCGGTGAACCGGCTGGGTGCCCTTCTCGATGACGGCGCTGGCCGGTTCGGCGACGTGGATCTCGAAGCGGTGAACGGTGCCGCCGCCGCGCTTGCCGATGCGGAGTGGGCGATCCGCCGCGACCGGCTACGGACCGCGACTGAAGTCGGTGCGCTGGCGCCGGCCGGGGCCGGCGCCGCCGGGCTCGACGTTCTGATCGCCGTTCAGCAGGCCTTCTCCTCCCTCGACCGGCTCGAAATCCGCGGCCGGGACTCGGCCGGGCTGTTCCTCCTGCTCTCCGGACACGGCCTCGACCCGGACGATCCGGCGATTCGCTCAGCGCTCGACGGCCGGACGGGAGATCCGTTGTTCGGTCATCGCGCGGCCCAGTTGGCCGGAGGACGGATCGGTCTGGTCTACAAGTGCGCGGAGGAGATCGGAGAACTGGGCGACAACGTCCGTTTCCTGCGCGACGCGGTCGCCGCCGATCCGTTGCTGGCGGCGGCGCTCGAGAGCCCGGACATCGAGGCGGCCGTGCTCGGGCACACGCGCTGGGCCAGCGTCGGCCGGATCAACGAGGCGAACGCGCACCCGCTGAACGACGCGGAGGCCCGGGACTGCGACGCGGAAGGCCAACGGCCACCCCAGGTGATCGCGGCGATCAACGGCGACATCGACAATCACGCCGACCTGGCGGTGCTGGAGAAGCTGGAGTTCGATTCCCGCATCACCACGGACGCGAAGGTGATGCCGGTTCTCATGTCGCGCCGGCTGGCCGGCGGCGACGCGTCCTTCGACGCCTTCCGCGAGACCGTGGCCGCGTTCGAGGGTTCGCTGGCTCTCGGTGCGCTCACCTGGGACGACCCGTCACGGCTCTACCTGGCGACCCAAGGCAGCGGCCAGGGTCTGTACGTCGGGCTGGCGGATCACGCCTTCGTGGTCGCAAGCGAACCCTACGGCCTGGTCGAGGAGACCTCGACCTGGCTGCGCCTGGACGGTGAGGCGGAACCGGACCGCGCCGGCGCCGGTTGGGGCCAGGTCGTCGTGCTCGACGCGGATCGCGCCGGCGAGCTGGAGGGCATCGAACGGTACTCGGCCGGAGGCTCGCCACTGCCGGTGGCGCCGGAAGAGCTCGACCATGCCGAGATCACGACCCGCGACATCGACCGGGGCGAGTTCCCGCACTTCCTGCTCAAGGAAATCAGTGAGGCGCCGCGTTCCGTGCGCAACACGGTGCGCGGCAAGCTGCGGGAGGACGCGACCGGGCGCCTGCGCGTTTCCGTCGGTGAGCGGACGTTGCCGGAGGCGGTTGCGCGCGGCCTGCGGGAGGGGACGGTCGCGCGCATCGTCGTCACCGGTCAGGGCACAGCGGCCGTCGCCGGTCAAGGCATCGCCTCGGCGATCGAGGGACGTCTGCGCGAGCGTGGCCTCAGCCGCCCGCGGGTCGATGCGATGCCAGCGACCGAGCTCTCAGGCTTCCACCTGGCTCCTGACATGCACGACACCGTGGTCGTCGCGGTCAGCCAGTCCGGCACGACGACGGACACCTTGCGCACGGTCAACCTGGCGCAGCGGAGGGGCGCCCGCGCGATCGCGATCGTGAACCGCCGCAACTCGGATCTGGCGGACCGGGCGGACGGTGTGCTCTACACCTCGGACGGGCGGGACGTCGAGATGAGCGTTGCGTCCACAAAGGCCTTCTACTCCCAGATCGCGGCGGGGATGCTGCTCGCCGTGGCGATCGCCGACCAGGTCGCGGGCGGACCGGACGAACGCCCCGCCGCCGACCGCCTTCTGCGGGAACTGCGGAACCTGCCCGGCGCGATGGAGCGCACGCTCGCCCTGCGGCCCGCGATCGCGGCCGCCGCCGGGGAGTACGCGCCGCGATTGCGGGACTGGTCGGTGGTCGGCAACGGTCTCGACCGGATCGCCGCGGAGGAGATCCGGATCAAGCTCTCGGAACTCTGCTACAAGGCGATCGCCTGCGATGCGACCGAGGACAAGAAGCACATCGACCTGTCGTCCGAGCCGCTGATCCTGGTCTGCGCGACCGGAGTCCAGGGCTCGACGGCGGCCGACACCCGGAAGGAGATCGACGTCTACCGCGCCCACCGCGCGACGCCCATCGTCATCGCATCCCAGGGCGCGGCGTTCCCGTCCGCGGCGGCGGTGATCGAAGTGCCCGAGGTGCCGCCCGAGCTGTCCTTCGTGCTGGCGACCGTGGTCGGCCACCTGTTCGGCTACCAGGCGGCCCTCGCCATCGACGACCTTGCCAGGCCGCTGCGGGCGATCCGCACGGCGGTGAACGACGTGGCCGGAGGCGGCAAGGCGCGGCCAGTGGCTCGACTGCGCAAGATCGCCGGCGCCGAGATCGACACCGTCAGCGAGGGTCTGGCCAGCGGCGGCTACGACGGCAACCTGCACGTCGGCCGGGCGGTGCGGCTGGCGGTTGCGCTCGACGGGCTGGGCGATGCGGCCGGCGGCGGCGAGGAGAGCGCGCTGGCGGAGTTGCGGGACGCTCTCACTCCGGCGATCGACGACCTCACGCGGCACATCGACACGATCAAGCACCAGGCGAAGACGGTCACCGTGGGCATCTCGCGCCACGACCAGACCCTGGGCCGAATGTCTCTCGCGACCGCTCTGCTGGAGGCCGGTGCGCCGGAGAAGGCGATCTCGGCCGAGGACCGACAGGCGATGAGCGCGCTCGATCCCTTCGTGGATCAGGTGCTCGGCTACGTCCGCTACCAGCTCTGGCATGGAGGCGAGGGCCCGGCGCCGGGTGACGCCGCCACCATCCGCGTCCTGCGCGCCGGCGGCCTGTGCCGCGATCTTCAGTCGCGGACGGTGCGGGAACCGCTGCTCAAGGGCACGAAGTACGCAGTCGCGGTCGAGGGCCGGTTGCTGGCGGCGCGAGGCCGTACGGACGGCCGGGTGTTCATCGGTTTGCCGGAGTGGAACGGCGGCGAGGTGTCGGCGCTGAACCTGATTCATGTGCGCTTCCGGGAGCGTGCGCCGGCGCCCGAGTTGCGTCGCCTGCTCTCCGGCTACCGGGAGCGTTACACGGGTCTGCGCGACCAGGTGCTCAAGAAGGCTCCCGACTTCGACGACCGGCTGCTGGCCGAACTTCCCGTCGAGGACCTGCTGATCGATCCGGTAGCCCAGCTCGCTGAACGCTGGCAGGGCACTCCTTCCGGGGGCGCTTCGTGAGAGTCCTGCTGACCGGCAGCGCCGGATTCATCGGCTTCCACGTCGCCAGGGCCCTGCTCGAGCGCGGGGACGAGGTGATCGGCTACGACAACTTCAGTCCTTACTACGACCCCCGGCTCAAGGAGCGGCGCAACGCGATCCTCGAGGAGCAACGGGGCTTCCGCCTCGTGCGCACCGACATCGGCGACCGCGAGTCCCTGCAGGACTCCTTCGACGACCTCGTCCGCGGCGTCTCGGGCACGGAGACCAGGGTCTGCCACCTCGCGGCCCAGGCCGGAGTGCGGCACTCGATCGACCATCCGAACCAGTTCGTGCGCGACAACGTCCAGGCGTTCACCTACATCCTCGAACTGTGCCGGGACCACGAGGTCGGCGGCCTGATCTACGCCTCGAGCAGCTCGGTCTACGGCAACAGCACGCGCGAGCGGCTGAGCGAGACGGACAGCACGTCGTCCCAGTGTTCGCTCTACGGCGCGACGAAGAAGATGAACGAGCTGATGGCGTCCGTGTACCACCACCTCTACGGCATGCGCGTCACGGGCCTGCGGTTCTTCACCGTCTACGGCCCCTGGGGACGGCCCGACATGGCGCTGTTTCTCTTCACCGGCGCCCTGCTCCGCGGCGAGCCGATCAACGTCTTCGGACACGGCCGGATGCACCGGGACTTCACCTACATCGACGACATCGTGACCGGCGTCGTCTCGGCGATCGACCGCAACCACGAGGACCTCGTTTGCAACCTGGCCGCCGGCCGCACCGAGGAACTGATGGAGTTCATCCGACAGATCGAACGGAGTTGCGGCCGCGAGGGCGAAAAGGAGTTTCTACCGATGCAGCCCGGCGACGTCGTGCGGACCTCGGCCGACCTGACGCGCGCCAGGGAGTACCTCGGCTACGAGCCAACGACCGCGATCGCCGAGGGCATCCCCCGCTTCGTCGAGTGGTACCGCGAGTACTACGGCCTCTAGTCGAGCCGCGCCGCCCAGGCCGCGGTCCGCTGCCGCATCGCCGGCGCGTCCTCGGGCAGGATCATGCCCTGCTCGATCAGCCGGTCCAGTGCCGCGTTCCAGGCATCGAGATAGTGCTCGCTATCCGGGTACAGGGCCGCTAGCTGTTCGCTGTCGAAGTCGGTCGCGGTTCCGTACAGAAACCCGAACCGCGTCCCTTCCCGCTGCGTGCCGAATCCGCTGTGCGAGGCGGTGGGTGCCTCGAGTTCGGGCAGGCGGATGCCGCCGATGGCGTTGCCGTGTTCGTCCCGGACGACTTCGGGACGCGCGTCTCCGGCCTTCATCTCGACGCGCGGCATGCTCGGTGGTTCGACATCGTCAGTGATCCAGTGGTGCAGGTGCCTGATCGCGGCCTGGTACACGGGGGAGTAGGACAGCCAGTTGGAGCCTTCGACGGTGCGTTCCTTCGGTCTCGCCGCGGATACGTGGGATGTCCCCGCCACCTCCCAGAGGCGGAAGCGTGCCGAGTCCGGTTCGCGAATGGAGTAATAGCTGGTCAGTTCGGTTTCCGAGTTCACGACGATGACCGGGACGTCCAGGTCGGATCGGATCGATGCGAGAGTGCGGCCCCGGCGTCCGCCGCTCAGATCGGACGCGAACGGCACGACGCCGCCGAAGTCGATGAACGGCAGGAAGCCGTCGAACACCTCCCTCAGCGGGTGGACGCCGTTGACGTAGGTGCGCAAGCGCGCGGCGGACTGGGAAGCGCCGGCCGCGATCAGCCGCTCGACCTCCAGGCCGCCCA
>JAPOVF010000145.1 GCA_026708285.1 Acidobacteriota bacterium
CGCGCCGGCGCTCCAGCACGTCGCTGCGGGCGTAGCACTGCTCGACCTGGCTCCCGACCGCGTGGGCCAGGGCCTGTTCCGCCAACTCCCGGTCGATCCCCTCGTCCGAACACCACGACCGGAACGAGCTGCGGAAGCCGTGAGGGCTGCAATCGATCTTGAGGTCTCTCAACAGCCGTCCGAACACCGCCGCCCCGACCATCTTCCCCTGGATGCCGGGAAACACCAGACCTCCACCCCGGCCACGCAACCGGTCCGCCCGATCAAGGACCACAAGGGCGGCGGTGGAGAGGGGAACCCGGTGCTCCTTGCGGGACTTCATGCGCGAGGCAGGAACGGTCCATGTGGCCGACTCCAGATCGATCTCCCGCCACCTGGCTCCCCGAACCTCGCCTCTCCGCGCCGCCGTCAGCGCCAGGAAGCGCATCGCCAGCCGCGTCCCGATCCATGCCCCGGACGCCTGCACCTTGGCCAGCGCCTCGCGCAGGTCCTCTGCCGGCAGGTAGCGATGGTGCTTCCGCTTTCTCCGGCCGGCCGGCAACACCGCCGCAAGTGTGCTCGTCGGGTCGTCGGCCCGATAGCCGGCCGCCACGCTCCAAGCCATAACGCCCGCCATCCTCTGCCTCAGCCGCCGTCCGGTCGGCCGCTGACGGCGCCACAGGGGCACCAGGACCCGCATCAGGTCGGCGGTCTGGATCTCGTCGACCGGCAGGTCCCCAAGACCCGGGAACGCATGCTGCTCCAGCAGCCGCCGGACGTGCTTCGCGTGCTCCTCTCCCCAGTCGGGAGACTGGATCTCGAGGTACAGCGTCGCGGCCTCCCTGAAGGTCGGGGCATCGGTGGCGACGGGCGCCCTGGGATCGCCTCCCAGTCGAGCGGTTCTCGTATGCTCGAAGGCGACCTCCCGAGCCTCTTTCAGCGATCGGAACCTTGTCGAGCCCATGCCGACCTCGATCCGCTTCCCCTTGACGACGCCTCTCCAGACCCATCGGCCCTTGCCGGCGGCGGTGACTCTGACCATGAGCCCGTCACGGTCGTACTTCTTGAAGGGCTTGCCTGTGGGTCTGATGGCGTCAACTTGTCGTTGGGTGAGTGGCATGGCGGGATGGTAGCAGAGACCCCCGTATCGGATTCCCTCACGATGTCCCCCAATCCTGCCTCTACAGCCACACGCTGTCACCCGCTCCCAGTACCTGAGATAACGCTTCGCGAACCCTCACAAGTTACCGTATTCATTGGAGTTTTTTGCCATTTCTCGACTCTCTCCTGCGCTCTTTGGACCTCATGGGATATCGCCCGATCAGAGAGCACTCCACTACGCTCGCTTCGGTCAGGCGTCGGTTGCTGGGAAGGCGTCGGCCGTCGCTCGCTTCGAGTCCGCTGGGACCCCTCCCCCTGAGCCCCGGCACGGGCTGGACGGCGTCGGGATGTCCCTGCGAGGATCTACTCGAGGGAGCGAGCGCGCTCGTGGAGGATCGAGTAAGCCTCGGAGCGGGAGAGGTTGTCGTCGAGGAGGAGAGTGAAGGACTCGCTCCAGGCTGCCTCGGCATCGTCGCTTGTCGTCTCGACGTAGGTCAGCGATGAACCGGTTTCCCAGACGACGACCGCGCCGTTGCCGTTGGGCGAGACGAAGATCGTCGGCTGTCCGGTCCCGATCGTAGGCGCTGCCCGTTCCGACTTCACCTGTAGGCGGGCGAGGTGCTGGACGTAGCCGTTGTCGAGCGGTTGGGCCGCCGCGAGTAGAACGTGACCTTCTGCAGTCGCGGTTTCTTCCAGGAGATCGCCTTCTTGAGACCGGGCACCGACGAGCACGAGGTGAATGCGGGCTGCGCTGGAAACCCCATTGAGTCCACCCTCGGCGCAGAGACTCTCTGCGCGTCGGATCAGCATCTGCTTGGTGTCATGCGCCAGTGGCGTTAGAGCCCGACTACGAATCCGTCGGCCGACGAGTACGAGGTGGATGCGCGCGGCCTCCGCGACGGATGTGAGCGCGTTCTCCTCTTCGTCCTCGATCTTCTGGCAGAGGTTCGAGGAGTTCAGGTGATCCGCAAGACTGTCGGCGAGTTCGGCGAGTTCGACTGCTGGAGTGGAGAGTTCCAGTTGGACGAAGGCTCCGCTGTCGCTGTCGGCGAAACCGATGACAACTGCGTTGGCCTCTGAGGCGGCGTCAACAGTCGGCGCCTTGAGCAGACGTGCCGGCACCTCACTATCGAAGGGTTGGTCGATCAACTCCTGCGACACGTAGTCGTTGAGCCGGTGAACGCGACGCCACGTCGAGGCCAGTTCTCCGTCGATCAGTACCACGGGCGCGTACATGACCTTGTCGCCGTCGGTGGTGTCTTCGGACCAGACGACGTGTAGGACCGTGCGCGTGTTCGGTTGGTCGGAACTTCCTGCTGCTAGTTCAAACCGGTCGTGAGTGACGGCAAGGCGCGGTGCCGACTTGTTGCTGTAGATGTTGCCGGAGACCTCGATCGTGTCGGACCACTCGCTGCCGTTGAAAGAGGCCAGGTTGATCCGGGTAAGGGTCGAGTCACTGTTGCTAGACCACACGACGTAGAGCTGGCCGGTAGAGGCGTCGAAGGACAGGGACGGCGTCCTGTCGCTGTCGTCCGCTTCGCTGCCGGGAACCAGGTAGTGCTCGACAGTTCCGGACCCCCGACGAGCTTCAAGACGGAGGACTTCGGCGTCTGCGGAGGCCTCGGCGCCGTCGGGGAAGAGCTCTCCATAGGTGCCGACGGTGACCAGATAGATGTCTCCGCTCTTCCCGAGGACCGGAGCACTTGACGCGGCGTGTAGCGCGCCGGCGCCGAGCAGCAGGGCGATCAGCCCCACGAGGGCGGCGCGACCTGCCCGTTTGCCCGTTGAGAACCTGGGGAGGATGCTCTTCATCATGCCCTCAGATTCACCACCTGGCGCAGATCCAGGGACATCAGCACGGTTGAGAGCCCGGTGTGCTCAGGATAGAAGCGCCGTTCCAGCTTGCAGAAGAATCCCCTGGCCGCTTCGTTGTCGTGCTCCTGCATCGCCACCTGGCCCAGCAGGTAGAGGCAGTTCTTGACTACGGCTAGGTCTTGGTACTTCTCGGCCAACTCAAGTGCACGGATACCGTGTTGTCTTGCCAACCTCGGACGCTTCAACTCAAGGTAGGCGAAACACAGGTCCTGATGCGGCAGCATCGTGTACTGAATGGCCCCTCCGTGCCGGAAGGTCCGCATGCTCCGATAGAGCAACCGAAGGGCTTCGCGCATTGTGGCGCTGCGCAGTTGCTTGGCTGCGGTCGCTCGGGACAGCAGGCAATAGCCCAGATTCCCTTCGGCGATCGCGGTCCACATTGGCGGAGCTTCTCTCGTGTAGCGGAGGGCCGTGCGATAGCACTCAGCAGCTTCAGCTTCCCGACCCTCGGCCGCCAGGAGGTTGCCCAGGAGATTCTGGGCCATACCAGCTAGTCCCTCACGCTCCACGTAGTCCGCACGATCACGGAACAATCGAGCGTAGAACAGTGCCTTCTTGATCTGCCCCTCCAACTCATGTGCGCGCGCCAAGGTGTAGGCGGCCAGACAGGAGTTGTTGTCGACGGTTGTTCCGAGCAGGATCCGTCGCAGCTCCGGCATGACTTCAGCGCCGTTGCCGAGTTCGGTTTCGGCCGCGCCCCAACCGCACAGCGCCTCATCGGCCAGGTCGGCTTCACCCGCTGCCGTGGCGGCTTGCGCAGCCTGTCGATAGACAACGGCGGCTTCCCGGTACGAGCCCTTCGCAACTAGTTCCCGCCCACGGTCCCGGAGCGTCTCGAAGTCTTCGGTCACCTCGACCGCGCACGGCTCCACACCGGGCGCGGGAACGCCCTCGGGGATGTACGTCGCCTCAGGCGACGACTGGAAGGGAACAACCGTCGCAGTCATTAGGACGTCGAGTCTACACGAAGGAGACGGGGAATGGAGGGGTCCTAAACGTCGAGGCCGACCTGGCGCATCAGGTCCAACGCGTTGCTGCGAGTGACGGTGCCCTCGCGCAGGCGATAGTCGAACAGGATCTTCCCATCCACCAGGTCGTCCCTGAAGTGGACGTTGCGCAGTGACGGCCCGGGCGAGTCGTCGGCGATCCGCGCCAGGGCGAGATCGTGGGTGGTCACGAGTCCGACCGCGCCGCGATCAACCAGGCTGCGGACCAGGGCCTCGGCGCCGACTCTCCGGTCGTGGGAGTTCGTGCCGTGGAGAATCTCGTCGAGCAGGAACAGCACCGGCGTCTCCTGTTCGGTGAGGTCGAGAACCGACTTGAGCTTCGTGATCTCGGCGTAGAACCTGGAGTGGCCTTCGGCGAGTGAGTCCCGTAGTTGGATGGACGATCCGATGGCCAGCGGTGAGAGGACCAGCGAGCTCGCGCGCACCGGTGCACCGGCAAGCGCCAGGACGACGTTCGTCCCGACCGTCCTGAGAAGCGTGCTCTTGCCGGACATGTTCGAGCCGCTGACGATCAGGCACTGGGCTGGCGACCCCGGTTTCCTGGAGCAGGCTTCCAGTACGACATCGTTCGCCACACAGTCCTTCGGAGGCAGCAGGGGATGCCCGAGTTGTCGAGCGGCTAGCAGCGGGCGCCGCTTCCCGGCCGGCTCGACCAGCGTGGGGAAGATGTGGTTCGGGTGCTCGAACGCATGGGAGGCGAGGCTGGCCAGGGCCTCGACGCTGGAGAGCACGTCGAGCCAGACGGCCACGCGGTGCCCGTGGCGTCGGCGCCAGGCGTCGATGGCGTAGGCGAGTTGGGGCGTCAACAGCAGCAGCAGGCCGAAGGGCACGAACAGGGCGTTCCGCATGGAGTCGAGCAGATCCACGAGACGGCGTAGCCGTGTGGCGTTCCGGGAGGCGGTGTTTCCATCGCCACCCCGCAACCGCTCCTGCAGTTCGACCATGAGGTCGCTTTCGAACGGCTCGCGCTCGATGACCTCCAGCAGGGCCGCAACCAGATTGAGGTCACGGCTCGCTCGCGTCACGCCACCTGTGGCAGCCGCGATAGCACGACGCTTTGCGATCACCCAGAGGACTTCCAGCACCGCCACGGCCAGAAACGGCGACGGCCCCCAGCTCCAGATCATCCAGCCGGTTGCGGTGAGAAGGTTGGCGGCGGCCGCTGCCGTCAGCAGGACGCGCATCAGGAACTCGCGCCCGCCGGCGCCGGGCAGGGCAGGCCTCCCCTCCCCCGCCGCCCAGGTTCGCAGGGCCCCTGGATCGATGTTGGTGCGCGCGAGCCGCCCATGTACTGCCAGACGCTCGCGGAAGTCGAGTCGAGGCGCCAGTTCGCGCACAGCCTCCTGCCGCTTGCGTACAGCGTCGGGTCGCGCGGGCTCCAGCAGCCAGGACGCGAGGAGTTCGTCACCGCCTCGGGTGCGGGCGCGGCTCAACATCTGGAACAGCGAGTCGGGACCGAACAGGTCGAGGTCCGCGGCGTACACGTGCTCGGCGTGTTCGTCGGCAAAGCGCGAGCCGGGCCGTCCGCCGGCCCGCCAGTCGCCGTCGAGCCGGTTGAGAATCTGATGGTAGAAGGCTTGCGCACGCTTCAGCCGTTCGGCCCGTCTCAGAACCCGCTCGTGAAGGACGACGAGAACCAGAAAGAGCAGCGCCGGGACCGCCGCCCAGATCAGGGGGAAGAGCCTTGCCTGGACCGACAGCCAGACCAGCACGGCTGCCGCAAGCACGGTGGCCAGCCGCGACCACGAAACGGCCTTCTCGAACCGCCTCGTTCGCCGCAATAGGGCGCCGCGCCGCTCGGCTCGGCGTTCGCAAGTCGGGCGCGGGTTGTCCACGACCCTGCTGGTCAGGTCAGTGCCGGATAGACGATCGACTTGAGCTGGCCGCGGAAGTTGAACGTGCCCGACATCCAGAACTGGACCATGAAGATGACGATCAGGTCCTCCTTCGGGT